>WGAR01000201.1 GCA_015494725.1 Thermodesulfobacteriaceae bacterium | reverse complement strand
GGGAGGCCTTGAGGGAAAGTTCCAGGGAATCCCCCACCAGATCGGCGATATCCTGGATCTCCGGGGGCTGATAATTGTGGGCCAGAATGAGGGCCTTACGATCCCGGGCCAGCTTTCGTATCTCGGCCTGAAGTTTCTCTCTTTCCATTTTCAGGAACCTCCTTCCTTTTCCTGGATGACCTCCACCCCCCTGGGAATCCTGAAGACGAACCTCTGGGGATCGATCCTGGGATTGATCCTCAGGTCCTTGAGGACAAGATGGGTAAGATTTCCCAGAGGATCCCAAGACCAGATTTCCCTTATTTCACCTGTGCTCAGTTCTACCTTGAGTTTGACCCGGGAGACGCTCTGATCCCCCCGGGGCTTGAGTTCCAGGAAATAGAATCCTCTCTCCGCCGGGGCCCCGGAGAGAAGGCGAAAATTTTGGCTCAGACGGGCCTTTCCCGAGAGCAGGGCCAGGACCAGGCGGGAGAAGGCCTTCCGGGGGTCGAAAACGAAGACCTGCGCATCGGGCTGAGAGTAATAATAGACCCTTTTTCCGTCGGAAACGATAACCAGTTTTTCCGGATAATCGTACTCCCAGCGCAGGAGATCGGGTTTGGAGAACCAGAATCGCCCGCCGGAGGTTTCCACCTCGAGCTTTTTGCGCCAATAGACTTCCTGGGTGAAGGCCCCGGAAAGGGTCTGCGTGCGGAGGTAAAAGTCCTCCACCCGGTGAAGGACCACCTCCGGGGGGATCGGTTCGGCCTTAAGGCTTACGGCCCAAAAGAACAGGGCGAGGACGTACACCATCGCTCGGACCAACGATACCCTCCTTTTCCATACGTTCTACGAGCCTGGCGGCCCGATTATACCCTATGCGCAGGCGCCTCTGTAGCATGGAGACCGAAATTTTACCCTGCTGAACCGCGATTTCCACCGCCTGGCGATAAAGTTCATCCTCCTCTTCGAGATCCTGCTCCGGCCCTTCCTCTCCCTCGGGTAAGGCTTCGAAGTCGGCCAGATATTCCGGTGCACCCTGGGCCCGGAGGTATTCTACCAC
Organism: Thermodesulfobacteriaceae bacterium; assembly: GCA_015494725.1. Lineage (GTDB taxonomy): Bacteria > Desulfobacterota > Thermodesulfobacteria > Thermodesulfobacteriales > Thermodesulfobacteriaceae > Thermosulfurimonas_A. The sequence goes on along the minus strand of WGAR01000201.1, from coordinate 2,965 downwards.
CTGCTGGACTTCGGATTCGGAGACATAGGGGGCGTGAATACGCCGAAGTTTGGAGGCCCCGGGAGGAAGAAAGAGCATGTCTCCGGCTCCCAGGAGACGCTCGGCTCCCTGAACGTCCAGGATGGTTCGGGAATCGGTGCGGGAGGAGACCTGGAAGGAGAGACGGGCCGGGAAGTTGGCCTTGATCAGCCCGGTGATCACATCCACCGAAGGACGCTGGGTGGCCAGCAGCAGGTGGATACCCGAGGCCCGGGCCATCTGAGCCAGACGGGTAAGGAGGGTCTCCACCTCCTTGGAGGATACCACCATGAGATCCGCCAGTTCGTCGATGATGATCACGATATAGGGTAATTTTTCCTCGGCCTGGCGGTTGTAGGTGTCCAGATTGCGGGCCCGGCTTTCCTCAAGCAGGGTATAGCGCCGTTCCATCTCCTCCACCGCCCAGCGCAGGGCCCGGGTGGCCAGCTTGGGTTCCAGGACCACCGGATGCAGGAGATAGGGAATGCCCTCATAGGTGGAAAGTTCGATGCGTTTGGGATCGATGAGCAGGAAGCGAACCCGCTCCGGGGTGTTCTTATAGATGAGACTCAGGATGACCGAATGGATGAAGACACTCTTTCCGGTTCCGGTGGCCCCGGCGATGAGGAGATGGGGCATCCGGGCCAGATCCGCCACCACCGGATGGCCGGATTGGTCCTTGCCCAGGGCCAGGGTAAGCGGGGAGCGAGACTTACGAAAGGCTTCGCTCTCCAGGATTTCGCGCAGATAGACCGTCTCCCGGCGGGGATTGGAGACCTCGATCCCCACCACGTCCTTTCCGGGAATGGGGGCCACGATGCGCACGCTTTCGGCCGAAAGACCCAGGGCCAGATCGTCGGCCAGGGAAACGATGCGGTTGATCTTTATCCCCGGGGCGGGTTTGAATTCGTAAACGGTGATCACCGGGCCGGGATTGATGCCGCAGACCTTACCCTCCACCCCGAATTCCCGCAATTTTTCCTCCAGGGTTCGCCCCAGGGCCTCCAGGTCGCTCTTGTTGGGCCCCGTCCGGTCGGAAGGGGGGAGAAGGAGGAGATCCAGCGGCGGAGGGAACCCCTTCCCCTGGATGTGGAGGGGAGGCCGGGAGCCTGCGGCCTCCTGTTTTTCAGGGGGGATATGGGTCTTTTCGGGGGTCTTTTTCCGCCGGCGAAGGGGGCCTCCCCGGAGGCGGGGGCGCTTCAGGGAAAAGGAGGGAAGGAGGAATTCGCCCAGCATCCAGCCAAGCCCGAGAGCTCCGGTCAGAAAAAGGAGGATCAAGAGCCCCGGCACCCCGATGTAGGGTCTAAGATGCTGGAAGAGGAAGCCGATGATTCCCCCGTTAAGCGGATAGCGAAAACGGGAACCCCAGGACTCGGGTACGAAACTTAAGCCCAGGCTGGAGGCCAGGGTGAGGGCCAGAACGCCTCCCAGGGCGTGCCGGGGAAAGTTTTCCCTCCGCAGGAAACGGACCCCGAGGAGCAGGACCAGAGCCACCAGGAGAAAGGCCGCAAACCCCAGGAGATTGAACAGAAACCCGGCCAGATAGGCTCCGGCCAGGCCTCCCCAGTTGTGGATATGGTTGGCCCCTACATGCCCCCAGCTTGGATCCTGGGGACGGTAGGAGAGCAGGGCCACCCCGGAGAAGGTGCCCACTACCACCAGAGCGAGCCCCCAGGGGTTAAAAGGTAACTTTTTCATGGAAAAAACGATAACCCACGGTCTTTGGGCTTACAAGAGAGAAAAACTAAGGGGAAACATATTTGGAAGCCACGGGGTTCGCGGGATCGAGAATCAGAATGTTTCTGAAGATTTCCAGCGCCCTGCGACGTTTACCCTGTTGGTAGAGATCCAGGGCCAGTTCGGTGAGGAAGGCCGTGTCGGTAGGGTAAAGGGTGAGCATTTTCCGGCACACCGCCTCGGCCTGGGCGTATTTTCCTTCCTTTCGGAGGGCCACGGCCAGGCGGAGATTACCGTAATAGTTGTAAAAATCTCGTTTCAGTACCTGATACATCAGGGCCTCCACCCGGGTCCAGTTTTTCTGAGCCAAGTAAGGCAGACTCAGTCCTAGTAGGGGTTCCACGGCCCCGGGAGCCACCGCCGCGGCAATCCGGTAATGGTGGATGGCATTGCGGTAGTGCCCCTCCAGATAAAAAAGCCAGCCCAGGCGGAGGTTGACGGTATATCCCCGGGGAAAGTTCTCGTAAACCGGAAGCAGGGCCTCCCGGGCCCGTGCATATTCTCCCCGTCTTTCAAACTGATAGGAAAGTTGATAGGCCCTTTTTATACGTTCATAATCCATGCCCCGGGCCGGAAGACTCCAGACCGGAAGTAGAAACAGGAGCAGAATTAATTTCCGCATGGCTTCAGAAGCGATACCCTACCCAGCCGGTGAACACCGTCTGGTTGACGGTGCGGGAAGAACTCAATTCCACATAGGTATTCCAGGTGGCCGTAAGCCCCACAAAATAAGCCCCCCGGTTATAGGTTATCTCGCCCGAGGCTCCGCCCTTATATTTTTCGCGGAGATTGTACACCACAAAACCGGCTCGGCGCACCGCAAAGACCTGTTGCCCCACCCATCCGGAAAGCCGAAATTTCCAGGGCCCCTGACTATGGGTGGCCGATAACTCCAGGGCATAATAATTGCGCAGGGGAAGGCCGAGTTTGGCCCGGCGGTGAGGATGGATATAATATCCGCTACCTTCCAGATACAGGACCCGGGAGCCGAATTTCAGAAAATAGCCCGCATGAGGGCGAAGCTGAAGGACTTCGAAATCGGTACGATGATGGTACTCGGAGTAGGCTACTTCCAACCCGAGGTTCCAGCGATAGGGAACAAAATAAAGCAGGTCTCCGAAGAGGATGCGGCCTTCGTCGGTGAGATCATCATCGCTGGAGATATAATGGCCCCCTAGGCGCAGGGATAAACGGGAGAAAGGGGTTCCGG
>WGAR01000200.1 GCA_015494725.1 Thermodesulfobacteriaceae bacterium | reverse complement strand
GACCTCAAAGGCTCCATAGACCCCCTCGAGCCCCAGGGCCCGCAGGGCCGCATTGTGCATGGCCGGGGAAAGGGAATGCCCCACCGGATAGCCTATGATGCCGAAAACCCTCAAGGCCCCTCCTCCCGAAAGACTTGCAGAGCGGTGCGCAATTCCTCTAGGGTGAGCTGCCCGGGGGCGGTCTGCCCGCCGGGACGGGCCGCTACGTAGGTAAAGGGAGAGCCCAGGAGCAGACAGACCGCGCGCGTCCACTTTCCCAGCGGACCCATGGCAAAGGCAATGAGGGGAAAGTCCAGTTTCTCCCGGGCCCAGAGGATGAGCCCCGGCAGGAGATAGGCTTCCCTAAGGGTGCGGGCCATGCAGACCACCTTCCCCACATCCGCCCCCAGATGGCGCATCTCCAGGACCTTGTCCCGCAGATAGGCCTCCGAAGGGGTATGGGAAAAGTGGTGATAGGAAAGAAGGAGGCGGGTCTTCCGGCAGGCCCGGCGCAATTCGGCTACCGCCTCCGGACCGGAACGCAGCTCCAGATCCACGTAGGCCGCTCCGGCGGCCGCCGCCTCGCGCAGAAGGGCCAGCCGCCTCTCCAGCGGAACCTCCCTGAACCCCCCTTCCTCCCGGGCCCGAAAGGTGAAAAGAAGCCTTTCCCGGTGTTCCAGAAAGGGCTTCAAACGGGGTTCCTCCAGAGCATCCAGCCGGATCTCGCAAAGGTCCGCCCCGGAAACCTGCCTTAGGGTGTCCAGGGCCTGCTCCACCGTGGGTTCAGCCACCGAGACGCAGATCATGTCTCTTCCGGAGGGGGCACACGGGAGAGATAATCGGCGATGGCCCGGTCATAACGGGCCGTGGTTTCAAAGACCTTGCGGGCCAGCTCGAACCTGGTCCGCAGGGTGGTGGCCCCTCCGTGTTCCCGCATCTCCGCCAGCACCCGTTCATAGTCCGCCGGATCCACGATCACGGTTACATACCGGAAGTTCTTGGCCGCAGCCCGGAGCAGGGTGGGACCCCCGATGTCTATGTTCTCTATGGCCGTGTCCAGATCCGCCCCGGCGGCCACGGTCTTCTCAAAGGCATAGAGGTTTACCGCCACCAGGTCGATGGGCTTTATCCCCTGTTCCTGGATCTGCCGGACATGGTCCTCCTTGTCGCGAAGATAGAGCAACCCGCCGTGGATCTTGGGATGGAGGGTCTTTACCCTGCCGTCGAGCATCTCCGGGAACCCGGTGACCTCGGAGACGTCGATCACCTCCACCCCGGCCTCCCGAATTACCCGGGCCGTGCCTCCGGTGGAGATGATTTCCACCCCCATTTCCCGTAAGGCCCTGGCGAAATCCGCCACCCCGGTCTTATCCGTAACACTGATGAGTGCCCTGCGAATGGGTGTCATCTTCGATCCTCCCGGTTAATTTCTAGGCGATGCCGATCTCCTCGTCGGTGAGGTAGCAGGCCGGATCCGGCGCCCACACATCGCCGGTGGCCGCCTCGGCCCGCACCCGGAAGTTTCCGGCGCATACGTCCAGAAAACGACACCGAGCACAGCGCCCCTTGACCCACTTTTTCTTCTCCTTCAGTTTGGCCATGAGCGGGTCGGAGGTATCCAGCCAGATCTCGCTGAAGGGGCGTTCCCTTACATTTCCGAAGGAATAATGCCGCCAGAACTGATCCGCGTGCACCGACCCATCCCAGGAGACACAGCCGATTCCCACTCCGGAATTGTTCCCTCCGTTCATGCGCAGGAGCTCATAGACCTCCTCGGCCCGGGGGTTGCCCTCCCGTTTCATGCGCAGATAGAGATAGGGCCCGTCGGCATGATTGTCCACGGTGAGGACCTCCACCCGCAGACCCTGGTCGTGAAGCTCCTTGGTGCGATCGATGATATAATCCACCCACCGCCGGGTCTCTTCATGAGAAAGGTCTTCCTCCATGAGCCTGGATCCCCGCCCGGCATATACCAGGTGATAGAAGCATATCCGCGGGATCCGGTGTTCCTTTACCAGGTCGAAGATCCCCGGGATCTCCGAGGCGTTGATCCGGTTGATGGTAAACCGCAACCCCACCTTGATGCCCTCGGCCTTGCAGTTTTCCACCGCCTCCATGGCCTTTTTGAAGGCCCCCTTTACCCCCCGAAAACGATCGTGAACCTCCTCCAGACCGTCCATACTGATCCCTACGTAGGAAAGCCCCAGCTTCTTCAGTTCCCGTGCCAGGGCCCGATCGATGAGCACCCCGTTGGTGGAAAGCACCGCCCGCATCCCCAGCTCCACGGCCCTGTGGATCAGGTCCAGGATGTCCGGCCGCATCAGGGGTTCCCCTCCGGAAAAAAGGACCACCGGACACCCGAAACGGGCCAGATCCTCAAGGAGGGCCATCCCCTCCTGAGTGGTGAGCTCATCCGGATCGGGCCGGGGATCGGCCGAGGCGTAGCAGTGCACGCAGCGCAGATTACACTGCTTGGTTACGTTCCAGACCACCACCGGACGTTTGTCCGCCGAAAACTGAAGAAGATGGGAGGGAAGATCCCGGCTGCGCCTTCCGTAGCGCAGGGGATCCGAGGCCTCCACCGTGCCGCAGTATAACTTGGAGATGCCGATCATTCTCTCACCTCGTTAGATATCGTTGAACCATATCTTTAAATTCTTCTTCGTTTAAAGGATAACACACATAATCGTCGCAGCCAGCGTCCCGGGCCTTTTCCGCTTCGGCATCCGTAAAACACTTGCAGATCCCTACCACCGGTACCCGGGAGGTCTTGGGATCGGTCTTGAGCAGGAGGACCACCGCGTAACCATCCAGCTTGGGGATCTCCTTTTCCAGGATGATAAGATCCGGCGGATGCCGGCGGGAAAGCTCGATCAGGGTCTCTCCGTCCGGGACGGCCACCAGATTCAGCCTGAACCCGGCCAGAGTATCTCGAACCCGCTGGGCCACACTCTCCGAAAGACACATATATACGGTGGGTGGCTTGGGCATGATTCTTAATCGAGTCGATAGGAGGTGCTGACCAGACGATTGAGGAAGGACTCCGGAGACTTCACCGCCTCGCCGGGAAGCTCGAAGAGTTTCTTCCCGGTGCGATCCTGAACCAGCTTAAGCCCGTATTCCAGAATGCTCAGGATCCGATCGCAGAAGGCATACACCCCCTCGTCCCGTTTCAGGACCTCGTCCAGGATGAGGTCCCGGGCCTCCTCGGAAAAGGCGATTCTGATCCCGGTGCGGCGCTCGAAACTCTTTTCAAAGCTCCGGATCTGACGCCAGAGCATAAGGATCTCTTCCAGGGCCTGCTGGGGATCCAGATCCTCCTTACGGTGAAGCTTGAGCACCAGATCGAGTTTGGCCGGGGTGAAGGGAAACTTGTACTGTTCGAAAAAGATCTTCTTGCGCTGAAGCAGAAACTCCCGCAGGCGTTCTTCCTCTTCCCTGCGGGCCCGGGCGTACCATTCCCGCCAGCGAGGGTTCTCCGGATTACTCCGCATCTCCCGGAGCACCCCTTCCGGATCCTCCACCATCTCCGGGGTGACCCCCAGATAGGAAAGTCGGGTGGAGGGTAGGGCCTTCTCAAAGGG
>WGAR01000199.1 GCA_015494725.1 Thermodesulfobacteriaceae bacterium | reverse complement strand
GATATTCCGCAAAGGACTCCACCCATCGGTCCGGCAGGGCCACACACCAGAGCTGGGGGGCCCTTATCTCCTCCAGGTGCTGGACGAGACGCAGGAAAAAGGTATAGCTTCCCTCCTTGGTCAGCACCACCACCAGCTCCCGGGCCGGGGCGGCCGAGGTCAACCCCTTCTTCCGCAGTCTCTTCCGGGTGATGAAACGGATGTTTTCCAGATCCACCGCAGCCACCCTCTTGAGGCGATCGTAAAGGAGCTTCTCGAAAGCCCCACCGCTCTCCCAGAGACCTCCAGGCTTGGGCAAAAAATCCAGGGCCCCGTAACGTAAGGATTCAAAGGCGGTCTTAGAACCCTCCTTGGTGAGAGCACTAACCATAAGCACCGGCATGGGCCTGCGGACCATAAGTTTCTTGAGGAGCACCAGACCATCCATGGCCGGCATATTTACGTCCAGCGTGCATACATCCGGCTCCAGCCTCTCTATCATTTCCAGGGCCTCCATTCCGTTGGAGGCCTTCCCCACCGGGACAAACTCGGGAAAGGAAAGAAGGGCCTTTTCCAGAAGACGACAGATGAGGGGAGAATCGTCAATGATAAGGACCCGTTTCATACCCGATTTTTCCTCTTGATTTGTTATTATTATTCATATTATTCTAGTTCTGTCAAACAAATGGAGGATGATTATCATGGGCGTTCTGGTATTAACTCCCGAAAAGGTAGCCCAGTTGGAGAAATTGTTACAGGATTATCTCATCTCCATAGGAGTGAGTCTGGCTTTGCTCATCGACGAAGCGGGTAATATCCTGGTTTCGGTAGGAGAAAACCAGGACGTGGATGTGACCTCTCTGGCCGCCCTGGCGGCGGCCAACTTCGGAGCCACCAATCAGATCGCCAAGCTCCTGGGGGAAGACGATTTCTCCATCCTTTACCATAAAGGAAAGAAGGATAACATCCATCTCAGCAAGATCCGGGACGAGCTCATCCTGGTGACGGTCTTTAGAGATGATGTTCCCCTGGGCCTGGTACGTCTCAAAGTCAACCAGGTAGCCAAGGAGATCCAGGAGATTTAATGGCGCTCATAGACCTCAAGAAGAAAGAGATCTACTGCAAGATCGTCTATTACGGCCCGGGGCGTTCCGGCAAAACCACCAATCTTCTTTATATCTATAATGCCCTTCCGGACCGGTTCAAGGGAAAACTCCTGACCATCGAAACTAAGGGAGAAAGGACCCTCTTTTTCGATCTCCTCCCCCTGAGCCTGGGAAAGATCAAAGACCTGGACATTCGCCTCCAGCTTTACACCGTTCCCGGGCAGGCCATTTATAAACCGGCCCGAAAGATTGTCCTCAAGGGGGCCGATGGGGTGGTCTTTGTAGCCGATTCCCTGCGCATACGCCGCGAAAAGAACAAAGAGAGTCTGGCGGATCTCAAGGAACACCTCTTCGAATGGGGAGTGGATATCCACGAAATTCCCCTGGTCTTCCAGTACAACAAGCGGGATCTGGCCTCCATGGGCATTCCCATCCTCTCGGTGGAAGAGCTCCAGGAAGACCTCAATAAAGACCTGAATGCCCCTTATTTCGAAGCCGTGGCTCCGAAGGGTATCGGTGTTTTCGATACCCTGAAGACCATCAGCAAATTGAGCGTGCGTTACATTGCCAAAAAATACCTTTAGCAGGGGCCCACTATGGAAGAAAAAGACAAGGAACAACAGGAATTAGAGCTGGAGTTAGAGGTAGAAAAGGCCCTGGACGAAATCTTTAAAACCGCTAAACCCACCGAACTTAAGGAAGAAGAGATCGAGGGCTATTCCCTGCTCGAACCCATTATCGAGGAAGGCGAGGAATCCTTCCGGCACCTTCTGGAAGAACTGGTGGGAGAGATCCTGACCATCGAATGGGAGATTATACCAGAAATAGCGGAAAAGGCCATAGAAAAGTGTAAAAAATTACAACAATTTAAATTAGATATTCCCAATCAACGCTTGTTAAAAATACTAGAAACCATTCTGGTGGAGGTTAAGACCCCGGAACGGGTTACCGCTCCCAAACTGGATCTCCTGAAAAAGGCCGGAGATCTCCTTTACAAACATAATTTTGAGCAGCGCGAGGTGGGAGAGGAGGTAGCCGAACTGGAAAAGGCCTTAAAGACCCTGGAAGAAGAGGTTGCGGTTCCGGAAAAGGAGGCCGAGCTGCCGGAACTGGAACTGGAATTGGAACTGGAGGAACCGGCGAGGGAAGAGGCCCCTCCGGCTCCTCCGGAGGTGGAGGTCCCGCGGGAAGAGGAAAAACCCCCGGAAAGGCCGCTTACGGAAAGACCGGTTCCGGAGAGGCCGATTCCGGAGAGGCCGATTCCGGAGACTCCGGTCCGGGCTTCGGCGGAACCTGCAGCCGAAATCCCGGATCTCACCCGGCAGTTTCTTCAGGAATACGAACGCTGGGTGGCGGTGGAGGAACTGGCCCGTCTGGGCCGGAAGAAGGCCCTGCGCAAGCTAATCCTCAAAGCCAAAAACGAATGTCGGGAAATCCTCCTCCGAATGGACCCGACTCTGGAAAAGGTCCTGGCCCAGAAGGAAGAGGAGATCCGGAATTTCATCGCCGAAAAGGAAAAACGTCCGCGCCTTCCGGTCATCCGGGAGGCCCTCTGGTGCAAGACCCCCACCCGGGTCCTGATCATTCCTCTGGAGGAGGTAGCTTTCGCCGGAGAGATCCTGAGCCACTGGCGTTCCTCCCTCATGGAGGGGGTCTTTCCCCTGAAGCTCCTCAAGGGCAGGGGGCTGTGGGCCCGCTTTTTCGGTAAGGTTGCTCCCAAGCTCCAGGGACCGCTGGCGGAAAAAAGCGAACGGGAACTCCAGAAGATGGTCTTT
>WGAR01000198.1 GCA_015494725.1 Thermodesulfobacteriaceae bacterium | reverse complement strand
TCATTACCTCCCGGAGTTTTTCCTCGATGAGGCGGCGGATCTCCTCCAGGCGCTCCGGGCTGTGGGCCTCGAATCGCAGGACCAGCACCGGCTGGGTGTTGGAAGCCCTCACCAGGCCCCATCCATCAGGAAAGACCACCCGGGCTCCATCCACATCGATGACCTGAAAGCCCTCGGCCTTGAGCCTTTCGGTGAGCCTTCGTACCACCTCGAATTTGATTTCGTCCGGACACTCGGTGCGGATCTCCGGGGTGTTGTAAGTCTTGGGCAGGTGAGCCAGCATCTCCGAAAGGGGACGGTCGCTCCGGGAAATGATTTCCGCAAGCCTCAGGCTGGCATAAACTCCGTCGTCGAACCCGAACCAGCGATCGGCAAAGAACATATGTCCGCTCATCTCCCCGGCCAGAAGCGCCCCTTCCTCCTTCATCTTCTTTTTGATCAGGGAATGGCCGGTCTTCCACATTACCGGGCGCCCTCCCAGCCGGGCGATCTCGTCATAGAGGACCTGGGAACATTTGACCTCACCGATGATGGCGGCTCCGGGATGTTCCGCAAGGAGCTGGCGGGCGAAGAGGATCAGAAGCTGATCCCCCCAGAGGATCTCCCCGCGGTCGTTGATTACCCCCAGACGATCACCGTCCCCGTCGTAGCCCACCCCGAAGTCCGCCTTGAGTTCAAGGACCTTTTCCCGCAGGGCCTTGAGATTTTCCGGGACCACCGGATCGGGGTGGTGATGGGGAAAGGTGCCGTCCACCTCACAAAAGAGACAGGTGACCTCGCAGCCCAGGGCCTCAAAGATCTCCGGAGCGGTAAGGGCACAGACCCCGTTTCCCGGGTCCAGAACCACCCGCAGCGGACGCTCCAGGCGGAGGTTCTGTTTGAGGTATTCCTTGTAGGGACGCAGGGCATCCAGCTCGCTGGTTTCTCCCTCTCCCTTTTCGAAATCTCCCTTTTCGATGAGGTCCCGCAGGGCCCGTATTTCCGGCCCGTAGATGGTTTCCTGCCCCACGCAGATCTTGAGTCCGTTCATATCCGGAGGATTGTGGGATCCGGTGACCTGGATGCCTCCGTCAAAGCCCTGGAAATAATGCAGGGCAAAGTACATGACCGGGGTGGGGGTAAGCCCTATGTCCGCCACCGAGACCCCGGTGGAGAGAATACCTTCGATCAGGGCTTCCTGCAGTTCGGGGCTGGAGAGCCTTCCGTCCCTTCCGCAGACCACCCGTTTCCCCCCGCGGCGCCGGATAACCGTGCCATAGGCCCGCCCGATGGCCCGGACCACCTCGGGAGTAAAATCCTCCCCCACCCGCCCTCGAATGTCATATTCCCGAAAAATAAAAGGACTGATGTTCATGACCCCTCCCTTTTTAGAAAGTCGCGGATACGCAATTCCAGATATTCATCTCCCTGGTATTCGGCAATCCAGGGAGTGGCTGCCACCACCAGGTTTCCGTTTCCATCGTTTATAAAAGTTAAGACCTGCGGGTCGAAATTGAACCCCACCGCCGAAAGTCCCCGCCCGTCCTGCCAGAGGATAAAACGCAGGTGTTTTTCCGCCATAAGGCGCGGTTGCCTTACCTCGAATTCGGAGAGGGCCAGCACCGGTTCCGGATTGCCCGGTCCGAAGGGAGCCAGACGCCGGAATCCCTCCACGAAATCCGGATCCAGGATTTCCGCAAGACGTGCCTGCCCCTCCAGGGTGAGGCGGGGCCGCAGGTCTTCCGCGGGATCAAACCCCTTTTGACGCAGGAGATCCTCCACCACCCGGGCAAAGGTTTTTCTGAAGGATTCCAGGGATTGGGGATGAAGTTTGACTCCGCCGGCGGCCGGATGCCCCCCGTATCCCAGGAGATGTTCGGCGCATAGCCGGAAGGTCTCAAAGAGGTTTACCTCCGGGATGCTCCTCCCGGACCCCTTGAAGATTTCGCCCTTGCGGGTAAGGACCACCACCGGTCTATAGAACCTTTCCGCCACCCTTCCGGCCACAATACCCAGTACTCCCAGAGGCCAGTCCTCCCCGCTGATGACGATCCCGGCAGGGGGATCCCGGGGAAGTCTTTGCAGGATTCCGGAAAGAACCTCTTCCTCCACCCGTTGTCTTTCGCTGTTGAGACGATTCAGTTCCTGGGCCATCTCCGCGGCCTGTTCCGGGTCTTCCGAGACCAGAAGCTCAAAGGCCAGTCGGGCTTCCCGGAGTCTTCCCGCGGCGTTGAGGCGAGGGGCCAGACGGAAGAGGACCTCCTCGGTCCCCACCGGGCCTTTTATCCCGGCAATTTCCTTGAGGGCCCGGATACCGGGGCGAGGGCTTCGGGAAAGCTCCTTGAGACCGAAAACGGCGATGAGTCGATTCTCACCCTGCAGGGGCACCATGTCCGCCACCGTGCCCAGGGCCGCGAGATCCAGATACCTTTTAAGGTTGGGCACCGCCCGATGGGCGAAATATCCCCTATCCAGCAGATAGCGCCGCAGGCCCCGGATCAGGGCCAGAACGGTTCCGGCTCCGCAGAGCGGATAGAAGGGAGAATCCGGGGGAAGACGCTTGCCGGTGACTACGGCTTCAGCCGGAGGAAGATCTCCGGGGATCTCGTGGTGGTCGGTAACAATGACCTTGAGCCCCAGGCGTTTGGCCTCCTCCACGGTGTCATGGTTGGTGATCCCGCAGTCCACCGTAACCACCACCCTTGCTCCCTGGTCCCGGAAATAGGGCAGGTGATGAGCGTGGAAACCGTACCCGTCCTTTTCCCGGTGGGGGAAGAGGACCAGGGTTTGCCCCCCGAGTTCACGCAGGAAGAGATGGAGCATGGCCGCTCCGGTGACTCCGTCCACATCGTAATCGGCGTAGATCCCGATGGGGGAGCCGGATTCGAGCGCCTGGGCCAGGACCTGGACCGCGGGAAGCATTCCCGGGATGGTCATGGGATCGCCGAAGGCGGAAAGATCCGGAAAGAGGAAGTCTCTCGCGGCACCGGCCTCCCGGAACCCCCGGTTGGCGAGGAAGATGGCCAGCAACCGGGGAAAACCGCCCTCCCTCACCAGAGCCTGCACCACCTCCGAGGGCGGAAGCCGCAGGACCCACCGATAATGCCGGATGCTCATGGTTACCTTTCAAGGGTCGCAGATTCGTTTTATCCTGTCAAGGATGATGCAGAGCACGGTGATGGAGATAAAGATACCCCCGCGTTCCCTGGCTTTCTTACGCTTTGTCCTGGAGGGGTTCGGCCATCTGGCCCTTCCGGTGACCCTCTCCGGCCGGGAGGGAAGGGTGCGGTTTCTGATCTCCCCCGGCGAGGAGGAACGTTTTCAACGCCTGCTGGAGGATCTTCTCCCCTGGCTGCGCTAGCCCTTGGTCTGGTGTATCTCGAACTGCACGATACTTATGTCCCGGATCTTATCCCCGTAATAAAAGAAGATCCGCCGGGCAAGCTCTTCCTTGAATTTCCATACTGCCTGTCGGCTCCGGAGTTGCTCGTAGGAAAAGTTTTCGATGCTATCCAGGATCAGGGTGGCCAGCCTTCCCTGATTGGCCCTGAGGTAAGCAGCGGCTTTTCTGTCGCGGGCTTCCACCACTACGCTTACCCGTACATATTTTCCCAGAGGGGCACCCCGGGGGCGACCGGCGATCTCCGGAATGAGGATCTGGGTGGGGGTGAGTTTTTTCTGAAGGTTATAAAGATAGTCTCGGATGCGTTTTCGTTCCCCTTCTCTGAGGACATCAAAGGGAAGGGCCCGGATAAGGGAAGGGGACTTCCGGGGTCCTCCCCTCCAGCGGATGACGAAGTTTTTTACCGCCGTCCATTTGAAGATCAGAAGCAGGGCCACCGAAACCAGAAAAAGGGGGACCAGGACTTTAAGGTAGCGGGACATGTTCCCGAAAGGCTTTAAGGGCCAGCTGTTGCAGAAGATGATCCGCCAGGACCAGGCGGACCATAGCCTGACATACCGGAACGATCCGGGGGATGGCCGAGGCATCGTGTCGCCCGCCCACCCGGATCTTCACCGGCTCTCCCCGTTCGTTGATGGTGTCCTGTTCCTTGGCGATGCTGGGGATGGGTTTTATGGCTACCCGGCAGACGATTTCCTGCCCGGAGGAGATCCCGGCCAGGACCCCCCCGGCGTGATTGGAGAGGAACCCCTCCGGGGTGATAGGGTCGTTGTTTTCGGAGCCCTTTTTTTCCGCGGCGGCGAAACCGGCCCCGATTTCCACCCCCTTCACCGCTCCGATGCTCATCAAGGCCTTGGCCAGATCGGCGTCCAGCTTATCAAATACGGGTTCTCCCAGGCCCGGAGGTACCCCGGTGGCCCGGATCTCCACCACTCCTCCCAGGGAATCCCCCTCCCGGCGGACCTCCTCGATGCGGCGGCACATTTCCCGATAGGCCTCGGGATCCGGACAGAAGAGATGGTTGCGTTCGGCCTCTTCAGGGTCGAATTCCCGGATCTTTACTCCTCCCAGGGCTACGGTATAGGCCTTCACCTCTATGCCGTAAGCGGAAAGGACTTTCTGGGCCACGGCCCCGGCAGCCACCCGGGCCACGGTCTCCCGTCCGCTGGAGCGCCCTCCTCCCCGCCAGTCCCTCCGGCCGTATTTCCAGAAATAGGT
>WGAR01000197.1 GCA_015494725.1 Thermodesulfobacteriaceae bacterium | reverse complement strand
GCAGATGAGGAATGTGATCGTGACTGTCGCTGATGATGGCCAGACGCACGGCTATCCTCCTCGGATGGGATATCCAGAAGTATTTATTCCCGGGCCCGGGGCGTCAAGACCCGGCCACCCGACGCAGGAACTTCTTGGCCTCCACGGCCAGAAAGAGGAGAAGCCCTCCGGCCAGGATCAGCCCCCAGGCCTCCACCGGCAGGGGTTCCACGCCGAAGATCCGCCTCAAGGGAGGCAGATAGGTGAAAAGGAGCTGCAGTACCACCACCGTAAGAAGCCCCGGGACAAGGGCCGGATTTCCGGTCCAGAGCTTCCGCAGAGAAAGGGCGGAGGCGGAAAGGAACCGGGTATTGAGCAGATAGAAGGCCTCCATAAAGACCAGGAGGTTTACGGTAAGAGCCCGGGCCTGGGCCAGTCCCCGGTAGTTTTTCCAGAGGATAAACCCTCCCCAGGCCACCAGGGCCATGATCACCGAGACCACTCCGATCTGGAAAAGCAGCCCCCGATCCAGAAGAGGGGCCGTTCCGGGTCGGGGAGGACGGGACATGAGGTCCTTTTCCGCGGGCTCAAAGGCCAGGGTCACCGCCAGAGCCACGGTGGTTACCAGATTGATCCAGAGGATGTGCAGCGGCAGGACCGGCAGCACCGAGGCGGCCAAAAGACTCCCCAGCAGGATGAGCCCCTCGCCTCCGTTGGTGGGGAAGATGAAAAGCAGGGTCTTCCGGAGGTTATCGAATACGGTGCGTCCTTCCTTTACCGCTCCCACCAGGGTGGCGAAATTATCGTCCAGGAGGACCATGTCCGCGGCTTCCTTGGCCACCTCGGTGCCGCTACCCATGGCCACCCCGATATGGGCGGCCTTAAGGGCCGGGGCGTCGTTCACCCCGTCGCCGGTCATGGCCACGATCTCTCCCCGGGCCTTGAAGACCTCGATCAATTTCAGCTTGGTCCGCGGGGTGGCCCGGGCCACCACGTCCGTTTCGGAAAGCCACCGGGCGATCCTTTCCGGGGAGGCTTCCTCGATCTCCCTTCCCGGGACGGCCGGCCCGGAGAGCCCCACCGCCCGGGCAATGGTCTCCGCGGTGAGAGGATGGTCGCCGGTGACCATCTTTACCCGGATCCCCGCGGCCAGACAGGTGCGCACCGCCGGGCCGGCCTCCTTCCGCGGAGGGTCCCGAAATCCCACCAGCCCTAGGGGACGAAATCCCTTGGTCGGGACATCCCCGGAGATCCCGGAAGCGTTGGTTTCCATGGAGGCCAGGGCCAGGAGCCGAAGTCCCTGCCGGGCCAGGTCCGCAAGCTGTTCCAGGAGGGGTTCCTTCCCTTCACATCGATCCAGGACGATCTCCGGTGCTCCTTTAAGGAGCAAGCGACGCTGCCGGCCCTCCTCCTCCACCAGAAAGGCGGCGTATTTTCGGGAGGAATCAAAGGGAATCCGATCCAGGACCCTTCCGCCGGGAGGGGAGATCACCAGTTCCTCGAGCGCCCTGTCCACCGGATGTCCACCCTCCAGTACCCAGGCGAGGGCTTGAAGGAGCGGTCTCAGGGAGGGGATCTTTGCAGCCTCCGCCTCCGGATAGACCCTTCCCTCCGGATCCACCAGGACCTCCACCCGGAGGCGGTTTTCGGTGAGGGTTCCGGTCTTGTCCGTGAAGATGATGGTGGTGCTTCCCAGGGTTTCCACCGCCGGAAGATAACGGATGATGGCCTTTTGGCGGGCCATACGTTTTACTCCCATGGCCAGGGCCACGGTGAGGATCACCGGAAGTCCCTCCGGAATGGCCGAGACCGCCAGGGCCACCGCCGCCATAAAGGATTCCTCCATGCCGAACCCCCGCCAATACCCCACCCCGAAGGTAAGTCCGGTCAATCCCAGGATGGCCAGGCTGATCCAGCGGGTGAAGACCTCCAGGCGTTGCATGAGAGGGGTCTTGGGGATCCGGATCTCACCCATCATATGGGCCAGACGCCCGAACTCGGTCTGGGCTCCGGTGGCGGTAACCAGGGCCGTTCCCTCCCCGGAGACCACCAGGGTCCCGGAAAAGACCATGTTTCGGCGTTCAGCCAGGGGAAGATCCTCCGGGAGATCCCCGGGGGATTTCTCCTGAGGGAAACTCTCTCCGGTAAGAGCGGACTCATCCACGGTGAGATTGCGGGCCTCGAGAAGCCGGGCGTCGGCCGGGACCTTCATCCCCGCCCGCAGGACCAGCACATCCCCGGGAACTACCTCCTCGGCCGGGATCTCCCGTCGAACCCCCTCCCGAATTACCGTGGCCCGGGGGCTCAGATATTCCTGCAGACCGGCCAGGGTGCGTTCGGCCTTGAGCTCCTGGAGAAAACCGATCAGGGCGTTGATTACCACCACCGCCCAGATAACCACCGCGTCCAGGAGCTTTCCCAGAAAATAAGAGACCCCACCGGCCACAAGCAGGGCGTAGATAAAGAGGGAACGAAACTGTTCCAGGAAGATCCGCAGCGGAGATCGTCCCCGGGCCAGGGGCAAACGGTTGGGACCGTAAAGCTCCCGTCGTTTCCGGGCCTCCTCTTCGGAAAGGCCCGTAAGGGGAACGGTTTTCATCCTAAAGATTCTAACCCGGATTCCAGAAAGAGGATAGGAGAGGTTTTGTATTCCCGCAGGAGATCTGCTACTCTAAAGGCGTGGGGAGGGAGACTGTTACCCTGGAAGAGGGCTACCGGCTCAGGGTTTCGCCGGACGGACTTGAGGCCTGGCTGGAGGCTCCGCCGGGCAAGGAACTCTCGCCCCGGATCTTCTATCGATTTCGATCCCAGCTGGAAGACCTGGGGCTCAAGAATCTTCTGGATCCACCGTTAGGGGAGGGGTCCCGCTTGATCGTGGCCCGGGGGCAACCGCCCCAGCACGGTGAGGACGGGCGCATCGAATTCCTGATCGATCTCTCCCGGGGGCCGCGGGAGGTCTCTCCGCACCGGGTGGACTGGCGGGAGGTGAATGCCCTGGTCTCCGTGCCCGCCGGTACCGCGGTGGCCCGCGTGCTTCCCCCCACTCCCGGAGTGCCCGGGCTTACCGTGTGGGGAGAACCCCTTCCCCCCAAACCCGGCCACAAACTCCGTCTCCGGAAGGAGACCTCCGGGGTGGACGAGAAACTCAGGGGCCTGGAGGAGGAACTGGAAGGGATGACGGGGGAGGAGGGTCGGGCGGATCTCATCCTGGGTCCGGGACTGCGCTACGACCCCGAAAAAGAGCTTATTCTGGCCGAAGAAGGTGGATTCCTGGAGATCCAGCAACGCCGGCTGCGGATCCATCCGGTCTATACCCTGCGAGGAGATGTGGACTGGAACACCGGAAATATCCACTTTCACGGCCGAAAGCTCACCGTGACCGGTTCGGTGAAAAGGGGCTTCCAGGTGGAGGTCCAGGGAGACCTCGAGATCCGGGGCAACGTGGAGGACGGGGTCAGGATCCGCACCGGTGGGCACCTCACCGTGGGAGGCATAGTAAAAGGGGAAGAGACCTCGGTAGAGGCCGGAGGAAACGCCATCCTGAATATCGTGGAACAGGCCGTAATAAGGGTAAAAGGAAACCTCACCGTAACCGGATATCTCCTTCAGACCCGGGCCATGGTGGGGGGCTCCCTTTCCGTTCTGGGAGAGAAGGGCCTGGTGGGAGGGGAGACCTTTGTGGAGGGGTCCGGGGTGGTGAGTGTGGCCGGGAATCCGGCCTTCGTCCGGACGGTGGTACGGGTGGGGTTCAGCTACGAGGTGGCCGAGGAGGTCTATCGCCTGGAACGGGAATTCGATCGGCTGGACCAACTGACCGACCAGATGAAAGAGGCCCTGGTGCAGGGGATAAGGATGGCCAAGGAGGGTCAGCTCTCTCCCCGGCAGAAGAAGATCCTGGGAAGACTCTACCGGGTGCTCAAGGAAAAGCTCCTGGAGATGGCGGAGATAAAGGAACGCCTGGCCTCCCTGGAAGAGGAACTGGAACGGGGGGCCATGGCACTCCTCCAGATCACCCGCTGGGCCTATCCCAATGTCCTGGTGGGAGTGGGTCGGCATACCCTTCTTCTTCAGAAGGAATACGGGCCGGGGGTTTTCGCCCTGGAAGGGGCCCGAATCGTTTATCGGGGGTGAACCATGAAGGAAAGACCCACGGATCGTCTGCGAGAGCTGGAAAAGGACCTGGAGGAGGCCCTCAGGGAATGCTGTCTTCTCTGCCTGAAAGGAGCGGAAAGGGAAAAGGGCCCCGAAGAAGATATTTCCTTTGAGCCGCTGGAGATCGACCTTCTGATCCTGGATCTCCTGCGCTGGAAGATGCGACTCCTTAAGGCCGCCCTTAAGGGAGAGGATCTCTCCGAGTATCTGGATCCCCGGAAAGGGGATCTGAGCCGGTTTTTTTCCGCCTTTAACCCGCCGGACGAGACCTCCCGGACCCTTTTTGAGGAGATTCAGCGTCTCTATCGCCGCTTGCAGGAGGAGATCCGGGGTCTGGCTGCGGATCATCTCGACCAGGAGGAGGTGCACGCCCGGATGGAGGAAAGGGTCTTTCCCCTGCTCGGACGGATGCGGGTCCTTCTGGAGGAGCTTTCCCGGCACCTGGGAAAGGGTCCTTCCGGAGAAAAGAGATGAGGGAGAGCCGTTTTTTGGGCTCCGGGGCCCTGAACCTGGATCTCTTTTATCGGGTGGCGGACCTTCGGGAGATTCGATTTCCGGGTATGGACCTCCGCCCCGGGGAGGAGAGGGCCGGGGACCGGAGGACCCTCCTTGAATTCCGGGACCTTCTTGAGGCCCGGGGGGAGTTTCTTGCGGTCTCCGGAGGGGGGTCGGCGGCCAATACCCTCTGGGCCCTGGCCCGTTTCGGGTTTCCCTGCGCCTTCACCGGAGCCGTCGGGGAGGACCCCGAGGGAGAGGCGGTCCTTTCGGAGATGGCCTCCGCGGGGGTGGATCTCTCCCGGGTGCGGGTAAAGGGTAGCACCGGGCTTGCTCTTATCGTGCTGGATGAACGGAAGGACCGTTTCATTCTGGTTTCCCCGGGCTCCTGCGAGGAGGCCCTGGCGGATTTTCGTCCCCGGGTCTTTCCGGAGGAATGGCTGCATCTGAGTTCCCTGGTGAGTGAAACCGGATTTTCCTTTCACCGACATCTGGTGGAGACGGTCTCAAAGGGGGTGAGCCTGGACCCCGGCGAGATTTATGTCGCCCGGGGGCCGGAGGCCCTGGCCCCCCTCCTGCAACGGGCCCGCTATCTCTTCATGACCGAGAGGGAATGGCAAACCCTGGGACTTTCCCGGGATTTTCTCCGCCGGGGAGGGAAGGTCCTTTTTCTTAAACGCGGTGCCCGGGGGGCCCGGCTGGTCCAGCCCGAAGAGACCCGGGATTTCCCGGCCGAATCTCCCTCCCGGGTGGTGGACAATACCGGGGCCGGGGATTTCTTCGACGCCGGGGTGCTGGCGGGTCTGGCCCTGGGGTTCCCCCTGGAGCAATGTCTGCGACTGGGCCTCAAGGTGGCCGCGGCCAGTCTCTCCGATTACGGCCGGCGGGGTTGTCCTTCCCGGGAAGAATTTTTAGAGTGGATCAGAGAACTGACCCCGGAGGAGGCATGAGCTCCATCCCCCTGCCTGCGGGCCTGGAAAGGGTGCTGGG
>WGAR01000196.1 GCA_015494725.1 Thermodesulfobacteriaceae bacterium | reverse complement strand
TGTAGGCCGAGTACTGACTGATGGCCACCGCCGCCAGGATGGCGATGATGGCGATGACGATCATCAGTTCCACCAGCGTAAAACCCTTCTCCTTCCTTCTGACCTTTTTCTTCCTTACCTCCATGACTTACACCTCCTTAGTTTGATTTTTTCATCTCTATTTTTAATCAAAATCCGTGCCAGAAGATCGGAGCCGCGTTTTCCGGCAAAAAGCAAGAGCCGAAAAAATAGACGAAAAAGAACAAGAGTTCACGCAAGCGGAATTTTTGACAAAAATTGTCAGTCAATGGACAAATTTTGTCACCATGGGAACCTAACGCAGAAAATAGCTCAGAATGGTGGCCACGGCCGTGACCTGCTTTCTTTAGCTCCTCGGAGGTTGCGTCCTTGCGGCTCTCCATGTATTCGGCAAACTCTGGAAACACCGCGGCCTTCTCCTCGCCGAGATCCCTAAAAGCTTCATAAAGCTTGTAGGCATAGCCCATAAAAACCTCCAGCCCTTCGCGCAAAATTATCCGCTCTTCCTGTTTTTACGCTTCCTTTGTCCGGAAAAAAACAAAGAGACCCCGAAAAAAATTACACTTTCCCAAAAACTTTCGGCCATAAGATATTGACTCCTCAAAGGAAAAGAGGCTATCTTGGAAGTATGGGTATGGCTCTTCCCTACGATGTGGTAAAGGTGATCGAGGAGGCGATCCCGGATCGGGAGCGGGCCGAGAAGGTCATCCGGGCCCTGGAGGAGGGCCTCGGTGCGGTAAGGGAGGAGGCCCGGGCGCAAAAGGAAGTGGTCAAGGCCGAGATTAAGGAAGAGCTTACCAGGGAGCTGGTGACCAAGGCGGACTTAGCTGAGTTTAAAGGAGAGGTAAGGGAAGAGTTAGCTCATCTTGAAGGAGAGATCAAGGTTATCCGGGTTTGGCTCAAAGTGCTGGCCGGGATCATGCTTGCGGGCTTCACCCTCTTTAACCCCGGCTTTCACCAGGTCATAAGAGCCATCATCGCCCACATAGGAGCCTAAGCAAGGCCCCGGTCTCTCTATCCTCATCGTGAACGTGTCTCCTTTCTCCCTAGCGATTTCTTTATGCGTATGGGGCCGTAGGCCGCCTTATAAGCGGTTAATCCGGGTTCAAATCCCGGCGAGAGAAGAGCTATACGGAAAAGGGTTGAGGGATAAGCTTCAGGGGGAGGGTTTATCGTTCCCAAAAGGCCTCACCAGGGCGTAGAGTCCGAAAAAATTCCTCCACCGGGAGACATGGGAGGTCCTGTATCCGCAGAGCATATCTTCGCCGGTAGAGAAGAGATTCTTGAATAGCCCTCTTTAAAAGAGAGCAAGCCTTTTAACCTCCGGAAGAAACGGCCGTAGAGTTTTTGACCTTTAGAGCCCGTCCGATAGAGCCCTTATATTTTGCCTGAGCCAGGTGGATTTGCCGGTGCCCCGCGGGCCAAACAGGAAAAAAGCTTCCCGAAGGCTCCTTGAAAAATCGCTTCCTTATGCCATTTTGCATGTTTTTTGGCATCGTTGTCGCCAATATGAAAGAATTAAGGATGGTTATTAAGGGGGCTAGCCTTCAAGTTCGTAGGACCAGACCGGAAGGATGTCGCGGGAGCGGAGAAGATCCTCGATGTCCGGGGGAAAATCGTGGGCCACAAAGAGCCGAAAGACGGGAAGACCTTCCTTTTGGGCCAGGGTATCGGCCAGTTTCTCGAACCGGGCAATCTCCTTCTTGGAGGGACGGGTCTTGACCTCACCCAGGATGAGAAGACGCTCGCCGTTGCGGCGGGCGTGGCCATAGACATTGACCTGCCGGAAAACCCGCCCCACCTTCACATACTTTCGGATAAGACGACCCTCCACCTCAAGGCCGAAGTTTTTAAGAATGGCCGGAAGCGCCCGATAGGCAGCGTTTTCCAGGGTATAGCCCACGGTGTCCGAAAGGCCCTCGAGCCTGCGCCGCGTCTCGGCATGCTCGGTGGTAAGCTTCTTAAGCTCCTCCTCGGTGCGCCGCTGCGCCTCGGTGAGTTCAGCAATGGCCTGCCATACATGCTGAAAGTTCCGGCGCGTCTCTTCCTTGAACTCCCTAAGCTCCTCCTCCGTCCGCCTCTGGGCTTCCGCAAGCTCGGCAAGAGCACGCTCCAAACGATCCTGCCTCTCCTCAAGGCGTTCCTGCCGTTCTTCAAGCCGCCTCTGACCTTCCTCAAGCCTCTCCTGCCCCTCCGCTAACCTCTGAACCGTTTCCTCCGTCCGCCTCTGGGCTTCCGCAAGCTCGGCAAGAGCATGCTCCAGACGATCCTGCCTCTCCGTTAAACCCCGAACCGTTTCCTCCGTCCGCCTCTGGGCTTCCGCAAGCTCGGCAAGAGCACGCTCCAGACGATCCTGCCTCTCCGTTAAACCCCGAATCGCTTCCTCCGTCCGCCGCTGCGCCTCGGCCAGCTCGGCTACCTTCCCGGCCAGTTCCTGCACCGCCTTCTTGAGTTCCTCGAATTCCAGCCGGGATACATAGAGCTCCTCCAGCCGGGCATTCTGCTTCTCCATCTCCTCGAGAATGTCCAGCAAAACCTCGCGTAAGGAGGGATCCATCCCTTCCAGCTTGCGCATCAAGTGAACCAGCGCAGCCATGCAACCTCCTCCCCGAAAAGGCCGGTCTATATCCAAAAATCTTAGCATATTTTCATCTTTTCCAACAGGCTATCCATTCCCGGTTTATCGGTCCGCGGGAAAGAATCCGACCGTAAGGGTCGATCAGACCAGAAATACCGGTATTAGCCACCTGGAGCACGTAGCGCCGGGTCTCCACCGCTCGCAGTACGGATTGATAGAAATGCTGAGGCAGCGCAGCCGAGGATCCGAACCAGGCATCGTTGGTCAGGACCACCAGGAGATCCGCCCCTTCGCGCACCCGTTTCCGGGCCAGGAAGGGAAAGGCGTTTTCGAAACAAATGAGCAGACCCAAGCGCACCCCCTTGATCCTGATCACCCCGGGGCCCGTCCCGGGCGCATAATTACCCGAGGCCACCGCCAGTTTTCTCAACCAGGGGAACCAGCGAACCAGGGGAACATATTCCCCGAAAGGCACCAGATGTTCCTTGTCGTAAATACCCAGAACCTCCCCAGAGGGAGCCAGGACCACCGCGCTGTTCTTAAGCCTCCATCCCGAAAGGGTCCTCTCCACCCGGGGAACCCCGAAAAGGACCGGGATCCCCAGCTCGCGCACCCCTTCTTGCAACGCCTGAACCAGGGGAGATACCGGATAGACGAAGGTAAGGGCCGTTTCGGGCCAGACGATAAGGCGCGGGGTTGCGGAAAGCGCTTTCCGGGAAAGGGAAAGATAGTGATAAAGATTGCGCCGATCCTCGCCCGGATTCCATTTTATCTCCTGGGGAACATTGCCCTGAACCAGGCAGAGTGAAAGAGGGAGTGAAGGGGGATGGTGGGGTATGGTCATCAGGCCCCAGGCATATACCCCCAGCCAGAAGAATACGACCGCAGATAAAAGACCCCATCGACGGCGGGTGCAGGCCATAAAGATCAAAAAATTGGTCCCCACCAGAAGAAAGGAGAGCCCATAGACGGTAAGGTAGGCCGCGGGACGCAGAAGAGGGGGAGCCGGAGCCAGAGCCGCTCCCAGGGGTTCCCAGGGAAAACCCAGACTCCCCGCTCCCCGAAGGATCTCTCCCAGAGTCCAGAACAAAGCCAGCCCGAGGGAGGCCCGTAAGGACGGACGCTCAAAAAAGTTTCTCCCTTCCCCCAAAGCCACCGGAAGGGCCATGAACAGAGATAGATAAAGGGCCAGGAGGAGAAGGAGGGAAACCGCAGCCGGCCAGGGAAAACCTCCGAAGCGATGCATCACCCCGGCCAGCCAGTAAAGAAGGGTGGACAAATGTACACTACCGCTCAGGAGGGCCAGCCCGAAAGCCCGCGGCCATCCCTGTCCTTTGACCGCCAGGAATAAAGGAACCAGGGCCACAAAAACCAGGGGATAAAAAGCCGGGGCAGGAAAGGAAAGGGTGAGAAGGATCCCGGTTAAGATGGCCGCCAGTAGCCGGTAGATCACGGTTTTTCGGAAAGGGGACGAACCCTAAGGGACCGAATGGCCCTCTCATCCGCGGCCAGGATCTCCACCTCCAAGCCGTCCACCACGAGCTTCTCTCCCGAAGAGGGAATCCGCCCCAGGGTCTCCTGAATAAGTCCGGAAAGAGTTTCATAATCTCCCCGGGGTAGCTCCACCCCCAGAATACGTTCCGCCTCCTCGAGGGGGGTATCCGGCCCCAGAAGAAACCATCCCTCGGCATCACGCCGCAGGGGACGCTGCCGCACCGGGAAGAGGAACTCCAGAAGGTCCCGAAGACGCAAAAGACCGGAGAGGGCCCCGAACTCGTCTATCACCAGGGCCACGGAGGCATTGCGCTCCCGAAAACCACGCAGGGCCTCCCGAAGCTTGAGACTTTCCGGGATCACATAGACCGGGCGAACGAGCTCACGCAGGGAAAAATCCTCCCCCACCCGGCGGACCAGATCCCGGAGGGAGACAACCCCCAAGAAATTGTCCAGTTCGCCCTCGTAGATGGGGTAATAGTCGTGGGGAGCCGAGGCCACCCGGCGCCAGAGCTCCCCGGCCGAGAGGTCCACCGGGAACCCGACCAATTCCCGCCGGGGAATCATGATCTCCCGCACGGCCACACGACGCAGACGCAAAACCGAAAGGAGGATCTCCCTTTCCTCCGGACTCAGGAGCCCCTCCCGTTCGGCCTCCTCCACCAGCTGGCCTATCTCCTCGGTGAACTCCTGAAGGTGTTCCTCCGGAGTCTTCTGAAAAAGGGCCTTGAGAACCTCAAACCATGACGGAGCCTCGGGCATAGTTCTAACTTACCGAGGCTTAAGGAATCAAGTCAAGGCGGGGCCGCGGCCCCGCCCTGTAAATCAGTATCCCTCGCCGTAGGCCACCTCTTCGCGGGTGAGGCGATAGGAAAAAGTGCGATAGGTCCAGAAGGTGTAAAGAAGCACAATGGGCACGAAGATGAAGGCCACCACGGTCATAATCTTAAGGGTAAGGGGACTGGAGGAACTGTTGTAGATGGTAAGGGACCAGGCCGGATTGAGACGCGAGGGGAAGAGGTTGGGAAAGAGCCCGGCCATGCCCCAGGCGGTAAACCCCAGGATGGTGGCTCCGGAGGAAAGGAAGGCTGCCAGGGCCCGACCCTGATGGAGAAAATAGGGCACCAGAAGAAGGGCTCCCAGGGCCAGGAGAGGAAAGATGAGAAGGA
>WGAR01000195.1 GCA_015494725.1 Thermodesulfobacteriaceae bacterium | reverse complement strand
AAGGAGGCGCGCATTGATGGCCACGGAGATAGACGCCAGGGATTTGCATTATCGGGATCTGAATCGCCTGCTTCGGGCCAAGATCGAGGAGGGGGAAAGGGAGTTTATCCTGCGCAACGTGAACGGTCAGCGGTACATTGCTGCCGGGATTGCGGAAAAGGTTCGCCTGGATATTTACGGTACTCCCGGTCTGGATCTGGGGGCCTTCATGCGGGGGCCGGAGATCATCGTCCACGGCAACACCCAGGACGGGGCCGGAAACACCATGGATGACGGGAAGATCGTGGTTCACGGCATGGCCGGAGATGTGGTGGGTTATGCCATGCGCGGCGGAAAGATCCATGTCTATTCCGATGTGGGCTACCGGGTGGGGATCCATATGAAGGCCTATATGGACAAGATCCCGGTGATCATCATCGGAGGAAAGGCCGGGGATTTCCTGGGAGAATACATGGCCGGGGGCATCATCATCCTGCTGGGGATGTTTTCCCGGTACCCCGAACGACCCCTGGCCGGTCTCTATCTGGGTACGGGAATGCACGGAGGCACCATCTATATCCGGGGAAAGGTGGAGGAGTATCAGCTGGGCAAGGGCCTTAAACCCCACGAACTCACCGCCCAGGACCAGGAACTTTTGCGCCGGCATCTGGCCGAATATTGTGAGGACTTCCATCTGGATCTTCAGGAGATCCTCCGGGAGCCCTTTATAAAGATTGAACCCTACACCCATCGTCCGTACGGAAAGCTTTACGCTTACTGATCATGGCCGAGAGATCGCGTTACGCCGAAGCCGGGGTGGATATTGACAAGGCCAACCGTCTGGTGGAGGAGATCCGCCGCCTGGTGAAGAGCACGCCCCGCCGGGGGGTGCTGGCGGACATCGGGGGTTTTTCCGGATTTTTTGCCCTGGATTTGAATTTCAAGGAACCGGTTCTGTGCGCCACCACCGACGGGGTGGGGACCAAGATCAAGCTGGCGGTCCTGGCCGGGCACCACCGGGGAATTGGAATCGATCTGGTGGCCATGTGCGTAAACGACCTGGTCGTCTGCGGGGCCAAGCCCCTCTTCTTCCTGGATTATCTGGCCTTCGGTCGGCTGGAAGAGAAGGTTTATCTCGAGCTGCTGGAGGGGGTGGCCGAGGGCTGTCGGGAGGCCGACTGTGCCCTGCTGGGCGGGGAAACCGCGGAGATGCCCGGGATGTATCCCCCCGGAGAATACGATTGTGCGGGGTTTGCGGTGGGGGTGGTGGAGCGGTCCCGGATCATCGACGGCTCCGAGGTCTCGGTGGGGGATGTCCTTCTGGGGCTGGCCTCTAACGGCCTCCATGCCAACGGGTTTTCTCTGGTGCGCAAGATTGTGCTGGAGGAACTGAAGCTTTCCCTGGATCAGCGTATCCCGGAGTTGGAGGCCCCCCTGGGAGAGGAACTGCTGCGTCCCACCCGGATCTATGTGAAGACGGTAATGAATCTTCTTCATCGGGGCCTTCCGGTTAAGGCCATGGCCCATATCACCGGAGGCGGTTTTTACGACAACCTCAAACGGGTTTTGCCCCGGGGGGTCCGGGCGGTGATCCGGAAGTCGGCCTGGGAGATGCCCCCCATTTTCCGGTTCCTCATGGAACAGGGACGTATCTCCGAGGAGGAGATGTATCGGGTCTTTAACTGCGGGGTGGGATTTGTGCTGGTGGTCCCGGAGGAGGTGGCGGAGGAGGCCGAGGCCATCTGTCGGGGTTCCGGAGAACGGGTCTATCGTCTGGGGCATATTGAGGCTTCCCCGGAGCAGCCTCCCTCGGTGGTCCTGGTGTGAGGGAACCGGTCCTCCTTTCGGCCTGTCTTCTGGGCCTGGCCACCCGGTACGACGGAAAGCGTATCGAGGAGCCACTTGTAGAAAGCCTTAAAGAGCGGTATTTCCTCATTCCGGCCTGTCCGGAGCAGCTCGGAGGGCTTCCCACCCCGCGACCCGCGGCGGAAATCCTTGAGGGAGACGGGTTCTCCGTTCTTTCCGGAAAGGCGCGGGTGGTGAATCGTAAAGGCGAAGAGGTCACGGAAGCCTTTCTCCGGGGCGCAAGGGAAGTGCTAAGGATCTGCCGCACCCTGGGAATAAAGCGGGCCTTCCTTAAGGCCAAAAGCCCTTCCTGCGGCTTAAGCCCTGCCCCAGGCGTCACCGCGGCCCTCCTCCTTTCAGAAGGCATTGAAATCATAGAAATCGGGTGATAAAAGGATTCTAAGGAGGGTTTAAAATGGCCACCCCTCTTCCCCGTCCGGATTTTACGAAAAAACCCCTCTTTTATCCCCCGAGGGTTACCTACCGGGACCTTCTGGAAGGAAACATTCCCTCCGGGCTTTATGAGATCGTAAAAGGAGAGGTCATAGAGATGGCCCCGGCCGGATTTATTCATGGAGACTGGGAATTTGAGGTTGCTTCCCGGCTTAAAAGACTCTTAAAGGATAAAGGCTGGCTTGCGGTGGGGGAGGTGGGAATTGTCATCTCGCGCGAGCCACTGACCCTTCGGGCCGCGGACATCGTGTTCGTCTCCCGGGAGAGGTCCCCGGAGCGGCCAAAGGGATATCTGGAGATCCCTCCGGACCTGGTGGTGGAGATAGAGGGTCCGGGCTCGGGAGACCTTCATCCCAAGCTTAAGGATTATTTCTCTTTCGGGATCCCGCGCGTCCTGGTGGTGAATCCGAAAGAAAAAACGCTTGCCCTCTACACCGCCGAGGGCCGGGTCTCCTTTCACGGCACGGATGAGGAAATTGAGGTCCTGCCTGGAGTAAAGCTTTCCCTTAAAGACCTCGCTTAGCCCGCCTCAAAAACTCCTCCACTCCGAGTTTTTTCCACATCCGGTCCACCCGTTCCTTGATCTCCGGGGCCATCTCGATGACCTCCGGCCAGTCACGGCCGAAGCCTTCCTCCGGCCATTTGCGGGTGGCGTCAATGGCCATCTTAGAGCCGTAAAAGGGATAGGGGGAGGCATGATCCAGGGCATCCACCGGTCCCTGTACGAAGAACACATCCCGGGCCGGATCCACGTTGTTCCCCAGCCGCCAGAGACACTCCGAAAGATCCTGCACATTCACCTCTTTGTCAAAGATCACGATGATCTTGGTGAACATCATCTGCCCCAGGCCCCAGAGGGCGCAGGCTATCTTGCGGGCATGCCCGGGATAGCGTTTATCGATGGAGACAAAAGCCAGGTTATGAAAGACCCCCTCGATGGGGAGATTCATATCCACGATCTCCGGAAGGGTCTTTTTGATAAGGGGCAGGAAGAGCCGTTCCGTGGCCTTGGCCATGTAGCAGTCTTCCTGCGGGGGGCGGCCCACGATGGTGGCCGGATAGATGGCCTCCCGCCGCATGGTCATGCAGGTCACATGGAAGACCGGGTAGTAGTCCGGCAGGGAATAGTAGCCGGTGTGATCCCCGAAGGGGCCCTCAAGGCGTCTTTCCCCGGGCTCCACATAGCCCTCGAGCACGATCTGGCTTTCGGCCGGGACCTCAAGGGGCACGGTGAGACACCGTACCAGCTCCACCGGTTTTCCCCGCAGGAAACCGGCGAAGACAAATTCGTCCACATCCTCAGGCAGAGGGGCGGTGGCGGCGTAGGTCACCGCCGGATCCGGCCCGATGGCCACGGCCACCGGAAGACGCTTTCCCAGACGTTCGGCTACGCGATAGTGCTGGGCCCCGCCTTTGTGGGTATGCCAGTGCATGCCGGTGGTCTTCCGATCGAAAACCTGCAGGCGATACATCCCGGCGTTACGTACCCCGGTCTCGGGATGTTTGGTGATAACCACCGGAAGGGTGATGAAGGGCCCTCCGTCTTTGGGCCAGCATTTAAGGATGGGAAGCCGGGTAAGGTCCACCTCGTCTCCCCGGAGGACGATCTCCTGGCAGGGGGCCTTTTTTACCATCCTGGGGAACATATTTTTCAGGCGCGAAAGCTTAGGAACCAGTT
>WGAR01000194.1 GCA_015494725.1 Thermodesulfobacteriaceae bacterium | reverse complement strand
GATTTTTCCTTTAGGGTGGCCTGGGTCAGGAGATGTCTTTTCTGGATAATCTTCTCCTTGAGGGAGGAAGCGGCGCCGGCCCTCCCGTTCAGGAGAAGTAACGCCGCACCGAAAACCAGGATACCAAAGCGGAAAAGAATCCCACCCCTCCTACGGTAAGGATCAGAAATTGCCAGGGTAAACCCTCCCATCGGAAGTCCACAAAGGGCCACAGCCCCAGAAGGGCCCGGTCCAGATAGGTCTTAAGGGCCCCGAAGAGGAGACAGGCCAGAAGCCCGGCCCCGAGCCCCACCAGAAAACCGGCCAGCACCTTGGGACGGGCGATATAGCCCGGCGTGGCCCCCAGGAGATAGAGGACCTCTATCTCCTCGCGTTGTTTCTCCAGGGTCAGATGGATATTCACAGCCATGAGAAAGGCCAGAGAGATTAAAAGGAAGATGCCGCTAAGGAAGGTTAGCCTCTTTACCAGCTGACTCAGGTTATAGATGCGCCCGAGCCAGCTCCGGGCGTACTGGACCTGCAGGACCCCGGGAAGTTTCTGGATCTCCGGCACCCGGGCCCGGGCCCGCTCCAGATCCCGCAACGGATCGTGGAAGACCACCTCGAAGAAGCTGGGAAGACGGGAAAGGTCTATCTCCTCCAATACATCGGGGTTGGTGCGGAAGATGCGTCTCAGTTCGGCAAGCACCTGGGGCTTTTTTACCAGGCGGATCTCCACCACCCCCGGCAGAGAGGCCAGGGCCTTGCGCACGGCCTGCCTCTGGGGAGGGGAGATCTCGGGTTCCAGATACACGGTAAGGGCCAGCCCCCGCGCGGCCCGCCGGGAAAAGGAATAGAGATTGTAATAAAAGAAACTAAAGAAAAGGAGCACAGACACCGCCACCGCCAGGATAAAGAGGGTCATGAGATAGGCTCCCCGGTTGAGCCCGAATTCCCGCCAGAAGCGTCTAAACATCTCCCTCCACCAGCCTTCCGCCCTTGAGGGTTAGAACCCGACGATGGCGCCCGCGATAGAGGCTTTCGTCGTGTGTGGCCACCAGCACGGTGATTCCTTCAGCGTTCAGTTCCTCCAGGATCTCCAGGATCTCGCGGGTCCGCTGGGGATCCAGATTCCCGGTGGGCTCGTCGGCCAGAATGAGTTCCGGCTCGCGCACCACCGCCCGGGCGATGGCCACCCTCTGCTTCTCTCCCCCGGAAAGGGTCTCCACCCGGGCCTTTTCCTTCCCGGCAAGCCCCAGGCGCCTGAGCCAGGGATAGACCCTCTGATAGGCCTCGGCCGGGGAAACCCCCAGGATCTCCAGCCCCAGATAGATGTTCTCAAAGACCGTTTTGTCTGGAAGGAGTTTAAAGTCCTGAAACACAAAACCCATTCTGCGCCGCAAACGGATCAACTCGGTGCGGGAAAGACTCCCGTATTCCCGGCCCCCGTAGTAGATCTTTCCGGAGGAGGGCCTTTCCAGCCCGAAGATGAGATTGAGTAGGGTGGTCTTTCCGGCCCCGCTGGGCCCGGAGATGAAGATAAACTCCCCTTTCTCTACCTCCAGATCCACCCGATCCAGGGCCTGAATATAAGGAGGATAAATCTTACTTACCCTTTCCAGGCGCAGAAGCGTGGCCATTTATCCGGTTTTCCTCCCCGCGATCCTCTGCTATTATACTCGTGGAAACCGGTAAGAGAAGGGGCTCTGCATGGCCAAGATAGACGCTTTTCTCAAGCTCATGGTGGATACCGGGGCTTCGGACCTCCACCTTTCCGCAGGCAATCCCCCCATCCTTCGGGTCCACGGCGACCTTCAGCGGGTCAAGTACAAGGTGCTGGACAACGAAGAGCTCCGGGCCATGCTCTACGAGATCACCCCGGAGGAAAAGATCAAACAATTTGAAGAGACCGGCGATGTGGACTTCGGCTTCGAGGTCCCGGGGCTGGCCCGTTTCCGGGTGAATTTCTTTCAGCAGCACCGGGGGGTGGGAGCGGTCTTCCGCCTCATTCCCAGTCAGATCCGTAGCATCGAGGAACTGGGGCTGCCCCAGATCCTCAACCGCCTGGCCCTCCTTCCCAAGGGGCTGGTGCTGGTAACCGGGCCCACGGGTTCGGGAAAATCCACCACCCTTGCGGCCATGGTGGATTACGCCAATCGCATGCGCAAGGACCATATCCTCACCATTGAGGACCCCATCGAATTCGTCCATAAACCCAAGAGCTGCCTGGTGAACCAGAGGGAGGTGGGGGTGCACACCCGCTCCTTTGCCACCGCCCTTCGGGCGGCCCTGCGCGAGGACCCGGATATCATCCTGGTGGGCGAAATGCGGGATCTCGAGACCATCTCCCTGGCCCTGGAGGCGGCCCTTACCGGGCATCTGGTGCTCTCCACCCTGCACACCATCTCCGCGGCACAGACCGTGGATCGGATCATCGAGATCTTTCCGCACGAGCAGCAACCCCAGATCCGTTCCTCTCTCTCCGAGTCCCTGCGGGCGGTGATCTCTCAGACCATGTTCAAACGCATAGACCGACCGGGGCGGATCGTGGCCCTGGAGATCCTCATCGCCACCCCGGCGGTGCGGAATCTCATCCGGGAGGGCAAGACCTACCAGATCCCCTCCATCATCCAGACCGGGCGCAAATACGGCATGATCTCCCTGGACGACTGCATCATGGACTATCTCCAGAAGGGGTACATCAGTCCGGAGGAGGCCCTGAACAAGGCCATAGACAAGAGCCGGTTCATGCCCTTCGTGAAAAAGGCCGAACTGACCGATTTTACGGAGATACCGGGATGATTCGAGAGATAGACATAAGCGAACTCATAGGGGCTCTGGCCCGGGTCCACGAGAGGGTCAGCGACATCCTGATCGTGGCCGGGCGTCCCTTCCAGGTGGCGGTGGACGGACGGCTTCGTTCCGTAAACCTGCCGGACTGGCCGGTGGAAAGGTTGACCCCGCTGCAGACGGAAACCATCGCCTTCAATCTCCTGCATCGTAATCCTCGCCTTTTCGAGGACCTGATCCGTACCGGGTCCGCGGATCTTTCCTATCGTTTGCCGGATGGGACCCGTTTCCGGGTGAACATCTACTCCCGGCAGGGCAACTACAATATCGTCATGCGCAAGCTTCCGGCCCGGGTCCCCTCCATCTCCGAGCTGGGGCTGCCCCAGGCCTTTTACCGTATTGCCCAGGAAAAGAGCGGCATCGTGCTGGTCACCGGAGCCACCGGCCAGGGAAAGACCACCTCGCTGGCGGCTATCCTCAACGAGATCAACGAGCGCGAGGCCGTGCATGTGGTCACCCTGGAGGATCCGGTGGAATACGTGCATACCTCGAAAAAGGCCACCTTCAGTCAGCGAGAACTGGGGACCGATTTCGACAGTTTCGCCAGCGGGCTGCGGGCGGCCCTGCGCCAGGCCCCGCAGGTCATCCTGGTGGGAGAAATCCGGGATCGGGAAACCATGGAGATCGCCCTGGCGGCGGCGGAAACCGGACACCTGGTGCTCTCCACCATGCATACCGTGGGAGCCGGAAATACCATCAATCGTATCCTGGGCTTCTTCACCATCGAGGAAGAACATCAGATCCGGGGGCGTCTGGCCGACTGTATCCGGTGGATCGTGGGGCAGAGGCTACTTCCCAAGGTGGGGGGTGGCCGGGTGGCCATCTTCGATATCCTTTACAACAATATCCGGGCCCGGGAGATCATCCTCCGGGGCGAGGAGGAGGGCAAGACCTTCTACGACGTAATGCGTCAGGGAAGCCCCTATCACATGCAGACCTTTGACCAGCACATCATCGAACTCTACCGTCAGGGCTTGATCACCGAGGAAACGGCCTTAGCTTATTGTATCAGGAGGGACCTGGTGGGGCGGGAAATAGACCTGATCAAGGCTTCCCGGGGCGAAAAGACCTCCGAAATAGAACTGGAAAAACTCTCCCTGGATCTGGACGAGGGGAATCTTCGGTGGAAAAGGTAGAGTTCGTCTGTGAGAAATGTTCCCGCAGGTATCGTTTACGCCGACCGGCCGAGGAAATCAAGGGAGAGGTCCTCTTCTGCCCGGAATGCGGGGGCAAGCTCCTCCGGGCTTCGGCCAGACCCCCGGCTGCGGAAGCGTCCACGGGAGAGATCGGCGGCCTGGAGGACTTCCTCCTTTCCGGTCCGGTAGCCCTTTTCTTCTGGGACCTTCCCCGGCCCTCGACCCCGGTGGAAAAGACCTTGGAAGCAGCCGGTTTTTCCCTGCGCAGGTTCCGATCAGTGGATGAGTTGCGCAAATGGCTACGGATCCTGGTGCCCCAGGTGCTCCTTTACGGCACCGAGGATCGCGAGCTGGTCTCGGCGTGCGAGTCCCATCTGGGTCAGGACCTTTCCATGGAGGAATACCGGCGCATCTTCCGTATCTGGGTCTCCTCCCATTATCGCACCCTTGATCCCCGTGAGATCTTCCTTTCCGGCATGCATCTGGTCTGTCAGCCCGAACATCTGGACCGTTTCGAGGAGATCTATGCCCGGGCCCGCACCTACTGGGAGGGTCTCTATCGACCCTATTACCAGAGTCTAAAGGAGGTCAAGCCGGTATGATTCGCAAAGCCGTTCTTCCGGTGGCCGGGCTGGGGACGCGCATGCTCCCGGCCACCAAGGCCATCCCCAAGGAGATGCTCTGTCTGATTAATAAACCGGTGATCCAATACATCGTGGAGGAGGCCGTAGCCGCCGGGATCAAGGACATCATCTTCGTGGTCTCCCGGGGAAAGGAATCCCTGCTGGACCACTTCGATCTGGACCCTGAACTGGAGGCCGAACTGGAGGCCAAGGGCAAGAAGGATCTTCTGGCCGAGGTGCGTCGCACCTCCAACCTGGTGGAGAATCTTTCTGCCGTGCGGCAGAAGAAGCCTCTGGGGCTGGGGCATGCCATCCTGGTGGCGGCCCCTCTGGTGGGAAACGAGCCCTTCGGGGTCCTTCTGGGCGACGACGTGGTGGATGGAGAGGAACCCGCTCTGGGGCAGCTCATCCGGGTGGCCGAGGAACTCAAGGCCTCGGTAATCGCGGTGGAACGTCTGCCGCGGGAGGAAATCCATCGCTACGGGGTTATCGCCGGGAGCGAGGTGCGCGAGGGGCTCTATCGGCTCGAGGAGGTGGTGGAAAAACCCCGGCCGGAGGAGGCCCCTTCGGATCTGGCCATCCTGGGGCGTTACGTCTTTTTCCCGGAGATCTTCACCTATCTCGAGAAGACGCCTCCCGGGGCCGGGGGCGAGATCCAGCTCACCGATGCCGTTTCGGCCATGGTGCGGGACGGTCATCCGGTCTATGCCCTGGAGATAAAAGGCACCCGCTACGATACCGGAAATCCCGAGGGGTTCATCAAAGCCACTCTGGCCCTGGCCCTAAAGGATCCCCAGCTGGGACCGAAGGTGAGACAATTCCTTAAAGCCTGGCTTTAATCGGGGTGTTCTTTTATCGGGTAATCCTGCCCCTTCCCCTGAAAGAGCCCCTGATTTATGCCTCCTCCCGGCCCCTATCCCCGGGCAGCCGGGTGGTGGTGCCGCTTAAGCGGCGTCGCCTGGTGGGGGTGATCCTGGAATCCATCCCCGAGGGGACGGAGCTTCCGGCTGAGGTTCGGGAGATTGAGGATCTGCTAGACCCCGAACCCCTTCTCTCCCCGGAACTCCTGCACTTCCTGCGCTGGTGCTGGGAATATTATCTCTGCCCTCCCGGGGAGATGGTGCGCCAGGCCTTCCCCCCGGGGTTCTTTCGGGAACTCAAGCGCCGGGTTCGCCTGAGTGCGGCGGGACGCCGGGCCCTGCGGGAGGGTCGCCTTCCGGAGGGATGGTCCGTTCTCACGAGGCCCCGTCTGATCCGGCGGGTCCTGGCCGAAGGGATTATTCCCTCGGCCGGGGAAATCGAACGTCTGGTAAAAGAGGGGCTCCTGGAGGAGGTGGAGGATCAACGCGGGCTTCAACCTCCGATGGAGGAATGGCTGGAATTCGTGGGGGAGGAACCGCTTTCCGAGGGCGAAGAGATCCTCCGGCGCCGGAAGCGCTGGCCCCGGCGGCTCCTGGAGGAGGAATTCGGCCGGGAGGAGGTCCGGGCCTGGATCTCCTCCGGAAGGGTGCGCCGTCTCCGCCTTCCGCGTCTGCGCAAGGGCCCGGTGCTGGGAGATCTCTCCCTCCCCGAACCGGATTCGGAACAAAAACGGGTCATCGGGGAGATTCGCCAGGCCCTGGGCCAGGGGTTCCGGACCTTTCTTCTTCACGGGGTTACCGGAAGCGGGAAGACCCTAGTCTATCTAAAGGTGGCCGAGGAGGCCCTGGCCCAGGGGAAGGACGTGCTGGTCCTGGTGCCGGAGATCGCCCTCACTCCGTATGTGGAGGCCCATCTGGTGGCTCGTTTCGGGTCGCAGGTGGCGGTGCTGCACAGCGCACTTTCCGCAGGGTGGCGGGCGGCGGAATGGTTTCGCATCGCCCGGGGAGAGGCCCGGGTGGTGGTGGGGGCCCGTTCCGCGGTCTTCGCCCCTCTGCGTCGTCCGGGGTTGATCGTGGTGGACGAGGAACACGAGGGTACCTACAAACAGAGCGAGGGATTGCGGTATCAGGCCCGGGATCTGGCCCTTATGCGGGGCAAGCTCTGCGGGGCCACGGTGATTCTGGGTTCCGCCACCCCCAGTGTAAAAAGCTATTTCCTGGCCCGGGAGGGACGTTATACACTCCTTCGTCTCCGCCGACGTCCGGCCGGACGCCGTCCCCCCAGGATCGAGCTGGTGGTGCTTCAGCGCCCCGGGGAATATCTCACCCCGGAGCTCACCGCCGCCATGGAGGAAACCCTGAAGCGGGGCGAACAGGTCCTCCTCTTCCTCAACCGGAGAGGCTATGCTCCGGTGGTCTTCTGCCGGGAGTGCGGAGAGGCCCTGGAGTGTCCCAACTGCTCCCTTACCCTCACCTATCACCGTGGGTCCGGGATTCTCCTGTGTCATCATTGCGGTTTCAGCCAGCCGGCCTTCCCGGTATGTCCCCGGTGTGAGGGCACCCGCTTTCGAACGGTGGGGATCGGTACCGAGCGGCTGGAGGAGGAGCTCCGGCAGCGGTTCCCCGGAGTCGGTGTGGCCCGGCTGGACCGGGACAGCGTTACCTCGGAAAAACGCCTCTACGATCTCCTGCTGCGTCTCCGGCGGGGGGAGATTCAGATCGTGGTGGGGACCCAGATGGTGGCCCAGGGACACGATCTTCCCGGGGTCTCCCTGGTGGGGGTGATCTGGGCCGAAGGGGGGCTGCATCTGCCGGATTTCCGGGCGGCGGAACGCACCTTCCAGCTTCTGGTCCAGGTGGCCGGAAGGGCCGGTCGGGGGACGAGCCCGGGAAGGGTGATCCTCCAGACCCGCCTTCCGCACCACTACGCGGTGGCCTGTGCCCTCAGGGAGGATTACGAGGGGTTCTATCGGGAGGAACTGGAGCGCAGGAAACAGCTCGGGTTCCCCCCTTTTTCCCGCCTGGCTCTCCTGGTCTTTTCCGGAATCCGCCCGGAAAAGACCGAGGAAGCGGCCCGGAAAAGCGCGTCCTTTCTGGCCTCCCTGGGGAGGGCGGAGGTCCTGGGGCCGGCCCCGGCTCCGCTTCCCCGGCTCGCCGGACGCTACCGCTGGCAGGTCCTGCTCCGGTCTCTTCGAAGTTCCGCCCTGGATCAGGTCCTCCGGGCCTTCCTTCGGGAGAAATCCCGGCTGGTCCCCTCGGGTATCTCCGTAACCCTTGATCGCGACCCGGAGGAACTGTTATAATGTTTTCTCAATATGGCGGTCCGTTTTTTTCCTCAACAGAAGACCCGCTGGGTAGAACGCGAAAAGGTCTCCCTGATCGACTTTGATCTCAAGCCCGAGGATCTCGAGGCCTATCTGGACGAATACCTGGTGGGTCAAAGGGAGGCCAAGGGTATTCTGGCCACCAAGATCTGCACCCATTTTCACCGGGTGAAGTACTTCCTGGAACGGGGCGAGCGTTTCGACGAGGTGGGTTTTGTCAAGAACAACATTATCATCATCGGCCCCACCGGGGTGGGCAAGACCTTCATGATCAAGCTCATCGCCCGGCGCATCGGGGTGCCCTTCGTCAAGGGGGATGCCACCAAGTTCAGCGAAACCGGCTACGTGGGCGGGGATGTGGAGGATCTCATTCGGGACCTGGTCCAGGAGGCCGAGGGCAATGTGGATAAGGCCCGTTTCGGGATCGTATATCTGGACGAGATAGACAAGATCGCCTCCAGCGGTCATATCGTGGGGCCGGACGTTTCCCGCACCGGGGTTCAGCGGGCCCTGCTCAAACCCCTGGAGGAGACCGAGGTGGAACTCCGGGTGCCCCACGACCCCATCACCCAGATGGAGGCCATCGAATACTATCGACGCACCGGGCGCCGGAAACGCAACACCATCAATACCCGATACATCCTCTTCATCGCCAGCGGAGCCTTCTCCGGGCTGGAGGAGATCATCCGCAAGCGTCTGCACAAACAGAAGCTGGGATTCCTCTCCGAGATCCAGGAACGCGAGGACATTAAGATCAACTATCTGCGGTTCGTGATTCCGGAAGATCTCATCGCCTACGGATTCGAGTCGGAGTTCGTGGGGCGGTTTCCGGTAATCACCGTCTTCGATCCCCTTTCCGAGGAGGACCTTTACGCCATCCTGGCCAATCCCAACAGTGTTATCGTGGTCAGCAAGAAACGCGATTTTCGGGCCTACGGCATAGACCTGGCCTTTACCGACGAGGCCCTGAGGCGAATGGCCTCTCTGGCCTCCCGCGAGAACACCGGGGCCCGGGCGCTATCGCGGGTCCTGGAGAGGGTCCTCATTCCCTTTGAGAAGGCCCTACCCTCCACCCGACTTTCCTATCTGGGGGTCACCCCGGAGATGGTGGAGGATCCGGAAGGGGTGCTCCGGGAGATGCGGAGTAATCCGGAGAACCCTCGCTGGCGGGAATGGTACGCCCGGGCCCGCAGGGAAG
>WGAR01000193.1 GCA_015494725.1 Thermodesulfobacteriaceae bacterium | reverse complement strand
CGACGTATTCCCTCCATGATGGCCCCCAGCCTCCTTCAGGTGGGAGGTTCGCGCTGGGTTCTGGGCTCCGGGGGAAGTAAAAGGATTCGTTCGGCCCTTCTTCAGGTGCTTCTTCACCTCTCCTTTTTCGGGCTTTCGTCCGAGGCGGCGGTGGAGGCCCCGCGTCTCCATTTCGAGGAGGGGGTCTTTCAGGCTGAACCCGGGTTTCCGGAGGGGTTGAAGGAATGGGTGAGGCCGCTAAATCTCTGGCCCAGGAAGGATCTTTATTTCGGCGGGGTGCACCTGGTGCGGGACGATCTTACCGGGGCCGGGGATCCCCGGCGGGCCGGGGTGGTGCTCTATGCCTGAAAGGGTGACCGTTATCGGCGGGGGATTGGCCGGGTCCGAGGCCACCTGGCAACTGGTCCGGCGAGGAGTGAGGGTCCGTCTCTACGAGATGCGGCCCCGCAAGCTTACCCCGGCCCACCGAACCGGTAAACTGGCCGAGCTGGTCTGCTCCAATTCCCTGCGTTCCAGGGAGATTACCAGCGCGGTGGGGCTCCTCAAGGAGGAGATGCGGCGCCTCAGTTCCCTGATCATGGAGGCGGCCCTGGCCAGTGAGGTCCCGGCCGGAAAGGCCCTGGCCGTGGATCGGGAATTATTCGCCGCCTACGTTACCCGGCGTCTGGAGGAACACCCCCGGGTGGAAATCGTACGGGAAGAGGTCAGCCAGATACCCCGGGAGGGCCTGGTGATTGTGGCCACCGGGCCGCTCACCTCCGAGGCCCTCGCGCAGGATCTGAAACGCCTGACCGGGGAGGATTATTTCCATTTCTACGACGCCATCGCCCCCATCGTCTATGCCGATTCCATCAACTGGGATCGGGTCTTTCGGGCCGATCGGTACGGAAAAGGCGAGGGGGCCTATGTGAACTGTCCCCTTACCCGGGAGGAATACGAACGGTTCGTGGAGGAACTTCTGCGGGCCGAGAAGGTGCCGCTTAAGGACTTCGAGGAACCCCGGTATTTTGAGGGGTGTCTGCCCATTGAGGTGATGGCCGAACGGGGACGCGATACCCTGCGTTTCGGCCCCATGAAACCGAAGGGGTTGATCGATCCGCGCACCGGGCGCGAACCCTATGCCGTGGTCCAGCTGAG
The DNA here is from genome assembly GCA_015494725.1 of Thermodesulfobacteriaceae bacterium. Lineage (GTDB taxonomy): Bacteria > Desulfobacterota > Thermodesulfobacteria > Thermodesulfobacteriales > Thermodesulfobacteriaceae > Thermosulfurimonas_A. The sequence continues at coordinate 1,804 of WGAR01000193.1, read as the reverse complement.
GCCGGAGAACCGGGAGGGCACCCTCTACAATATGGTGGGGTTTCAGACCAAACTCAAGTATCGGGAACAGGAACGGGTCTTTCGGTTAATCCCCGGGCTGGAACAGGCGGAATTCGCCCGCTACGGTTCCATCCACCGGAATTCCTTTGTCTGCGCTCCCCGGGTCCTGAAACCCACCCTTCAGCTCCGTTCCTGCGAGCGGGTCTTCCTGGCCGGTCAGATCACCGGGGTGGAGGGTTACGTGGAATCCACGGCCATGGGACTTATCGCCGGCGTGAACGCCGCGCGATTGATTCGGGGGCTGGACCCGGTGGTCCCCCCGCCGGAGACCGCCCACGGGGCCCTCATCCGCTATCTCATGGAGGCGGACCCCCGCCATTTCCAGCCCATGAATATCAACTGGGGACTTTTTCCCCCTCTGGACCTTTCCTCCGGCCGCAGAAGAAAACTCCCCAAGAAAGAACGATACCGTCTCCTGGCCGAAAGGGCCCTTCAGGCCCTGGAAAAATGGCTTCGGGAGATAGGCGAGGCCTAGGCCGGCCCGGAGATGTACTGCTTGTGGACCCGGACCCGGATGTCTTTGCCTACCTCCAGAAGGACCTCGTCTCCCTCCACCTTTACCACGTGACCGATAAGTCCGCCGGCGGTGATGACCTTCTGCCCGCTGTGCAGACTATCCACAAAACGCTGGTGTTCCCGGGCCCGCTTCTGCTGGGGGCGGATGAGGAGAAAATAGAACACCAGGAAGATGAGGATGAGGGGTACAAAGGTGGCGATGAGACTGGCCGGTCCTCCCTGGGCCCCTTGGGACGGGGGGCCTCCCATGGCGTAAACTACCTCCCACATGTGTCCTCCTTCTGCTGGTAAAAGTTTTTTCTGAACTCTTCCAGACGCCTTTCGCGTATGGCCTGGCGAATTTCCTCCATAAAACGCAGATAAAAATGGAGATTGTGTACGGTGAGCAGAAAGTATATCAGAAGTTCTCCGGAATGGAAGAGATGACGCAAATAGGCCCGGCTGAAATGGCGGCAGGTGTAGCAGGTGCATTCCGGGTCCAGAGGGCGGAAGTCTTCCTTAAAAATGGCGTTGCGGATGTGAAAGGTGCCCCGGGAGGTAAAGACCGTACCCCGGCGGGCGTTGCGGGTGGGAAGCACACAATCGAACATATCCACCCCCCGGGCCACGGCCTCTAAAATATCTTCGGGTTTACCCACCCCCATGAGATAACGGGGCCGATCCTCGGGAAGGATCTCCACCGAGGCCTCGAGCATCTCCAGCATCAACTCCTTGGGTTCCCCGACCGAAAGCCCCCCTATGGCGTAACCATCGAAGTCCATGGAGACCAGGGTGCGGGCGCTTTCCTGGCGCAGATCCGCAAACATTCCTCCTTGAACGATTCCGAAGAGGAGAACCTCCGGTTGGGAGTGCTTGCGCCAGTAAGCCCGCGATCTCTCGGCCCAGAGATGGGTTAAGCGGGTCAACTCCCGGGTCTCCTCCCGGGATGAAGGGTAGGGGATACACACATCCAGGACCATGCGGATATCGGAGTTCAGATCCGCCTGGATGGCCAGGGATTTCTCCGGGGTAAGGAGATGTTCCGATCCGTCCAGATGGGAGCGAAAGCGGACCCCGTTTTCTTCTATCTTCCGGAAGCGGGAAAGGCTATACACCTGGAACCCGCCGCTATCGGTGAGGATGGCCCGGGGCCAGTTCATGAACCGGTGCAACCCCCCGGAGCGCCGGATGACCTCCGGCCCCGGACGCAGGTAGAGGTGATAGGTATTGGCCAGGAGGATCCGGGCGG
>WGAR01000192.1 GCA_015494725.1 Thermodesulfobacteriaceae bacterium | reverse complement strand
GGAGTAAGGGATTGGGAGCGGTGCCATTTACGGTCATGGCGGTGCCATTTTGCGAGTTGTGCATGGTGTGACAGTTGCTACATACACCCACCAGGGCCTCGGCCCGCCCCAGCCACAATAAAAGCCCCACCGCAAGGCACAGAACCAACCACTTGTACTTCATCTTACGCCCCCTCTCTGGATCTGCTCCTAAAAATATCAATAGAACTTCTTCGGGCGCTTGTCAATACTCAATTTGATCTATTAAAAATCAATTTTCGGATTTATCCGAACTTTTCGGTCCGCAAGTCTGCGTTTCTTCACTATCCCTTTCCTCTGCCAGCCATCCATGCCCCTTAAGTTCTTCTCCCCGTCCGAGAATCAGAAAATCGGCCACGGTGGAACAACCCCTCCCCTGGTCCTGCCCGATCATGTCCTCGGATATCTTTTCCCATTCTCTCTCCATCCCTTCACCTCCCTATTATTCGGTCATATACAGAACCTATCCGGGAAAATTTACGCCGAAGTAAAAATTCCGTAAGGGTGTTAAGGACCCTCCCTCCCGGATGCTGAAAGGTGCGATCCAGATAGACCCGACCGTCCCTTTTTCGCCAGCGTCCCAGGATTTCGAAACCGTCCTCCACGGCCACCCCCACATTATCCGTCTGCACGGCAAACATCATGGCCCGATTGGCCAGATCATAATGACACAGAAGACCGGGTTCTCCCGGTGGTACGGGCTCGAGGGTCTCGGGATCCACGATCCGAAGCCTGGTCCAGGGAGGAAGTTCCTTATAACGCACCTTCCTCCGGCCCCGGAGGTGATTACGCAATACATTATCGAAAAAATTGGTACTGGTCTCAGCCATACCCAGAACATTTATACAATAATAAGAGGGAATATTCAAAATCCGGGCACACATATCCCAGAACTCTTCCCGGCTGCATTCTCCGAACTGCCCCTGATACCCTCCACCGTCACAGATACGACTTCCCGGAGGAAGTTCAAACCTAAGACCCTCCTTCTCGCAGGCTCTCAAAAAGTAAATAAAAGCAGAGGTAGCCCCTATAAGGGCTATGGGTTCTCCGGTCTCCTCGGCCTCGTGCAAAGCCCTGAGCAGGGTCTCTAGCTCAAGCCCGCGGTAAGTAATGAGAAAGGTACTGTCCTCGGTACCGAAAAGTCTCCTCACCTCTCCCAGCCCCACGGCCATCCCCATGGTGGGAACCAGTCTGGGCGAAGGGGCAAAGAAGAGGATCCTCATCCTCTCCCGATCCGGAAAGAGATACTCCCGGGTGAGAAGGGCATTGGCCTGAACCATTATCTCCACCGCCCGCCGATCGCGATAGATACGACTGCGATGGGTAAAATCGGTGGTTCCGCTACTCATATAACTCTGAACCGCTCTCTCCGGAGGAAAGGTGGTGAGCACAAATTTTTTAAAGGCCAGAGTGGGAACCGCGGGAATTTCTTCCCAGCTGGAAATTGTATCCGGAGTAATCCCCTTTCGCTGGCAAAATTCCCGATAGGGTTTTACGGTATGAAATTGAAGCTCAAATTCCTTAAGGGCTAGCCGATTGAAGGTCTCCTCATCCCGATTCTCAAGGCCTTTACCGATGAACTCGAGCAGTTCCTGGTCCAGTTGCCGCACGAAGGCGGAATCTAAAGAATAATCCCTCACGGCCATCCTCTTCCTGCTTTTTTCCGGCTCAAAAAGGCCCTGAAAGGCAGGAGCACGCGCTGCATCTCCTCGGAAAGATAGGATCTCTCCACCATGAGCCCGAGGACCCGAAGCATGAAGTCCCGCTTGAAGGGACTCAGGCGGGGAAACTGCGAGAGCTTGTGTTTAAAAAATTTCCCGGTAGAGGAAAAGAGAAGGCGCCTTAGCTCTTCACGACTCAAGGCCCGGGGCCTTATCACCGGCTCCACCAGGTTATACTTGCTCCAGTCGTGAACCTCTATGTGCTCCCGATACTTCTCGTACATGGGGGTATAGGGCCAGGGAGTGAGCGGCAGGAAGAAGGCCATGTCCGGGTCGTAGAATTGGGCCAGTTCCAGAGTGGCCCGCAGATTCTCCCTCGTCTCATCCGGGGTCCCGACCACGAAGGAGGTCTCGGAGATGATGTCCGCCCGGTTAATGATCTCAAGCGCCCTTTTAGAATCCTCCACCCGGATGTTCTTCCGGTACTCGTCCACTCGCTTCTGGTCCGGGGCCTCCACCCCTACATAGATGTGCGAGACCCCGGCGGCCCGGTATTTTTCCATAAGGTCTTCGTCTCTTACGATATCGTCCACCCGGGTCTCCATGAGGATCTCCATCCCCAGGTCCCGCTCAATGAGAAGGTCAAGGATCCTCTCCCACCGGGCCCGATCCCGGGTGGGATATTCGTCGCTTATCATCACCACATCCACCCCGTAACGCTCCCGCAAAAGCTCAAGTTCAGCCACGAAGCTTTCCGGGCTCCGGGCCCGCCAGGCCCCCTTCCAGAAAAGCCGCTGGGAGCAGAAGAGACACCGGGACACACAGCCCCGCGAAGAAGACACGATGGCCAGGCGCGAGCCCGGCCGGGGATGATAGGTATAGATGGACCACTCCAGAAGGTCCCAGGCCGGAGAAAGGGAGTCCAGATCCCGGATAAAGGGACGATCCGGGGTGTGAAAAACCCCTCCGTCCTTAAGAAAGCTCAGCCCGGCCACGCGCGAAGGGTCTCCGCCTGCGGCGAGACAGTCCACCAGTTCGGCAAAGGTGATCTCTCCCTCGCCGCGCACCACGAAATCCACCGCCCCGGAGGAAAGCACCTCCTCGCTCATGAAGGTGGGATGCACATTTCCGAGAACCGTGACCACGCGCGGGTTTATCTCCTTGGCCAGGGCGCAGAACTTGAGGGCGTCTTTCACCGTGGCGGTGATGGCCCCGATCCCCAGGACATCCGGCCGAAGGTCTTCCAGCACCCGGGCGATCTCCTCCCAGCCGTGAAAGAGGGTCATGGCGTCGTAGATCGCGACCTCGTGCCCCCGCCGGCGCACCTCCCCGGCCAGATAGACCAGCCCCAGCGGGAGCCAGCCTCCCGCGGCCTCAAGCATCCCGCAGTGATAGGGCGGCGTGGCCAGAAGGACCCGCAGTGGCCTCATATGTTCTCCTCAAGAAGTCTC
>WGAR01000191.1 GCA_015494725.1 Thermodesulfobacteriaceae bacterium | reverse complement strand
TGTTTGCCGAAATAGGTCAGGGCCGCGGATTCCACCCCGTAGGCCCCGGCCCCGAGATAGATATGATTGAGGTAGATGTTCAGGATTTCGTCCTTGGAAAGCGCCCGATCGATCTGCCAGGCCAGAATGGCCTCCCGGATCTTGCGGGAAAGGGTCCGCTCCCGGGAGAGGAGAAGGGATCGGGCCACCTGCTGGGTGATGGTGCTCCCTCCCTGAACCACCCGGCGGGCCTTGATGTCCGCGATGAGGGCCCGCAGGATGCTGATGAAATCCACGCCCTTGTGTTCGTAAAACCGGGCGTCCTCCGCGGCCACGAAGGCCTGAATGAGATATGAGGGCATCTTGCGGAGAGGCACCGGGAAACGTCGTTCCTTGTACCAGTAAGCGATGGGGGTTCCGTTCCGGTCATAGACGATGGTGGTGGCCGGGGGACGGTAATGCTTGAGGGTGGAGATATCCGGCAGGTTGAGGGTCAGATAGAAATAGACCCCTCCCAGGATGATGAAGAGACTGGCTGCGGCAGCCGCTACCAGCAGGACCGAAAGATGATAGTAGGAGAGTCGTTTCATAGGGGCTGGGCCTTAAGGGTTCGCAGACGATTCAGGGCGGCGGCCAGTTCGAAACGCCGCACAAAGGCCAGGTCTCCCCGGACCTCCCGGGTCAGGGCCGAAAATCCTTCTTTCCGCAGACGCTCCTCCAGTTCGGTTACGGCCTGATCGATGGTCCGGCCGGAACGGAGTCCCTCCAGCAGAGGGCCGAAAAGGACCCCGATGGTTCGCACCTGGTCCGCGGAGACCAGTTGCTCCACGGCAGAGAGATCTATTTCCTGGCGGGCCAGGATCAGTCCCCGGGTGCCCTGCACCTTGATCTTCCACTCTCCGCGGGGCAGTCCGGAGGAAAGGACCCTTCGCCGGGGGATTCTGTCCAGGGGGCGGGGACACTCCCGTTTCCGACCCGAGGGGTAGGCCTGAACGATCCGCCGGGCCTCGGCGGTGACCACCCGGGGACGAAAGTGATCCATGGCTATAACCGTATCCGCCACCTCCAGATAGTCCCCGGACCCTCCCATGACCAGTACGGTGGAGACACCGAAACGTTCGTAAAGTTCGCGTACCCGGTCGATGAAAGGGGTGATGGGTTCCTTTTCCTTGGCGATGAGGGCCTGCATCCGGGCATCCCGGATCATGAAGTTGGTGGCGGAGGTGTCCTCGTCCAGGAGCAACACCCGGGCTCCGATCTCCAGGGCCTCCATGATGGCTGCGGCCTGACTGGTGGACCCCGAGGCGCAGGGGGTTTCGAAGTTTTCGGTGGGTTTGCCCAGGGGAAGATGGGTAATAAAGGGGGAGATATCCACCCCGCAGACCGAACGGCCATCCTCGGCCCGGATCTTGACCGTTTCGTAACGGGAGACCACCAGTTCGCGACCGTCGCCGGGACGATGGTTATAGATTCCGAGTTCCAGGGCTCGAAGCAGGGTGGATTTGCCGTGGAAACCGCCTCCCACGATGAGGGTGATCCCCTCCGGGATCCCCATGCCCCGGACCGGGCCGCGATGGGGAAGCTCTATTTCCACCCGCAATTCCGGAGGGGGCTCAAAAGGTACGGCCTCCGGGGCCGGACGGGGATCCACCCCGGAGGCCCGGGGAAGGATGGCCCCTTCGGCCACAAAGGCCACCAGTCTCATTTCGACCAGCTTTTCCCGCAGGTAGTGGGCGTCCTCGTAGGTGGTCACGAATTCCCAGAGCGAGGCCGAGGGGAGATGGGGATAAAGGAGGCTTTCCCGTACCAGACGGGGGAGGATTTCTCCCAGGAGTTTCCAGGCCTCCCGGGCCAGGATACGCCGGCCGGCCGCCGGAAGCCCCACAAAAAAACGGGCTTCTACCTGTCCGTCGGGAAATACGGACACGGTGGAGCGGGGCAGGAGTTCCTGACCCGGTCCGTGGACTACGATGAGTCCGCTCTTTCCCGAACCCTTGACTCCGGAGTATTCTCTGGCCCTGCGGGCCAGGGTGTCGGCCAGAAAGTTTTCCAGACCGATCCTGCGGGGTTCCGAGGCGTAGGCCGAGGAGGGCAGACGGGCCACCTCCGCCGGGACCCGTACCCTCACCCGGCTGGGGGGAGCAAAAGGGTCGGACTGGATACGATCCAGGTAAAGAGTGAATTCCGGAAACCGATAGGCCCCGCGCAATTCCTTATAAGCTCCGTAGCCACGTCCGTCCAGACGAAAGAGGATCCTCCGCAGTCGATCCATTTGCCCTCCGGATAAAAATTTGTTTTACTAAAAATAGAACAAAAATTTCCCGATGCCCATGGAACTCGATCTGGAATTTTACCAGAGCATTCTGGATCTCTTCCCGGGTATGATTTCTGTGGTCTCGGAGGATTTCCGGGTCCTTTATGTGAACCGGGCCTTAAGAAGCCGCTATCGCGAGGATCCGGTAGGCCGGCTCTGTTTCGAGGCCTTCTACGCCCAGGAGGAGCCCTGTCCCTGGTGCCGCAAGGAGGAAGTTCTTCGGGAGAGGAAGTCCATTGTCTGGGAGGTCTTCAGTCCGCGAGATCAGCGATGGTACGAGGTGCGGAGCACGGCTCTCTCCTGGCGCAACGAGCTGGGGTATCTCTCGGTCCTCATCGACATTACCGAGAAGAAACGCCTGGAGAGGAGATTGCGCCGGGAGGTGGAGTTCTATACCCGGATCCTGGAGGAGACCCCGGTTCTCATCCTCTTTAACAAGGATAACCGGTTATCCTTTGTGAATCGTTCCTTCGAAAAGATCACCGGTATTCCCCGGGAAAGGGCCCTGGGCAGGAGTGTCTTTGAGCTCATGGTGCCGGAGGAGGATCGGGCCGAATGGGAAAAACATTGCCAGGAGGTACGTTGCGGGGTCTTCAAGCTGGGGGTGGAGTTGCCGGTGCGTACGGTCTCCGGGGAGAAGAGGGACCTCATCTGGAACTGTATGCGGATCGAGGACCCGCAGGGGGAGTTGATTATCATCGGTATGGCCACGGACATAACCGAACAGAAGGCCCTGTTCGAGCAATATCTCCAGGCCCAGAAGATGGAAAGCCTGGGCCGGTTTACCGGTATCCTGTTACACGAGCTCAACAATCTCTTCATGGCCCTGCAGGGGTATCTGGGGGTTGCCCAGCTCCGTTTAAACGAACCGGAGAAGCTGCGGGAGTATTTCGAAAAGATGGAAAACCTTATCGAGCGCTGGCGCAATATGAGCCGGGAGCTTTTGACCTTCTCCCGGCAGAACACCCCTCAGGCCCGCATCCTGGATCTTTCCGAATTTTTGGTCCGCCAGGTGGAGGTCCTGCAACATCTTTTGGGATCCAAGATCCGGGTGAAGGTGGAGAAGATCGAGGAACCTTTGCCGGTGAAGATCAACGAGGTGCATTTGCAGCAGATCCTTTTCAATCTGGCCTCCAATGCCCGGGAGGCCATGCCCCAGGGGGGCGAGGTGCGGGTGGGGCTGGAGAGGGTGGCTCTGTCCGAGGAGACGGTGGCCCTGCTGGGCATTCCCTCCGGGGACCATGCCCTTCTCACCTTTGCGGATACCGGTCCGGGCATACCGCCGGAGATCCTTCCGCACATTTTTGAGCCCTATTTTACCACCAAAGAGGGAGGAAGCGGGCTGGGGCTGGCCACGGTCTATGCCCTGGTAAGACAGTACGGAGGTCATATCGCCGTTTCCAGTGTCCTGGGGCGAGGGACGGTGTTCAAGATCTATCTTCCCCTGGTGGAGGCGGAAGAGAAAAAGCCGACCCCGGCTCCGGGGCCGGAGATCCTGGTGCTGGAGGAGGAACCCCATCTCCTGGAGACCCTGCGCGAAATGCTGGAATTTCTGGGGTATCGGCCGCATCTGGCCCGGGGGATCTTTGAGGCCCGTCAGCGGCTGGAGGGTGGACTCAGACCCGCGGTGCTCGTCTCCGACATTCGAACCCGCAGCGGGGAGATCCTGAGTTTTATTCGGGAGATCAAGGAACGTTTCCCGGATCTCAAGCTGGTGATCGTTTCGGGTTATAATGAGGAGACAGTCCGTCAGGCCCTGTCCGGACTGGGAGAATTTTATTATCTTCCCAAACCCTTTCGGCTGCGGGATCTGGAACGAGTCCTGAAACAGGCGGCAGCGGATGAGTGAGGAATATCTTTCACGTTTCCTGAATTATCTGGCCACCGAAAAAGATTACTCCCCGCATACCGTACGGGCCTATCGGCGGGATCTGCGGGATTTTCTGGACTTTGTGCAGAAGCCTCTCGAGGAGGTAGATCTTCTGGACCTGCGGGGTTTCCTGGTTCATCTCCGGCGGAAGGGGAATTCCTCCCGCACCCAGGCCCGCAAGCTTTCGGCGGTGAAGAGTTTTTACCGTTTTCTCCTCCGGCGGGGGTATCTGCGCCAGACCCGTCTCCTGGCGCTGGCGAGTCCTAAACAGCCCCGGGATCTTCCCCGGGTGCTCACCGTGGACGAGGCCCTGGCCATGCTCCGGAGCGCGGAGCAGGGGCGAGATCTCTGGTCCCTTCGGGATCGGGTGGCCCTGGAGCTTCTTTACGGTTCGGGGCTTCGGGCCTCGGAGCTGTGCGATTTGAGGCTTTCCCAGATCCATCTGGAGATCCGGCTGCTTCGGGTTCGGGGCAAGGGGAGGAAAGAGCGTCTGGTGCCCCTGACCCGCAAGGCGGTGGAGGCCCTGGCGGCCTATCTTCCCCTGCGCGAGGCCTGGCTCCTGGCCCGGGGGCAGAAACACGATTATTTACTGATCAACCACCGCGGCGGCCCTCTTTCCCCCCGGAGTCTCCAGCGGCTGGTAAAAGCTCAGGCCCGCAGGGTGGGGCTTTCCCAGGTCCATCCCCATGCCCTGCGGCATTCCTTTGCCACGCACCTCCTGGAGTCCGGGGCAGATCTGCGAAGTATTCAGGAACTGCTGGGGCACAGTCGTCTCACCACCACCGAGCGTTATACCCATCTGGATTTTTCCCGTCTGGCCCGGGTCTATGATCAGGCCCATCCCCGGGCCCTTGCTAAAAGGTCCCAGTGTGATAAGGATTAGCAGTATGTTTAAGGGAACCACGGTGGTGGCGGTTCGTCGCAAGGGGAAGGTGGTCCTGGCGGCGGACGGACAGGTCACTCTGGGCGAGACGGTCATCAAACACGGGGCCCGCAAGGTACGGCGGCTCTATAAAGGGCAGGTGCTGGTGGGTTTCGCCGGTTCCACCGCCGATGCCCTGACCCTTTTTGAGCGCCTGGAAAAGAAGCTGGAGTTATACAGCGGGCATCTGGTGCGTTCGGCGGTGGAGTTGGCCAAGGACTGGCGCACGGACAAGCTTCTCCGGCGACTGGAGGCCCTGCTCATCGCCTGCGATCGGCAGAGCATGCTCCTTATCTCCGGGGCCGGGGACGTGATCGAGCCGGACGAGGAGGTCCTGGCCATTGGTTCCGGAGGGCCTATGGCCCTGGCGGCGGCCCGGGCCCTTCTGCGGAATACCGACCTTTCCGCCCGGGAGATCGCCGAAGAGGCCCTGCGTATCGCCGGTGAGATCTGCGTCTATACTAATCAGAACATCACGGTTGAGGAACTATGAAGAACCTTACTCCCCGGGAAATCGTCACCGAACTGGACAAATATATTGTAGGCCAGGAGGAGGCCAAGAAGGCCGTGGCCATAGCCCTGCGTAATCGCTGGCGTCGGCAGCAGGTGCCCCCTCCTCTCCGGGACGAGATCTATCCCAAGAACATCATCATGATCGGTCCCACCGGAGTGGGGAAGACCGAGATCGCCCGGCGTCTGGCCCGGCTTTCCGGTTCCCCTTTTCTGAAGGTGGAAGCCACCAAGTTTACCGAGGTGGGTTATGTGGGGCGGGACGTGGAGTCCATGGTCCGGGATCTCACCCATATCGCCGTGCAGATGGTTCGGGCCGAGGAAGAGGAACGGGTGCGGGAAAGGGCCCGGAAGCTGGCCGAGGAAAGGCTCCTGGATCTTCTGATCCCGGTAACCCCTCAGCGTCCGGAGGGAGATAGCGAAACCCGGGAGAAATTCCGGCGGATGCTCAGAGACGGGGTCCTGGATGAACGCTACGTGGAACTGGATGTGGAGACCCGTCCCCCGGCTCCCATGGTGGAGGTATTTGCCGCCACCGGCCTGGAGGAGATCGAACAGCAATTGCGGGAGATGATGAGCAGCCTCTTTCCCCGCAAACAGAAACGCCGTCGGGTAAAAGTCCGGGAGGCACTGGAGATCCTCACCAAGACCGAGGCGGAAAAACTCATCGATATGGAGAAGGTCACCCGGGAGGCCATCCACCGGACCGAAACCAGCGGGATCATCTTCATCGATGAGATCGATAAGATCGCCAGCCGGGGCGAGGGCCATGGCCCGGATGTCTCCCGGGAAGGGGTCCAGCGGGATCTTCTCCCCATCGTGGAGGGCACCACGGTAAACACCCGCTACGGGATGGTGCGCACCGATCATATTCTCTTCATTGCCAGCGGGGCCTTCCACGTGGCCAAACCCTCGGACCTCATCCCCGAACTCCAGGGGCGTTTCCCCATCCGGGTGGAGCTCAAGCCCCTGACCCAGGAGGACTTTGTTCGCATCCTCACCGAGCCGGAAAATGCGCTGGTTAAGCAGTATCAGGCCCTTCTTTCCACCGAGGGGGTGGAGCTGGAGTTCACCGAGGATGGTCTTCGGGAGATCGCCCGGATCGCCTACGAGGTCAACGAACGCACCGAGAACATCGGGGCCCGCAGGCTTTACACGGTCATGGAAAAGCTCCTGGAGGAGATTTCCTTTAGCGCTCCGGATATCGCTCCCACCCGGGTGGTGATCAACGGGGCCTATGTGCGGGAAAAACTGGCCGATATCGCCACCGACCTGGATCTTTCCCGGTTTATCCTCTAAATTTCCAGTTCCATACCGTCCCAGGCGGCGGTAACCGGCACCCCGGTCTCCCGGGAGAGTTTCTGGGCCACCTGTTTGGGGTTGGCCCGGATCATGGTCATTCCGAAATGGGTAAGCACCGCCTTTTCCGGCCGCAGTTTTTCCAGGATTTCCTTGACATTGGCCACACAGAGATGCTGGACCTGGGGCGAGGGATGGGGTTTATAGCGCACCACGTTGAGGACCAGGATCTGACAGCCGCGATAACTTTCAAGCAGCCCTGGAAAATAGAGGGTGTCCACCACGAACCCCACCTTCTTTCCGGAAAGTTCCAGGATGATTCCGTAGGTTTCGGCCGGATGATGATGTCGCACTGAGGTGCGGAAGACCAGATCCCCCAGACGATATTCCTGTTGAGGGACCAGGATCTGGATCTCTTCGGTATAGGGGCGCAGGTAGGGGAGCAGGATGGCGTTTTCTCCGTAAAGGCCCTCCCGGGGCAGGAAGACCTTTCCCCGCCGTTTGAGGCCCCCTTCGGTCATGGCATCCACCAGGATATTGAGGTCCGCGGAGTGGTCCAGGTGGACATGGGTGACGATGAGGCCGTGAAGTTTTTCCGGACGGAGTTTCTCGCGGGCCATATAGACCAGGGTTCCGGGGCCGGGATCCAGAAGGAGACGGGTTCCGGCTTCCTCTATATAAACCCCTCCCGAGGCCCGGAGCTGTCGGGCCACCACGTAACGGGCCCCGGCGGTGCCCAGAAACTTTATCCGGGCCATACCTAGAATTTAGGTCCGATTCGGGGTTTTTTCCAGGATCATCCGGCCTCAGGGGGTACGCGAAGAGTCCTTCCAGGCCTGGATGCCCTCCCGCAGGGCCTTGCCCCCGAAATAGAAGCCCAGAATCACCAGTAAGTAAAGGTCAAAATGGGAAAGGAGGCGGGCCAGAAGGGTATTAGGGGTGAGCTGGATTTTATCTCCGATTCCCAGGAGGGCAAAGAAGATGAAGAGGAAGCTCACCAGAATGGCCCTTCGGACCTGGGCCTTCTCAAAGGTGGTGTGCGGGCTGTCTTTGCGGGATTCTCCGGAATAGAGATGGAAGAAGGCCAGGGCGATCACAAATACCATCCAGGCTCCGCATCCCACCCGGGAAAGGGGCGTACCCCATGGGATGAAGAATACTCCTGCATAAAGGACTAGCGCCGCGATTCCGGAGAGCCCCCAGACTTTTAGATGGAGACGGAGCCAGGAATCCTTTTTTCGCATTTTGACCCCCTATGGGAGGCTAAAGAATGCGGCCCCTTCTGTCAAGAAGGGGTTTTCTCGGCCGGAGGCCGGGCTTTTCCCCGGTTCTCCAGGGCCCAGAGGAGCTGTTTGCAGAAACCCTGGATGACCCTTACCTCCTGGGCGGTGAGGTCCAGG
>WGAR01000190.1 GCA_015494725.1 Thermodesulfobacteriaceae bacterium | reverse complement strand
TAAATCTTCTCCCCGCGCAAAAATTCCCGGAAGACTACCTCGGCGTTCTCTAAGGCGCAGAGTTCCCCGCACATGGAGCAGCGTTTGCCGTGAACGGAACGCCTCTCCTCCACGAAACGCCGGGCCTCCTCGGGAAAAAGGAGATGCCTTAGGTGCTCGGCCCAGTTGAGATCCCGCCGGGCCTTGCTCACCCGTTTGTCCCGGAGATCGGCTCTTCCCCTGAGCTTTACCGTATCTCCGATATGGGCCGCAAGGCGTGCGGCCCGCACCCCGACCACCACATCCTCCTCGTTGGGAAGCCCCAGGTGTTCGGCAGGCGTCACGTAGCAGATAAGATCCGCCCCGTGCCAGGCCGAAAGGGCCGCCCCCACCGCCGCGGTGATATGATCCTGGCTGGCCCCCGCATCGCAGGGGAGGGGGCCGAGCATGTAGTGCGGGGCCCCACCGCTCATCTTCTTGGCCAGGCGCACCGAAGTCTCGATCTCATCCAGCGGCACATGCCCCGGACCCTCCACTATCACCTGGCAGCCGGCCGCACGCGCCCTTTCGGCAAGCTCGCAGTTTATGAGAAGCTCGGCCACCTGGGCCCGATCCAGCGAATCGTGTATGGCCCCGGCCCGCATTCCGTTTCCCAGGGAAAGCACGGTGTCGTATTTCTTGAGGATCCCCACCAGACGGTCAAACTCCTCATAAAGGGGGTTCTCCTTCCGGTTTTTCACCATCCACTGGGCCATAAGGGAACCGCCCTTGGAGACCAGCCCCCCGTAGCGGTAGCCCTGGGCTTTAAGGCGCTCCAGAGTGAAGAGATTAATCCCGCAGTGGATGGCCATAAAGGCGATTCCGTCCGCACACTGGCGCTCGATGAGCTCAAAAAGATATTCCGGATCGAGCCTCGCCGGATCGCCGTGTTCCCGCATGGTGTCGCAGAAGGCCTGGTAAAGGGGCACGTTTCCCACCGGAAGGCTCACCGTGGCGATGATCTCGCGCCGGATCTGGTCAATATCTCCTGCGGCCGAAAGCTCCATCAGGGTGTCGGCTCCGGCCTCCTCCGCAAGCCGGGCCTTGCGTTTCTCAAGCTCCAGATCACAAAGGTCGCTTGAGGTGCCAATGGAGGCGTTGACCTTGGTGCGCACCCCCTCGCCCACGGCCACCACCCGCCCGCTCTGCCGGGCCTTAATCAGCACGATGGTCCCCCGGGCTACCCCCTCCCGGATGAATTCCGGGGAGACCCCTTCCTCCTCCGCGGCCTTGCGCATGGCCCCGGTGATCTCTCCCTGACGCGCCGCCTCAAGCTCGGTCATGGCTAAAGCTCCACGCCTTCGGCGGTGTAGCGGGCCACGAGATCGCCCACCTCGCTGGTGGTGTAACCCATCTTTCCGGCGGACATGCTCTTCAGATGATCGCGGCAGACCTTGATCACCGCGGCCTCAATGGCCCGGGCGGCCTCCTCCTCGCCCAGGTGCTCAAGCATCATCATTCCGGCACAGATGGCCGCAAGGGGGTTGATCACGTTCTTCCCGGTATATTTGGGGGCCGAGCCTCCGATGGGCTCAAACATGGAGACCCCCTCGGGATTGATGTTTCCACCGGCGGCGATCCCCATACCGCCCTGGATCATGGCCCCAAGATCGGTGATGATGTCCCCGAACATGTTGTCGGTGACAATGACATCGAACCATTCCGGGTTCTTCACAAACCACATGCAGGTGGCATCCACATGGGCGTAGTCGGTTTCGATATCCGGATACTCCCTGGCCACCTCATAAAAGGTGCGCTCCCAGAGGTCCCAGGCATAGGTGAGGACGTTGGTCTTTCCCACCAGGGTGACCTTCTTCTTTTTGTTGCGCTTGCGGCAATACTCAAAGGCAAAGCGGATACAGCGCTCCACCCCGAAGCGGGTATTGATGGACTCCTGAATGGCCACCTCATAAGGGGTGCCCTTGCGCAGGAACCCCCCGCCCCCGGCGTAAAGCCCCTCGGTGTTCTCCCGCACCACCACAAAGTCTATGTCCTCCGGCCCCTTGTCCTTGATCGGGGTCCAGACCCCGGGATAGAGCTTTATGGGACGAAGGTTCACATACTGATCGAGCTCAAAGCGAATACGCAGTAGGATCCCCTTCTCCAGGATGCCGGGCTTGACCTCCGGATGCCCGATGGCCCCGAGATAGATAGCGTCGTGCTTCTTTAATTCCTCGATCCCCCCTTCGGGGATGGTTTCCCCGGTGCGTAAATATCGCTCGCCGCCCCAGTCGAAATAATGCAAATCCAGGGCGAAACCGAAACGTCCGGCCGCAGCCTGAAGTACCTTTACCCCCTCCCGGATCACCTCCGGGCCGGTCCCATCTCCGGGAATCACCGCGATCTTATAGGTTCGAGCTTCCGCCATCCTCATCCTCCCTCGAACTTTTTGATCTCTATCTATTACTATGGCTTATCCGGCCTTTCAAGCAATTTTTGCTCTCTCCGGGGGGTATCCCCTTGACTCGGATAGGACTTCTCATCTACCATAAAAATAAGGATATGGTTAGCCCCTCCAGCTTGAAATTTTTTTCACAATCCTTGACAACCTTTCAAAATCCCAATAAAAGGAGAGGCCTATGGATAAAGAATTAGTCAGGCAGTACGCAGAAAGAAATCCG
Source organism: Thermodesulfobacteriaceae bacterium (assembly GCA_015494725.1). Lineage (GTDB taxonomy): Bacteria > Desulfobacterota > Thermodesulfobacteria > Thermodesulfobacteriales > Thermodesulfobacteriaceae > Thermosulfurimonas_A. The sequence continues at coordinate 5,867 of WGAR01000190.1, read as the reverse complement.
GAGATAAGGGAACTTTTCGAAAGGCACCAGGCCCTGGAACGGGAGCTGGAAGGATTGATCCGAAAGAGCTACCTCACCGCAAGTGAAGAGGTGCGCAAGAAACAGATTCAGAAGGAAAAGCTGGCCCTCAAGGATCGTATTTACGCCTTAATAAAACAGGAAGGAGGTTAGAGAAGGTGGGCGAATTGATGACCGGGGCCCAGATGATCGTAGAGGCCCTAAAACGCGAGGGCGTAGAGGTTATCTTCGGTTATCCCGGGGGGGCGGTAATCGATATTTATGATGAACTTTACAAGACCCCGGAAATAAAACACGTACTGGTGCGACACGAGCAGGGGGCGGCGCATGCGGCCGATGGTTATGCCCGTTCCACCGGAAAGGTGGGAGTCTGCCTGGTCACCTCCGGCCCCGGAGCCACCAACACCGTAACCGGCATCGCCACCGCTTACATGGATTCCATTCCGGTGGTGATCCTCACCGGTCAGGTCCCTACCAGGCTCATCGGAAACGATGCCTTTCAGGAGGTGGACATCACCGGGATCACCCGTCCCTGCACCAAGCACAACTTTCTGGTCAAGCGCACCGAGGATCTTCCCTGGGTGCTCAAGGCCGCCTTCCACATCGCCCGCACCGGCAGACCGGGGCCGGTTCTGGTAGATCTACCCAAGGACGTACAGCAGGGGAAGGCCGAATTCCACTGGCCGGAGGAGATTCGCCTGCGCAGTTATCAGCCGGTTTATGATCCCCATCCCCGTCAGGTGGAAAGGGCCTACCGGTTACTCGAAAGCTCCACCCGGCCGGTGGTCCTGGTGGGAGGAGGGGTCATCGCCTCCGGAGCCCACGAGGAGTTGCTCGAGCTGGCCGAACGTCTGCACCTACCGGTAACCATGACCCTCATGGGGCTCGGGGGTTTCCCCGGGACCCATCCCCAGTCCTTGGGTATGCTGGGTATGCACGGTACCTACTACGCCAACATGGCGGTGGCCAACAGCGACCTCATCCTGGCGGTGGGAGCCCGCTTCGACGACCGGGTCACCGGAAAGGTGGACGCCTTTGCTCCCATGGCCAAGATCATCCATATCGACATCGACCCCACCTCCATCCAGAAAAACGTTCGGGTGGATGTTCCCATCGTAGGAGACTGTAAACGGGCCCTGGAAAAGCTCCTTCAAATCGTTAAAGAGGTGGGGCGGCCGGAAAAGATCTGGCGCGAACAGTTCAAAGACTGGTGGGAGCAGATCGAGATCTGGAAGAAACGCTACCCCCTTACCTACAAGCAGGACCCGGAATATATCAAACCCCAATTCGTGATCGAGAAACTCTACGAGCTCACCCGGGGAGAGGCCATCGTGGCCACCGAGGTGGGACAGAATCAGATGTGGACGGCCCAGTACTATAAATTCGACCGTCCCCGCACCCTTATCACCTCCGGAGGGCTGGGGACCATGGGTTTCGGGTTCCCGGCGGCTATCGGGGCCCAGATGGGGAACCCGGGAAAACTGGTCATCGATGTGGCCGGGGATGGGTCCATCCAGATGAACATCCAGGAGATGGCCACGGCCATGGAACAGGGGCTTCCCATCAAGGTGATCATCCTCAACAACGGTTATCTGGGCATGGTGCGTCAGTGGCAGGAACTCTTTTACGAGCGACGTTATTCTGCGGTCAAATTTCAGGTGCTTCCGGATTTCGTGAAACTGGCCGAGGCCTACGGAGCCCTGGGGCTTAGAGCCACCCGTCCGGAGGAGGTGGAACCGGTGCTCAAACAGGCCCTGGAGAGCGACCGACTTACTCTGGTGGACATCCATATCGCGCCGGAGGAGGGTGTCTTCCCCATGGTTCCGGCAGGAAGGGCCACCACGGAAATGATCCTGGTTTAGGAGGCGAAAATGGCGGAGAAGAAACATACCCTTTCGGTGCTGGTGGAAAATACTCCCGGGGCGCTGGCCCGGATCGCCGGGCTCTTTAGCGGACGCGGGTTCAATATCGATAGTCTCTGCGTGGCCGAAACCCTGGACCCTACCCTTTCTCACCTCACTCTGGTCACCCGGGGGGACGAACTCATCATCGAGCAGATCATCAAACAGCTCCGCCGCCTGATAGATGTGTATAAAGTGGTGGATGTTACCGAAGAGGAAGAATTCGTGGAAAGGGAGATGGCCCTGATCAAGGTGCGGGCGGAAAAGGAGACCCGGGCCGAGGTGCTCCGCATGTGCGATATCTTCCGCTGCAAGGTGGTGGATGTAAGCCCGCGCACCTACACCATTGAGGTTACCGGCCCTCAGAGCAAACTTCAGGCGGTGATCGAACTCCTCAAACCCATCGGGATCAAGGAAATTGTACGCACCGGTCTCATCGCCATGAAACGCGAAAAAAAGTCCGTGTAGGGCCCTTGCAAAGTACCGGATAAGAGGTATAGCTCTTCCCTAACCGTCGGCGGAGGAGGCCGTTTATGTTGAAACTGGACCTTCAGCGTACCGATCTGAACCCGGAGGAACTGGCCTGGCTGGAGCAGGCTTTCCGGCGTTGTGCCCGCCGCATACTCCTGGCCACCACCCTGGCCGGGTCCGGTCATCCGGGAGGCTCTCTCTCCTCACTGGGGCTTCTTCTCATGGTCTATGCCCTGGCCCGGGTAAACCCCGAAAAGCCCCGGGACCCGGAGCGCGACCGGGTGGTGGTAAGTCACGGACACATCAGCCCCGGAGTCTATAGCGTCCTTGCCGAATACGGATTCTTCCCCGAGGAACCCTTCCTTCTCGAATTCCGCCGGGCCGGTTCGGCCTTCGCCGGCCACGTGGAACAGGCCGTACCCGGCGTGGAGTGGAACACCGGAAATCTGGGGCAGGGGTTATCCGCGGCCTGCGGTATGGCCCGGGCCCTTAAGCTCAGGGGCCTTTCCGCCCGGGTCTTCTGCCTTATGGGCGACGGAGAACAACAGAAGGGTCAGGTCATCGAAGCCCGGCGCTGGGCAATAAAATTCGGACTCAACAACCTCTGCGTGCTCATCGATTACAATCGCCTCCAGATCGGAGGTGATACCTATCAGGTCATGCCCCAGGATCTAAGAGCCGAGATCGAGGCCACAGGCTGGAACCTTATCGAGGTGAACGGGCACGATTTTTCCGCCCTTTATCGGGCCCTGCGCAACTTCCTTCTGGGAGAGGTCCCGCATCCGGATCGCCCCACAGCCATCCTGGCCCACACGGTAATGGGCCACGGCATCTCCTTCATGGAAAATGATGCCAAATGGCACGGGGCGCCTCTTTCGCCGGATCTCTGCCGTAAGGCCCTCTCTGAATTGGGCTTCGATCCGGCCGAGCTCGACCACTGGATGGAAAAACGAAAAAACCACCCCGTCTCCTTCCCTCACCAGCCCCACGAGCCGGAACCCGTAGAGATCGACCCCGGAGAACCCATCCTCTATGAACCGGAGGTGAAGACCGACTGCCGTTCGGCCTACGGCAAGGCCCTGCTTTCCCTTGCCGAAAGGAACAACCTTCCCGGAAAACCCCCCAAGGTCCTGGGGCTTACCTGCGACCTGGAGGGCTCGGTCAAGATGACCGCATTTCGCCGGCATTCTCCCCTGGCCTTTCACGAATCCGGCATCCAGGAACATCACACCGCTGCCGTGGCCGGAGCCCTCTCCCGGGAGGGATTCCTGGTCTTCTTTTCCACCTTCGGGGTCTTTGCCGTGGATGAGGTCTATAACCAGATGCGTCTCAACGCCTTAAACCGCACCGCCCTCAAGGTGGTGAGCACCCACCTCGGAGCGGATGTAGGGGAAGATGGCCCCACCCATCAGTGCGTGGATTATCTGGGGCTGCTCCTTAGCCTTAAGGATTTTGAGATCTATCTTCCTGCGGATCCCAATCAGACCGACCGTATTGTGCGTTTTGCTGCCACCCGGCCGGGAAATGTCTTCGTGGGTATGGGGCGTTCCAAGGTCCCGGTGATCACCGACGAAGAGGGCCGGCCCTTTTTCGGAAGGGATTACCGTTTTCGCCCCGGACGGGCCGACTGGCTGCGCCGCGGGGAACACGCCACCTTCGTCACCTACGGGGCCATGGTTCCACGCTGTCTCTCCGCCCGGGAGATCCTCAGGGAAAGGGGCCTTTCCGTAGGGGTGCTCAACGTGGCCTCGGTGCGACCCTTCCCCCGGGAAGATCTGCTTTCCGCTGCCGAAATAGGTCCCATCCTGGTGGCGGAGGATCATCTGGTGGAAACCGGTCTGGGCAGTCTGGTAGCCCGGGAACTGGCCCTGGCCGGCAAGACCATACCCTTGTGTCTTCGAGGATGGACGGAGTACCCCTCCTCCGGTAAACCGGATGAACTCTTTGCCCGGGCCGGTCTGGATCCGGAAAGCCTGGCCCGGAGCATGGAAGAACTCCTTAAGAAATCGTGAGCAAGCCCCTTCCCGAACAGGACCGGGACCTGCCCCTTACCGCTCATCTGATAGAACTCCGGGAACGCCTGCTCAAGAGCCTTCTGGTCTGGCTGGCGGCCTCGGCCTTCTGTTACTGGAAATTGAATCCCCTTCTGCACTTTCTTCTCCGCCCCCTGCTGCAGGCCCTTCCCCCGGGCCGTAAAATCATGTTCATCGCTTACCAGGAGGCCTTCTTCACCTATATCAAGATAGCCCTCATCTTCGGCGGGGTCCTGGCCAGCCCCTTCATCATCTTCCAGATCTGGCGTTTCGTGGCCCCGGGGCTTTATTCCCACGAAAAACGTTTCGCCCGGCCGCTTATCCTGGCCTCCTGTTTCGCCTTTCTGGCCGGGGCTGCCTTTGCCTATTTTTTGATCTTTCCCCGGGCCTTTCGCTTCCTGGCCTCCTTCGGAGGGGATCTCCTGCAATTCAAGCCGGTGTTTCGGGATTATGTAAGCTTTGCGGTGCGTATGCTCCTGGTCTTTGGATTCTGTTTCGAGATCCCGGTTGCCCTGGCCGTAGCCGGAAAACTGGGGGCCCTTCGTGCCCGCACCCTCTCCCGAATAAGACCTTACGCCATCCTGGGGGCTTTTGTGGTAGCGGCCATCCTCACCCCCACTCCCGATGTGGTCAACCAGCTCTTTCTGGCCCTACCCCTTGTCCTTCTCTACGAAGCGAGTATCCTAGTAGTATGGCTCCTGGAGCCAAAATCCTAAAAAGGAGGCTCTCATGTTTGGATTGGGCACCCAGGAATTACTTATCATCCTCTTCCTGGCCTTCCTCCTTTTCGGAGCCAAAAGACTCCCGGAAATAGGAGCCGGGCTGGGGAAGGGCATCCGTTCCTTTAAGCAGGCCCTGCGGGAAGCCGAAATGGAAGAGGAGGTAGAAAAACTGGAAAAGAGCGGAGGGGCTAGAACCCAACAGAGTTAATGCGGGCCTTTGTCCTGTGCGCCGGACGGGGAGAACGCCTTCGCCCCCTGACCGAACATGTCCCCAAACCCCTTCTCCCCATCCTGGGAAGACCTCTTCTCTTTCTCCTGGTGGAATCTCTCGTCGCGCAGGGATTCCGCACCATAGGGCTCAATGCCTGGTACCTGAAGGACCAGATACGCCGGCGGATTAGGGAACTCCGTCGGGTCTATCCGGATGTAGAATTCCGCCTTTACGAAGAACCCGAATTACTGGGCACCTGCGGAGCCCTGCGCCATGCCGCCTCCTTCTTTACCGAACCCACCCTGGTCCTCAACGGAGACATCCTTAGCAACTTCCCCCTGAGACTGATCTATGAGGAAGCCCTGCGGCATCAGACCCTTTGCTTGATGTTCTGCCACCGCTTCCCCGGTCTCAATCGCCTCCGGATCCGGAACGGCTACGTTACGGATTTCGCCGAGGATTCCCCGGAGGGATATGCCTATACCGGTATTCAGGTGGTCTCTCCGGAATG
>WGAR01000189.1 GCA_015494725.1 Thermodesulfobacteriaceae bacterium | reverse complement strand
GGAGTCGGGCCTGATCGAGGCCTTCCGGATTGGCCTCCAGCGTGAGTTCCTCGGGTTGAAAAGGGAAGATCTTTCCCAGCTGTTCGAAGAGACGGGCATAAAATCCCGGGGAGAGCAGGGAGGGAGTGCCTCCTCCGGCGTAAAAGGTGATAAAGACCACCGGCGAGGGGAGCCTTTCCCTCCAGAGCCGGGCCTCGGTGAGGACCGCCCGGAGATATTCCTCTTCGTTCGGGGGATGGGTTACGGAATAGAAATCACAGTAGGGACATTTCCGCCGGCAGAAGGGAACGTGGAGATAAAGGGCCAGTTTCATTCCCTGCGGCCGTAACCACCTCCGCCCGGGGTACGAATTTCCAGGGCCTCCCCGGCCTTAAGTTCAAAGACCCCTTTTCCCGGCAGAACCCTGCGGCGCCCCTTTGTATCCAGCAGCAGATTGAGCCCCCGTTTCCCGGGCTGGCCTCCGAAGAGCCCGTAGGGTTGAAGCCTGCGTCTTTCGGTAAGGAGACTCACGGTTACCGGGGCCAGGAAACGGAAACGGCGCACCAGTCCGTCTCCGCCGGGCCATTTGCCCGATCCCCCGGAACGGGGACGCAGGCCGTAACGTTCCACCATTACCGGAAGGGCGATCTCCAGGGCCTCAATGGGGGTGTTCAGGGTGTTGGTCATGTGGGTGTGTACACCGGAGAGTCCGGGGGATCCGGGACGTCCGCCCATGCCTCCCCCGATGGTTTCGTAATAGGCGAACCCCTCTCCCCCGAAGGCCACATTATTCATGGAGCCGCAGGAGGCGGCGGGAATCTTTTCCGGCACAGCCTGCGCCAGGGCCCCCAGGATCACATCCACGATCCGCTGGGAGGTTTCCACGTTGCCTCCGGCCACCGGGGCCGGATAACGGGCGTCCACCACCGTGCCCGGGCGGGTGAGGATGCGAAGGGGCCGCAGGGCCCCCTGGTTGGGGGGGATGAGCCCTCCGGCCAGGGCCAGGAATACGTAAAAGACCGCCGCCCGGGTCACGGAACGCGGGGCGTTAAGGCCGGTCTCCAGCTGGGGAGAGGAATCCCGAAAATCCAGTACCACCCGGTCTTCCTCCTTGGTCAGGTGCAGCCGTATGGGCACCGGCTCCGGGTTCAATCCGTCGTCGTCCAGATAGTCCTCGAAATAATAGCGCCCGTCCGGGATCTCTCGAAGGGTCTCCCGCATATAGCTTTCCGAATAGGCCTGAAGTTCCTCTCCCCGCTTCTGGAGTTCCTCCAGACCGTAACGGGCTACCAGTTCCAGGAGCCGTTTTTCGCCCCGTTCCAGCGCTGCCAGCTGGGCTCGCAGGTCCCCTTCCCGTTCCTCCCGGCCGCGAACCCGGGAGAGAAAATCCTCCCAGAAGTCCCTTCGAAAACGTCCGGCCTCCACCAGGAGAGTGGGGGGAACGAGAACCCCTTCCTCCTGGATATGGCGGGCCAACCCCATGGACCCCGGATACCGGCCCCCCACATCCGCGTGATGGGCCCTTACCGCCAGAAGAAAGGCCAGCTGATCCTTCACGAAAAGGGGTTTGATCAGGGTGAGATCCGGCAGATGCGTCCCCCCTCGATAGGGGTCGTTGGTGATGACCACGTCGCCGGGACGCAGGTCGAATTCCCGCAGAACCTCGGCCACGGTATCCGGAAGGGCCCCCAGGTGGACCGGTATGTGGGCCGCCTGGGCCAGAAGATGCCCCGCGGAGTCAAAAAGCGCACAGGAAAAGTCCTGACGTTCCTTGATATTGGGGGAGAAGGCCGAACGGCGCAACACCACCCCCATCTCCTCGGCCACCGAGGAGAAGAGGGCGTAAAAGACAGCTATCTCGGTGGCTGAAAATCCTCCCATGGACTAAAATTCTTCCTGTGCTCACCACAAGATACCTTCTCCGCGAGATCCTGACAAACTTTCTGGCGGTGGTCCTTCTGACCCTCTTCCTGCTCTATATCACCAGGATGGCCAATTTCGGCCCGGATCTTTTCGCCCTGCAGGCTACGGCCCGGGATTTCGCCCTTTTTTCGCTGGATTTGGCCGTCTTCCTCCTGCCCTTTGCCCTGCCGCTGGCTGCCCTCCTGGGGGTGCTCCTGGCCTTCATGCGTCTGGCTCATGACCAGGAGCTTCTGGCTTTCTCCGCCCTGGGGGTGTCTCCCTGGCGGCTTTACCGGCCGGTGGCCTGGTTCGCCCTGTGTATCTTCGTCCTTACCCTGACGCTGAATATCTTTCTTCTTCCGCGAGCCAAACGGGGAATGAGGGATCTCCTCTATTTCCTTTCCGCGCGAAGGATCGAACGGGGGCTTCCGGAAAGAACCCCGGTGGACTGGTTCCCGGGGCTGGTCTTTTACGCGGAGAAGGTGCGGAAGAAATTTCGTTTCCGGGAGGTCTATATCCTGGACGAAACCCGCCCGGGCAAAAGGGGGTTTCTTTACGCCCGTGAAGGGAAGTTGGTCCTCCGGGACCGGGAGGCGGAGTTGATCCTGGACCAGGGCGAGGGGCATTATTTCTCCCGGGACTTCCGGGAGGCGGAGAACTTTTATTTCGGTGAATATCGTTATCGGCTCCCCCTCAACCTGGCCGGGGCACGGGAACTCAAACGGGGTGAGATGGGGCTTTCCGCCCTGCTGGCCCGGGCCCGGGATCGGAGGCTCCCCCCCCATAAAAGACGCAAATACCTTACCGAGTTTTACCAGCGGTTCTTTTATCCCCTCTCTGCGCTGGTGCTTCCCTTTCTGGGACTTCCCCTGGGGGCCCGGCTTAAGAGCTCGGGACGGGGGCTGGCCCTGGCCGCGGGTCTGGGACTCTATCTGTGCTACTATCTCCTCTTTTCCCTGGGGACCGGGTTTTCCGAAAGCGGTTATCTTCCCTCCCCTCTGGCCCTGGGTCTGCCTTCCATCCTGATGGGGGCGGTGGCGGTGTTGGCCGGGTGGGATTTCCTGCGTCGGGAGGGCCGATGAAGCTTTACCAGCGCTATCTCCTATCTCCCCTCAAGCTCCTGCTTCCCCTGATCCTTACCGCCCTGGGGGGGATCTATTTCCTGGTGGAATTTTTTGAACGGCTGGAGGACATCCTGGCGGCCCGCGCCCCGGTGGGGCTTTTTCTGGTTTATCTCCTTTATCGGCTCCCGGAGATCCTCTATCAGATCTGGCCGCCCTCTCTGGCCCTGGCCCTGCTTTCCTGTCTGGCCTTTGTCTCCAGGGGTAACGAGCTTCTGGCCCTCCGTACCCTGGGTTTTTCCTCGGGAAAGATCCTCCGACCCTATCTCGGCGTGGCCCTCCTCCTTTCCTTCCTCTTCTCCGCCTTTCTGGCCCTAACCCTCCCCCGGGCCTCCTACCAGGCCCTCTATACCTGGGAGGTGCGGATCAAGGGAGAACAACCCTGGCGGCTTCTGGCCTCGGGAAAGATGTTCTTTATCGGGCCGGATTTTCTCCTTTCGGCCCGTCCGCTCGAACCCCGGGGTGAGCTTCTGGAGGATCTGTTCTATATCCGGAGAGACCGCGCCGGTCCCAGGGCCTATGTCTATGCCCGGCGGGCCCGTTACCTGAAAAAGGGAAGATGGCTTCTGGAAGGGGGCGTGGAGGCGAAAAGGCAAGAGGATTTCCTGCCTCATACCTTTTCCCGCCGGATTTATGCCATTTCTTTTTCTCCCCAGGTCCTCCTTTCGGTGCAGCAGCCCCTGAACACCCTTTCACTGCGGGATCTCTGGCGCCGTTATCGCTTCCTCAAGGCCTCGGGTCTTTCCGCCTCTCTCCCCCTCACCGAGATCCTCTATCGACTCCTTTTCCCCTTCATCAGTCTTCTGGTGGCGGCCCCGGCCCTGGTCCTCTTCCTCACCTTCCGCGGCAAACGGGCCCTGGCCAAAGGGCTTTCCGCCGGGATCCTGGCGGTGATCCTTTCCTATACCTGGTTCATGGTCCTTAAGGCCCTGGCCGCCGGGGGGAAAGGCTCCCCCTTCCTCCTGCTTCCCGCAGGCTTGGTCTTTCCCGCCATCTTTGCTATCCTGGTGGCCAGGAAGTACGCTTATTAAGGTGGGGGCTAAGTGCGTCTCTGGGCCAAGATAGTAACCGGAATCGTAGTCCTCATCCTTCTGGCCCTATTGGGGCTCACCCTGCTGGTGCGCTATTATCTTCGGCCGGATAGGATTCGGCCCCTGGTCATAGCCCGGGCCGAGGAGGCCCTGGGGCGCAAGGTAACCCTGAGCCGGGTGGAGGTAGGGCCCTTCAAAGGGGTTTATCTACGGGGGCTGGTCATAAAGGAGGCCGACGGACGTACGGATTTCGTGCGTCTTAAGGCCCTGAGGGTGCGTTTTTCCCTCTGGCCCCTGCTGCACAGAAAGCTGGTCTTTACCCGGGCCGAGGTGATCGAGCCCTATGTGCATCTCGTTCGTTACCGGGACGGCACCTTCAATTGGGAGAGCCTGCGCTTTCTCCGGAAGAGGGCTTCCGGCCCGGGGGGTTCGGCTGCCGGGTCCCGGACCTCCGGAACGGCCCTTCCCCTGGCCCTGGTGGTGCCCCGCTTCGAGGTGCGCCAGGGGCTCCTGGCCTTCGAGGACCGAACCGGTGCCCTTCCCCGGCTGAAGGTCCCCTTTGGGCTCCGGGCCTCGGTTTCTCCCCGGGTCCTTGAGGCTACACTGCGGTTCGATCTTTTAAAGGAACCCTATCGCCTGGATCTTTCGGTCCGGAATTATCTTTCCGCTCCGGAGCTGACCCTGAACCTTAGCGGGGAAAAACTGGACCTCAATCCCTTCCTGCGGACCTCCTCCGGGGCGGTTCCTTCCTCCTCGCAAGCGCGGTCTGGGGCCAGGGCCCCCTCCTCCGGAAAAAGGGCCAAGCCTGCGCTCCCGGTGCTTCCCTTCCGGAAACTGCGGGCCCAGGTGACCCTCAGGGAGATTCTTTATCGTCGTCTGGCGGTAACCGATCTCCGGGCCACCGCCGTGCTTGAGGGACACCGTCTGATTTCCGACCTCCGGTGCCGGGTAGCTGACGGGTGGGTGAGCGATCATCTAGAGGCCGAGCTGGCTTCCCCTCCCACCTGGAGACTGAGGGAGACCGGGAAGGGGATCCGGCTGGCTCCCCTCCTTTCCGGTCTCTATCCCGATCTTCCCGGAAAGGTGGAAGGAGTGGCCTCTTACGACGGAAATTTTACCGCTCAAGGGGGCTCCCTTCCCGCCATCCTGGATACCCTGGCCGGAAAAGGGATCTTTGAGGTGAAGTCCCTGCAACTCTCGGAAATCCCGGCCACCCAGGAACTTGCCCGGGTGCTGAACCTTCCGGAACTGCGTACCCTGCTCTTTGACCAGCTGCGCGGAAACTTTCGGGTGCAAAAATGCCGGGTCCTGCTACAGGCCGCCCTGCAGGGGCCGGCCCTTAAGGCCCGGGTAAAGAGCGGAAGCGTAACCTTCGCCGGGGTTCTGGATCTCCCGGTGGACCTCACCTTTTCCCGGTCCCTTTCCGATAAACTGGTTCGGCGTTTGCCGCTCGCGGCCCATCTCCGGGATGCCGAGGGCCGGGTCCAGCTCACCGTCCATCTCCGGGGGCCCTATCGCCGACCGCGGGTGAGCCTGGGGTCCCGTTCGCTGGAGGAACGCATCCGCGAGCGTCTCCGGAAGCTCCTGCATCTTCCCCTTTAACTCCTAGGCAATATTTTCCGCCCCGGAGGGAATTTATTTCCCCTTTCGGGTGCCCGGGGCAGCGTTTCCCCTTTTATACCGCGGGGAAAGGAACGGATCTCTTTCTGGCACAGCCTTTGCAACTTCTCCTTGTTGAGATGAAGGCGCTCAGGGTAAATCCACAGCTGGCGGCGCTGGAGGCCCTGGAGGCCGGCCAGCTCCTGGAGAGGCGGCTGGCGGTTACCACCAACAATCTGGCCAATGTGGATACCCCCGGATTCAAGCGCGACGGGGTGGCCTTTCACGAGTATTTGATGCGCAAGATCGGTCCGCGTTATCGCCGTATTTTCAAGGAGATTTCCGAATATACGGTTTATGATCAGGGGGAACTCGAACCCACCGACAATCCCCTGGATCTGGCCATCGTAGGGGAGGGTTTTTTCAAGGTGCAGACCCCGGAGGGGGTGGCCTATACCCGGGCAGGAAACTTCATGCTGGATGCCCGGCATAGACTGGTTACCCCGCAGGGGTATCCGGTGCTGGCCAACGGAGCACCGGTAATCCTGGATCCGGGCCTGGCCCGCGGTGGGCTCATTACCCTGCCGGAGCAGCGGATCCTAATTCATGACGATGGCACCATCTCCGTGGACGGCACCACCGTGGCCCGGCTGGATGTGGTGACCTTCGATGACCTCTCCAAGCTTCGGAAGATAGGGGAAAATCTTTTTCAGGCTCAGGGGGTCGAGGAACGTCCGGCTCAAAATTTTCAGATCCGACAGGGGTATCTGGAGAAATCCAATGTCAATCCCTTGACGGAGATAGTGCAGCTTATCCAGATCCATCGGGAATTCGAGGCGGTGCAGAGGGCCCTCCGGACCTCGGACGAGGCCACCGGGCGGCTCCTTGCCACCGCAGGAAGACTGTAAACGGAGGTCGAGGATGATTAGAGGACTCTGGAGCGCAGCCACCGGTATGCAGGGTCAGCAGCTTCGTCTGGACACCATCGCCAACAATCTGGCCAATGTGAATACCCCCGGATTCAAGAAGAGCAGGGTGGATTTTGAGGACCTCTTTTATCAGAAACTGAAGATGGCCGGGGCGGTTACCGCGGAGGGGAATCAGATCCCGGTGGGGATGGAGATCGGTCTGGGGGTTCGGCCGGTGGCCATCCATAAAGTCTTCACCCAGGGTGAATACCAGCAGACCAATCAGGAACTGGACTGGGCCATCGAGGGGAGGGGGTTCTTTAAGGTCCTGGTCAACGGAGAGGAACTTTATACCCGGGCCGGCAATTTCAAGATCGATCGCGACGGCTATATTGTGACCGCCGACGGGGCCCGGCTGCAACCCGAATTCGTGGTGCCTACCGGGACGGTGCGGATAGAGGTCACCCCGGACGGGATGATCTCGGCCCTGGATGCCAACGGAAACATTCTGGCCCAGACCCAGCTCCTTATCTACGATTTTGTCAATCCTGCCGGACTCGATCCCATCGGACGCAATCTCTACCGGGCCACGGATGCAGCCGGGGATCCCATCGAGGGCAATCCCGGCAGTCAGGGCCTGGGCACCATCGCCCAGGGATACCTGGAGATGTCCAATGTGGATGTGGTGGAGGAGATGGTAAAGATGATCATCACCCAGCGGGCCTACGAGGCCAATTCCAAAGGGATCCTCACCGCGGACCAGATGCTGGAGATAGCCAATAATCTGAAAAGGTAAGGGGCCATGAGCCGGGCCGGAGAAAGGCTTAAGATGCTTCTTTTCCTGCTTTTTCTAATGCTCTGGAGTCTTCTGGTCCTGCTCTGGACCGGCACCCTGGTGCGGGCTCAGTCTCTGGGCAGGGAACACTTCGAGAGGCTCTTCCGGCAATGGGTGGTCCGGGCCCTTCCCTGGCCGGAGAAGGAGGTGGAGATCGTGCGTCTTTCCGCCGAACCCCTTCCGGTGGAGGTTCCAGAGGGAGCGGTGGAGAGGGTGAAGGTGATAGGGATTCCCCGTCCGGGGTCCAACACCCTTCTGGTGGATTACCTTCAAAACGGACGTCTTCTGGTGCGGGTGCGGGTCCTGGGTTATGTGGAGGTTCGGGTGCCGGTGGTGGTATTGACCCGCCCGGTTCCCCGGGGAGCCTGTCTCACCCGGGAGGACCTCACCGTGGTGCGGCGTCCCCTTACCCGGTTGCCCCAGGATGTGATCGGTGATATCCGGGAGGCCCTGGGCAAGTGTGCCCGCTACGGGCTTTCTCCCGGGCGTCCCCTGCGGGCCTCCCAGATCGAAATCCCCCCGATCGTAAGACGCAATCAGATCGTAAACATCGTGGCCCGGGGGCGGTTTATCACCGTGGTGACCAAGGGCCAGGCCCGGGAGGACGGTCGTCCCGGGGAGATCATCCGGGTGCGGAACCTCTCCAGTAAACGGGAGATCTACGCCCGGGTGGTGGATGCCCATACCGTGGAGGTGAGTTTCTGATGCGCAGGGTGATGCCCTTCCTGCTGATGATCCTCCTTGCCGCCTGTGCCTCGCGTAACCCCGAGGCTATCGTGCCTCCGCCTCCTCCCAAGGTTTCCGGCTGGAGCACCCCTTCCCTCCATCCCCTTTCCGAGGGTTCCCTTTTTACCGGAAGCGGGGGTTCGGTCTTTGAGGACCACCGGGCCAGAAGAGTAGGGGATCTGGTGACCATCAAGATCGTGGAGACCTATCAGAGCAGCCAGCAGGTAAGCAACAAGGGAAGCCGCTCCTCCGGGCTTAAGGCCGGGGTGGCCAAACTTCTGGGATTTGAAAAGTATCTGGAGGAACACAATCCCCGCTTTTCTTCCTCGCAGATGTTCGATTCCTCCTATCAATACAATCTCAACGCCCAGAGCCAGCAGAGCCGCCAGACCGACATCCGGGCCACCATCACCGCCCGGGTGATAAAGGTGTTGCCCAACGGTAACCTGGTGGTCCAGGCCAAACGGGTGGTCAAACAGGATGCCGATCTGGAATACATCGTCCTTACCGGGATCGTTCGTCCTCAGGACATAGATACGGATAACACCGTCCTTTCGACCCAGCTTTCCGACGTAACCCTGGAGTATAGCGGAAGGGGCCCGAACAAGGAGATTATTCGGGGGCCGGGGTGGGTGGCCCAGCTTCTGCATCTGATCTGGCTCTTTTGAGGGGGAAGTTATGCGCAGGCTGATCCTCTGGACCGGGTTGTTTATGTTGCTGCTGGGTACGGTCCGGGCCGCCCGGCTCAAGGATCTGGTTTCCGTGGAGGGGGTGAGGTCCAATCAGCTGGTGGGTTACGGACTGGTGGTGGGTCTCAAGGGTACCGGGGATGGGGATCAGACCAAGTTTACCGTGCAGTCGGTGGTGAATATGCTCGAACGATTCGGGATTCGGGTCCCCCGGGCCCAGGTCAAACTCAAGAACGCGGCGGCGGTGATGGTCACGGCGGAGCTCCCCCCTTTTGTGAAACCCGGTCAGAGGATCGATGTCCTGGTTTCCTCCATCGGTGATGCCAAGAGCCTTCAGGGGGGGACCCTGCTCCTCACTCCTCTACGGGGACCTGACGGCCGGGTTTATGCCCTGGCCCAGGGGCCGGTTTCTATCGGCGGTTTCGGGGCCGCCGGAGCCGGGGCCCGGGTCCAGGTCAACCATCCCACCGTGGGCCGAGTGCCCAACGGAGCGGTGGTGGAACGGGCGGTCCCGGTGGATCTGAACGATAAGGGAGTGATCAAACTCTCCTTCCGGGAGACGGATTTTACCACCGTGGCCCGGGCGGTGGAGGCCATAAACGATCTCCTGCACGGTCCCTACGCCCGGGCCCTGGACGGGCGCACCCTGGCCCTTACCGTGCCCCGGGTCTATCGGGGGCGGGTGGTGGAGTTGCTGGCCCGGGTGGGAGAGGTGGAGGTGGAGCCCGACGTTCCGGCCCGGGTGGTGATCGATGAACGCACCGGTACGGTGGTCATGGGAGAAAACGTGCGCATCTCCCGGGTGGCCATTGCCCACGGGAACCTCTCGGTGGTAATCCGGGAAAGGCCCCAGGTGGTGCAACCCCAGCCCTTCGCCGGGGGACGCACGGCGGTGGTGCCCCGCACCCAGATCCGGGCCCGGGAACAGAAGGCCCGCATCGTGGTGCTGGAGGAGGGAGCCAGTATCGGAGAACTGGTCCGGGCCCTTAACGCCGTGGGGGCCACTCCGCGCGACCTCATTGCGGTGCTTCAGGCCATCAAGGCCGCCGGGGCCCTTCAGGCCGAACTGGTGATCATCTGAGGATGAAAGGATGAAGGTCAGAGGAGAAGGTTTTGCGGATCTCTATCGGCTGGAAAAGATGGCTCAGAAGGATCCCGGGCGGGCCCTGCAGGAGGCCTGTCGCGAATTCGAGGCCCTGTTTCTCCAGATCCTTCTCCGGGGGATGGAGCGCACGGTCCTGCGCAGCGGGCTCTTCCCCGAAGGACTGGAGATGCGGATATATCGGGATCTTTACTACGAGCAGCTGGCCCGGGATCTCTCCGGCCGGGGTCTGGGGATAGCCAGACTTCTTTACCGGGACCTGAGCCAGAAGATGGGGTTAAAGCCGGCTTCCCATTCTGCCGAAAAAGGAGGTAGGAGATGAGTCAG
>WGAR01000188.1 GCA_015494725.1 Thermodesulfobacteriaceae bacterium | reverse complement strand
TAATCCACGTTGATGTCGGCCTCGGAAAGGAGCTTTACCACCTGATAAAAGCCTCCGGGCCTGTCCTCCACCTCCACGGCGAAGACCTCCTGTTCCTTCACCGTGAAGCCCGCGGCGGAAAGCACGCTTCGGGCCTTTTCCGGGTTGTCCACCACCAGACGCAGGATGCCGAACTCCGCGCTTTCGGCCAGCGCCAGAGCCCGGATGTTCACCCCGGCCTGATAGAGGGTCTCCGTGAGTTCCTTGAGTCGGCCCTTACGGTTTTCCAGGAATACCGAAAGTTGTTTGATAGCGTATTTACTCCGCATGGGCTACCTCCCCAGTTTTTCCTCCAGTTCCCGACGATCGATCACCCGTTTGGCCTTACCCATGGAGCGCTCCAGAGTCCTGGGTTCCACCAGTTTGACCCGGGCCCGGAGGAAGAGATGATTGGCCAGTTCCTCCTCCAGACGGTGCTTCAGGTTCTCAAGCGAGCCCAGATCCCCGGTAAAGATCCTCTCGTCCACCTCCACCCAGACCTCGAGCACGTCGAGCACGCCCTTCTTGTCCACCACGATGACATAATTGGGGGTAAGGCCCTCCACCTTGGTGAGCACGTGTTCCACCTGGGAGGGAAAGACGTTCACCCCGGAGACGATGAGCATGTCGTCGCTTCGGCCCACCACGCGCCCCATGCGCAGGATGGTGCGCCCGCAGCGACAGGGCTCCCGGTAGAGCCGCGAGATGTCCCGGGTGCGGTAACGGATGAGCGGCAGGGCCTGTTTGGTGAGGGTGGTGAAGACCAGCTCACCCTCCTCCCCCTCGGGAAGCACCTCCCCGGTCTCGGGATCGATAATCTCCGGCAGGAAATGGTCCTCAAAGATGTGGAGTTCGTCGTATTCGCAGGAGGCCGCCACTCCCGGGCCGATAATCTCCGAAAGGCCGTAGGCCTCGAAGTACTTAAGTCCCCAGGCCTCGGCCACCGCCCGACGAAGCCCCTCCGAGGCCGGCTCGGCCCCGAAAAAGCCGGCCCGAAGCCTAAAATCTTTGCGAGGATCAAGGCCCTCTTCCTGAGCCACCTCGGCCAGATGAAGGGCATAGGAAGGGGTGCAGCAGAGCACCGTGGCCCCGAAGTCGCGCATGAGCATGAGCTGCCGTTTGGTAAAGCCCACGCTCGAGGGCACCACCGCCGCCCCTAGGGCCTCGGCCCCGTAATGAAACCCCAGTCCACCGGTAAAGAGACCGTAACCGTAAGCATTGTGGACCACATCCCCGGGGCCCACTCCGCCCATGAGCATGGTGCGCATCATGACCTCGGTCCAGACCCGCAGGTCGTGCTCGGTGTAGGCCACCACCGTGGGCTTTCCGGTGGTGCCGGAGGAGGAATGGATACGCACCACCTGATCCAGAGGCACGGCCAGAAGACCGAAGGGATAGTGATCCCGAAGATCCTGCTTGGTGGTAAAGGGAAAACGCCGGAGATCCTCCAGGGACCCGAGATCCCCAGGTTTGACCCCGGCCTCATCGAACTTTTTTCGATAGAAGGGCACCAGGTGATAAACGCGCCTTAAGGTTTCCTGCAGGCGCCGGAGTTGAAGGGCCTCAAGTTCCTCCCGGGAAAGATAATCCCTCCGATTCGGCCTCATTTCCACCTCCCCTGGTTTTGCCTTTTCTCCTTATCAGAGTAGCTTCGGATTGGCAAGTAAAGGGCCTCCTTGCACTTCTCACCGGAGCGGTTTAACTTCTCAAGCTATGAATTTCCACCGGGTGGCCAAAAGCCTGTTTGAGGCGGCCATGCTCAAGCGCTTAAAGCGCACGGGTTATGCCTATCTGGGTACGGGCTCGGAGTCCGTGGCCGCCCATAGCTTCGGGGTGGTCTATGCGGCCTGGCTTCTCGCTTCCCTTACTCCCGAGGCCGATACGAACCGGGTCATCAAGATGGCCCTGCTCCACGATCTCGCCGAGGCCCGCATCGGGGATCTCAACTCCGTAAACAAACTCTACGATACCGTGGACGAGGAGAGAGCCTTCTCCGACGCCCTCTCCGGGCTGCCCTTAGAAAACGAGGCCCGGGAGCTCGTTCGGGAATATCTGGCCCAGGAAAGCCTTGAGGCCCGGCTGGTGCACGACGCCGACCAGATCGACCTCATCGTGATGCTCAAGGAACAGAAAGACCTGGGCAACCCTTACGCCCCCAGGTGGCTCTCCTACGCCCTTCGCCGTATCAAAACCAATACGGCCCGAAAACTTGCCGAGGCCGTACTCGAGACCGACTGGGCCTCCTGGTGGCTGGATCATTTCGTGGCCCGGGATGAAAAGGCCTGATCTTTCCCTTTGCAGTCGCTGCGGACGCTGCCTTGCCGTATGCCCCCTCTATTCTGAAACCCGCCTGGAAACTCATTCCCCCCGCGGACGTATCTTTTTACTGGAAAAAGGG
>WGAR01000187.1 GCA_015494725.1 Thermodesulfobacteriaceae bacterium | reverse complement strand
CCTTTGTGCTTTACTGGATGCAGGTACGCTTCGGGACGATAGAGTTTCCGCTTCCCTTTCGGGTGCCGTTTCTGGGGAGTACGGTCCACTATCTTTTCACCTTCGGGATGCTCTATCTTTTTGCCTACTGGTTTTTCGGGCTGATCAAGCGTAGGTTGCCCCTTTTTTCCCGGTGGGAGAGGAGGCTTGAGGAGACCGGGTCCACGGTGCGGCGGATGAGAAGCCTGGCCGAAGTGCTGGAAAAAAGGATCCGGATGGCGGAAGGCGGCCCGGATCGGGCCGGGAAAAATTTAGCCTAGAAGGGAGGTAAACATGGGGAGAACGGTTTGGAGCGTTTGTGGTATGTGTACGGTAAGGTGTCCCATTCGGGTAGAGGTGGAGGATAACGAGGTGAAATGGATCGAGGGCAATCCCTATCTTCTGGGCGGAAGTCTGTGCGCCCGGGGTGGGGCCGGGGTGGCCCTTCTCAACGATTGCGAGAGACCCCAAACCCCCATGATCCGGAGCGGACCCCGGGGATCGGGAAAATGGGAACAGGTAAGCTGGGAAAAGGCCATCCAATACGTGGCGGAAAAACTGGAAAAGATCATCGCCCGCTATGGGGCCCGCTCGGTGGTGGTAAGCACCCGGGGTGGGCCTTGGCAGGATCTATTCAAGGCCTTCACCTTTGCCCTGGGATCCCCCAACTATACCAATCACGATAGTGCCTGCGGCAGAAATGTCCATCACGCTAGTCTTTCCGTTTACGGTCTGGGACGGAAGGGTTTTGATCTGGACATTCGTAACACCGAGCATCTCGTTCTCTTCGGTCGCAACATTCTCTCTTCACTGGGGGTGGCGGAGGTCAATCAGGTTATGGATATGCTCGATCGGGGAGGGCGTCTCACCTATGTAGATGTAAGACAGACCCTCACCGGAATTAAGGCTCATCGTTTCTGGCTGGTGCGTCCGGGTACGGATTACGCCCTACTTCTGGGCATTATTAACGAGGTGCTGCGCCAGGGAGCCTACGATAAGGAATTTGTGGATCGATATACCGAGGGTTTTGAGGAACTGGCTGCCTTTGTGGAGCCCTATACCGCGGAGTGGGCGGCCCGGGAGTGCGGAATCCGAGCCGGGGAGATCAAAAAGTTCGTGGAAGAGATCGCCACCCAGCGACCGCGGGTGATCTTCCATCGGGGATGGATGCTGGCCCGCTACCGGGATTCCTTCTACGCCAGCCGGGCCATTCATATCCTTAATGTGCTTATGGGGAATATCGAAATCCCCGGAGGGCAGATCATAGCCAAGGGAGCCGCGGATTGCGGGGTTCAGCCTCCTCGGAGCTTTACCTCCCGGGTAAAAAAACCCGAAGAGAAACGTGCCGACGGAGTGGGCTGGAAATACCGGCACTTTGACCCCGGGGTGGGGCTTTTTCATCTTTTTTACGAGGCTATGCTCACCGAGGATCCCTATCCGATAAAGGCCCTCATCTGTTACCGACACGATCCGCTGACCTGTTTTCCGGATCCCGAAGCCCAGAAGGAAGCCCTGGAACGATGTGAGCTCCTGGTGGCCATCGATACCCATTACAGTGAATTTGCCTGGTGGAGCGATGTTATCCTTCCGGAATCCACCTATCTGGAAAGGGAGACTCCTGTGGCCCTAAAGAGAGGGGCCAAACCTTATCTTTTTCTCCGCCAGAGGGCGGTGGAGCCCCGTTTCAACACCCGGGCCAACTGGGAAATCGTCTCCATGCTCGCCGAACGACTTGGGCTCACGGACTTCTTTCCCTTCCGCAGGATCGAGGAGATCTGGGAATGGCAGCTGGAGCCCACAGGCTATCGACCGGAGGACTTTCAGGAAAAGGGTTTCATTCCTCTAACCGATCACCCCATTCTCTATCCCCGGGACCAGCTGGAGGGAAAGTTCAAGACCCCTTCGGGGAAGATAGAATTCGTGAGTCGGAAGCTCGAATCCCTGGATATTCCCTCCTTCAAGGCCTATCAATCTCCGGCCAGACCTCCCAAGGGTCGGTATCGTCTGGTGTTCGGTCGGGCTCCGGTACATACCCATGGTCACACCATCAACAATCCGCTTCTCAACGAGCTCATGCCGGAGAACACCCTCTGGATCAACCAGCGCGAGGCCCAGAAACTGGGCATCGAGGAGGGAGATCTGGTGGATGTGATCGCCGAGACGGTGAAGTTTACCGTCAAGGCCCACGTTACCGAATTTATCCATCCCGAAGCGGTTTATACCGTGCACGGATTCGGAAGGGAGGTGCCTTATCAGAGTCGTTCCTACAAGGTGGGACTTTCGGATCAGAAGCTCATGGAGGGGCTCCTACAGCACATGGATCCGGTGGGGGGCGGCCTGTGTCTTTGCGAAAAGTTCGTGACCATAAGGCGCAGCCCCCAAAACCCTAAAAGGAGGGTGGAACTATGAATCTGCGTAGATATACCCTTTACCATAATGCCAAGAGGTGTATCGGGTGTCATGCCTGCGAGATTCACTGCAAGGTGAATAAGAGTCTGCCGGTGGGGCCCATCCTCTGTGAGATCTCTTGCCAGCCCTTAAAAAGAGTCAAGAATATCCCCAAGACCGAGTTCCTTTTTCGGTCCTGTTATCACTGTGATGATCCTCTTTGTGTGGCGGCATGTCCAACCGGGGCCATGAAAAAGCGGGAGGATGGGATAGTTTTCGTGGATGAGACCCGGTGTGTGGGATGTATGCTCTGTGCAGGGGCCTGCCCCTGGCACATTCCTCAGTACAATCCGGCCACCGGAAAGGCCATCAAATGTGATCTCTGTAAGGATCGGATCGACCGGGGGCTCAAGCCGGCCTGCGTGAGCAAATGTACCACCAAGGCCCTGGAGCTGGTGGAATTAAGACCCTGGGGAGAGCCCCCGGGTTAGGGGAGAGGTCGCGATTCGGACTTAAAGGGGGAGGTTCAAACCTCCCCCTTTATTTTGTTTGCGGGACCCAGTAAATATGATAAGAACATGGCTTTTTATTGTCGTGAATGCGGTTATCGTTCCGTGAAGTGGCTGGGGCGGTGTCCGGGATGCGGGGCCTGGGATACCCTGATAGAGGAGCCGGCCCCGGATAAGGTCCGCAGGAAGTCCTCTCGCCGGGCTCAAATCCTTAAGTTGGCGGAAGTGGCCAGCACCCGGGTTCAGCGGTATCCCTTGGGAATCTCCGAACTGGATCGGGTGTTGGGTGGGGGGCTGGTTCCGGCCTCCCTGGTCCTGATCGGCGGGGACCCCGGGATAGGAAAATCCACCCTTCTCCTTCAGGTGGCCCGGGAGTATGTGCGCCGGGGCTGGCGGGTGGTCTATCTCTCCGCCGAGGAATCCGCGGCCCAGGTGCGTCTGCGAGCCGAAAGGCTCTCCGTGCCCGGGGAACTGGAGCTGGTGGTGGAGAACGATCTCTCCGCGGTGCTGGAAACCCTGGGGGAGGAACCGCCCCGGGTCCTGATCGTGGATTCCATCCAGACCGTTTATCTCCCGGAGCTATCCTCGGCTCCGGGTTCGGTTTCCCAGGTGCGGGAAGCCGCGGCCCGACTCCTGCGCTGGGCCAAGGAAAGGGATACCGCGGTCTTCATCGTGGGGCACGTAACCAAGGAGGGGGCGCTGGCCGGACCCCGGGTACTGGAACACCTGGTCGATGTGGTGCTTTACTTTGAGGGGGAACGCTCCGGTCCCTATCGCCTCCTGCGGGCGGTCAAGAATCGTTTCGGGCCGGTGGATGAGATCGGGGTCTTTGAGATGCGAGGGGAGGGGCTGTGCCCGGTGGAAAATCCCTCCTCTTTCTTCCTTTCCGGGGGAGGGGGGGCGGTTTTCCCGGCCCTGGAGGGAACCCGTCCTCTTCTGGTGGAGATCCAGGCCCTGGTGGTGAAGAGCTATCTGGCTGCCCCCAGGCGCACGGTGGTGGGGTTTGATCCCTGGCGGCTCTCCATGCTCCTGGCCATCCTGGAGAAACACCTGGGATTGTCCTTTTACGATCGGGATGTTTTCCTTAATGTGGCCGGGGGCCTTCGCATTAAAGAACCCGCGGCGGATCTGGCGGTGTGTGCGGCTCTCCTGGCCAGTCGCCTGGACAAAGGACTTCCCCAGGGGGTGGTCTTTTGCGGGGAAGTGGGGTTGTCCGGGGAGGTGCGCCGGGTGATGGGGCTGGGTCCCCGACTCCGGGAGGCCGCCCGTCTCGGTTTCCGGCAGGCCGTGGTCCCCGCGGGGGACGGGGCTGCGGAAGCCGATCTCCAGACCATCAGGATCTCTACCCTCCAGGAGATCCTTCGCCTTTTCTAGTCTTGTCTTGCTTCGGGGAGCCTAGTATGTTTTAAGGAAATTCAGAACAAGAAGGAGGGGTTGTCATGGCGGTCTGTCAGGTGACCGATCAGAACTTCGAGCAGGAGGTGCTCAAGTCCGAGATTCCGGTTTTGGTGGATTTCTGGGCGGCCTGGTGCGGGCCCTGCCGGGCTATTGCTCCGGTGATCGAGGAGCTGGCCGAAGAATACCAGGGTAAGCTCAAGGTGTGCAAACTCAATGTGGACGAAAACCCGGTAACCCCTGGCAGATACGGAATCCGGGCCATTCCCACCCTGATCTTCTTCAAGAACGGCCAGCCGGTGGAAAGTATCACCGGAGCCGTGGCCAAGAGCACCATTGAGGCCGTAATCTCCAAGGTCCTGGCGGCCTGATGAAACGGGGTCTGGATCTGGTTATTGTGGGAGGAGGGCCGGCCGGGCTAACCGCTTATATTTATGCCGCGCGGGCCCGGCTGCGCACCCTTCTGGTGGAGAAGTTTTCTCCCGGAGGCCAGATCCTGAATACCGATCGGGTGGAGAACTATCCCGGTTTCCCGGAGGGTATCTCCGGGGCCGAACTCATGGAAAGATTCCTGGCCCAGGCCCGGAACCTGGGGCTCGAGCCCCTGCTGGACGAGGCCACCGGCCTTACCCAGGACGGCGACCTTTATCTGGTACATCTGGGCAGCGGCGAGACCCTGGTCTCTCCCACCGTGATTGTGGCCACCGGGGCCGGGCCCAAAAGGCTCGGAGTCCCCGGGGAAAGAGAACTCACCGGAAAAGGGGTTTCCTACTGCGCCACCTGCGACGGGCCTTTCTTTCGGGACGAGGTAGTAGCGGTGGTGGGAGGAGGTAACACCGCCGTTCAGGAGAGCGTCTTCCTGACCCGGTTTGCGCGCAAGGTCTATCTCATCCACCGGCGGGATCAGCTTCGGGCCACCCGTATCCTTCAGGAACGGGCCTTTGCGGATCCCAAGATCGAATTCGTATGGAATTCCGTGGTGACCGAGATCCTGGGAGAAGACAAAGTCCAGGGGGTACGGATAAAAAACGTCAAGACCGGCGAGGAACGGGTGCTCGAGGTGGGTGGGGTCTTTATCTTTATCGGGATCCGTCCGCATACCGAATGGCTGGAAGGGGTACTGGCCCTGGATGAAGGAGGGTTCATCATCACCGATGCCGAGATGCGCACCTCTCTTCCCGGAGTCTTTGCCGCCGGGGATGTACGGGCCAAAAGCTGTCGGCAAATCGTCACCGCGGTGGGAGACGGAGCCACCGCCGCCTACATGGCCGAACTCTATCTGCTGGAAAGAAGGACATGAAGCGTCTTTCCCCGATAGTCATCTCCCTGATCCTTCTCTTGGGGCTGTCTTCCTGTGGGACCCACCAGGGCCAGAAAGGGGGGCTCCTTTCCTGGTTCACCCACAAACCCAAACCCCCGGAAGCCAGGCTCCAGCAGCTGGTGGAAAGGGCACGCCGGCACTTTGAAAAGGGCTATTATGAGCTGGCGGAAAAGGATTTCCAGGAGATAAGGGATCGTTACCCGGACAGTCCCTACGCCCTGTGGGCGGAGTTGAAACTGGCGGATTGTAAGTTCTTTTCCGGTCGGTATCTGGAGGCGGTGGTCCTTTACCAGGAATTCGAGAAATTGCATCCCACCAACGAGGCGGTGCCCTACGTAATCTTCCAGATCGGGACCTGTTATTACCGGATGATGCTTTCACCGGATCGGGATCAGACTTACACCCGCAAGGCCATCGAGGCTTACCGGCGGCTCATCGACAACTATCCCGATTCTCCCTATGTCTATGAAGCCAAGCGACGTATTGCCCGGGCCCGGGAACGTCTGGCCGAACACGAATGGTATGTGGCTCGTTTTTACTTCCGTACCGGGCGTTATCGGGCTGCTTATTACCGGCTGCTGTATCTGCTGGATAATTTTCCGGATACCCGCACCGCCTCCCGGGTGCGGGCTCTGGCCCGGGAATATTACCAGAAGGCCCTGGAGGAGACCCGGGCCCTGGCCGAGGGGAAACTCAAGGACTACTGGGGGAACCCTTATCCTTGATCTTCTTCCAGGGCTTCCTCCAGTTCTTTGAGCACTCCCTCCCTCCTTTCCGGTGGAGGCGGGCTTACCTCTTCCTGTTGAAGGGACAGGGTCTCGGGTTCCGTGGGCTCCTCGTGCAGGGGGGGCAGGGGCATCTCCGAGGGCTGAGGAGTTTCTGGAGCCCCGATGAAGGGGGGTGGTTTGATCAGGGTGTCTTTGAGGAAGATTTCATTCGTACTAAACTTGTAGAAGGGGCCCAGGGCCTCCACCAGGGCGCTGAGGTCTTCCCCGCAACGCGGACAGCGGGTGTTGCCTTCGTAGGTGATGAGTTTACATTTAGGGCACCGCATAAAACCTCCTTCCTTTTTGAGGGAATTATACTATAAATCGACAGGCAGGGAAAAATGAGACGTTATCTGGGGATATGGATCCTATTGCTGGGTCTTGCGGCCTGTACCTCCGGGCCGGGGGTTAATCTGGCTTCCAAGGCCTGTATGGTCCACAAGGGCCTTTCCACCCGGCAGGAGGTGGAGAGGTATCTGGGCCCTCCCGCCCGGATGGAAAGGCTTCCGGACGGACGGGAAATATGGATCTATTATCATTTACAGGAGGATGCCCTGGCCCGTATCCCCGGGCTGGGGGAGAAGTGGGGGCGGAAAGAGGTGGAGGTTTTGCGGATCACCTTTTCCGGAGACCGGGTGGTGGACTGCATCTATTATGTAACCAGGCCTTCCTCATGAACCCCTATCTTCCGGACAAGGATATCTATCGGCGGGCCCGGGAACGCATGGTGGCCCAGCAGATCGCCGCCCGGGGGATTACCGACCAGCGGGTGCTTGAGGCCATGCGCAAGGTGCCGCGGCATCTCTTTGTGGAAGAGGCTCTCTGGGATCAGGCTTACGCCGACTATCCCCTGCCCATCGGGGAGGGGCAGACCATCTCCCAGCCCTATATCGTGGCCCTGATGACCGAGGCCCTGGAACTCAGGGGAGAAGAGAAGGTGCTCGAGGTGGGGACCGGGTCCGGATACCAGACGGCGATTCTCGCGGAACTGGCCCGATGGGTTTATTCCATCGAAAGGCATCCCCGGCTTCTCGAGCGGGCCCGCCGGGTTCTTGAGGCCCTGGGATATCGGAATATCTTTCTCCGGGTGGGGGATGGAACCAAGGGCTGGCCGGAGGCTGCCCCCTTCGAGGCCATCATCGTTACCGCCGCCGGTCCTAGGGTGCCGGAGCCCCTGCTGGAGCAGCTGGCCGAGGGAGGGCGACTGGTCATGCCGGTGGGAGACGAATATTCGCAGTATCTGGTAAAGGTGGTGAAAAAGGGCGGGACCTTTCACCGGCAGGTCCTGGAGCCGGTGAGATTCGTAAAACTGGTGGGAGAGTATGGATTTTCCGAATAATAGAGTTTACCGTATCGGGGTGATCGGAACCGGGATCGCCGGAAGCGCGGTTTATGAACTGGCCTATCGGGTAGGCCGGCTTCTGGCCGAACGGGGAGCCATCGTATATACCGGCGGGCTGGGCGGAGTGATGGAGGCCGCGGCCCGAGGGGCTCTGGAAGCCGGTGGACTTACCGTGGGTATCCTTCCGGGGCGCAAGGCCGAGGAGGCCAACCCCTATATCCGGATACCGGTGGTCACGGATATGGGGCATGCCCGAAACGTTATCCTGGTGCGTTCCGTACAGGGCCTGATCGCGGTCTCCGGGGGCTACGGCACCCTCTCCGAGATCGCCCTGGCCCTGAAGATGTGGAAGCCGGTGGTGGGGCTGCGCACCTGGCCCGGGATCGAGGGAGTGGTCTATGAGGATTCGCCCGAGGAGGCGGTGAGTAAACTCTTCCTCATCCTGGAAGGGGAGGGATAGCTTCTCAGAAGAGATAAATGATCTCGCCGGAGGAGACCACGCGGGTTTCGGCTCCCCGGAGGAGAAGGCTTCCGTCCGGGAGGATCCTTTCCGCAAGTCCGATAAAAGGCTCGGGGGTGTGATCCAGATCCGGAGCCCAGGCCACACAGCGTCCCGGGGTGTCCGAAAAGCGCCGAAATTCCCGAATCAAAAGGTTTTCCTCCGGAGAATCGCAGGGGTGGAGTCGGCTTTCGATCTCCCGTAACCAACCGTAATAGTGTCGCAGATGATCCAGGAACCTTTCCAGGACTTCGTCCAGGGACAGGGGGCCTCCGTTTAGACGGGAGAGACTTTCCGCCGGGAAGGCCGACGGAGGAGGGTTGTTTACGTTGATGCCTATTCCCACCACCAGCCATTCTCCTCTTTTTTGAATCAGGACCCCGGCTATCTTGCGCCCCTGATGGTGGAGATCGTTGATCCAGCGGACCCGGGCCGGAAGGTCCAGTTTGGCGGCCAGGGCTCCCAGGGCGATCCCGAAAACCAGGGAGAAAAGCCCCCGGGTGGCGGGAAGCAGATCGTCGTAGAGGGTCAGGGCCAGCCAGAGCCCCCCGGTTTCCGCCACCCAGAGGCGTCCGTGTCGCCCGCGGGCCGCGGAGAGCCTTTCCGCGCGGAAAAGCCTCCCGTGGGCGGTGCGAGGTTCGCGACAGGCCAGTTCATAGGCCAGCGGCATCAGACGTTCCACGCTGCGGAAGACCCTGATCTCACGCCCCAGTTCTTCCGCCCGCCTGCGGGGATCTATTGCTCCGGCCATTCCTCCCGGATCCGGGCCAGCACCCGGTCAATGTAGGGAACCTCCTCCGGGGAACACAGCCCCAGGAGGGGATTTCCGGCGGGGACCACCTCCTGCGGATCGAAAAAGATCCGGTAGATGACCGCCGGGGGGCCCTCGTGTCGGATAGGGGTTTCCCGTTTCATGAAGGTCATGATCAGGAGATCCTCCCCGGGATGAACCAGGGCCTTACCCGGACCGTCCTTGCGTAAACGGGCCTCTATCTCCGGAGAGGGAAGGTAACGGGCCGTTTCCGGAGCCCGGAGCACCTGAAGGGCCTCCTGCAGGATCTCGGAGATGACCTCTTCCTGGCTCAGGGGGTGCCAGATCTCCAGGATCGGTTCCCCGGCCTCCACAAAACGATCCAGAAGATCCTGGCGCAACCGCTGCACCCGGCCGGATACCCGGGATTTTACCGGCTTGAGGTTGCGCTCCCTTTCCAGCAGGAAGAGGATCTCCCCGGGCTGGACCTCACTCCCCTCCTTCACCCGAAAGGAACGCAGATATCCGGTATGCGGGGTTTCGATAGCATACACACAATAAGGATGACTTCGTAATTTCTGAAGGAGCCGATTGATTTTGCGATGGTCGATACCCATGGCTTCTTACCGATAATAAAGGTTACGTCCGCCCATGGTAAGCAGGGCCTCGTAGAGTTTCAGGCGCAGTTCCCGACGATCCCAGACTCCCTGAATATGTCCCCTGCGCAG
The DNA here is from genome assembly GCA_015494725.1 of Thermodesulfobacteriaceae bacterium. Lineage (GTDB taxonomy): Bacteria > Desulfobacterota > Thermodesulfobacteria > Thermodesulfobacteriales > Thermodesulfobacteriaceae > Thermosulfurimonas_A. The sequence goes on along the minus strand of WGAR01000187.1, from coordinate 16,234 downwards.
GGCGTTTTCCGCACTGTGGTAGTCCGGAGGCACCGGCTGACCGGTGGTCTCCAGGATCACCCGGGGACCGGCAAAGCCCAGGCGGGTGGAGCGCAGGGCGAACTGATAGGGAGAACACCCCAGAAAACTGGCCACCGGTCCGGCGTAGGAATTATTGTCATAGACCACGATATAGAGCCCGCCGGAATCGATGTATTCTCTGGCAGCCAGGGTACAGCGGGGCATCTGCACCACCCCCAGGGTTCCCTCGTGGATGCGGATGCCTCCGGTGGTGTGGACCAGGGCCAGAAAAGGTCGCCGGGTAACCCGTGCCCGGTCGCAGGCCCGGATGAATTTTTCCCCCTCCGCCACCCCCACGGTGCCCTGCCGGAAATCCGCTATCAACATGGCCACGATGAGGGATATTCCCCCGATCTTGGCCTCAAAGGTGAGCATGGCCGAGTTGCGCCCGGTCTTTTTACGGGCTTCGGCCAGCTTTTCGGCATAACCCTCAAAGTTGAGCGGATTGCCCGAAGAAATCTCCTCGTTGAACTCCCGGATACTTCCCCGGTCGAAGATATTGTTGAGATACCACTGATACTCTAAGGGAAAGTGGTGTCCGCAGTTGGGGCATACCCCGCAGAATTCCCCGTAAAGATCCGGCACCCAGAGGTCCGGACAGCCGTGGGTTTCGGCGTTGGGACAGGTGACCGTGCGATCCTCCAGGGCCAGAGGACTTACATAAATGTCCTCGGGTTCCTCGATCCTTTCGATGGGGGAAACGATGCGAGGGACTTTCTTTTTCCGTCCGGCCACCAGGTTATAGACCGTTTTCACTGGATCGGTTACCGGTTTTAGAAAGGCCGATCCCTCCTGGGTGAATTCCTCGAACATGCGCCGCAGGGCCTTCTGACTCTGCCGGAAGATACCGTGGCGCAATCCGTGGAACATGCGTGTTCCCAGATCCTGCCCCTTTTCCAGATAGGATTGGAGCCGGGATACCCTTCCGCAGATGGCCCAGCGGCTCATTTCGCGGTATTTTCGGGAGCGATTCTCCAGCAGGATCTCCTTTTCGTCCTCGGAGAGTTCCCAGTTGACATAGATGCCGAAGTCCTCCGGCACCTCGGAGCCGTTGCGCCGCGAGAGCACGTATTTACGAAAGGTGCGCAGACTGCGGGTTTGTAGGACCACCTCGTCGGTAGCCCGGATCATCTCGTAGCGCAGACGACGGAAAAAGGCGTAGTCCCGCCGCCGGGCCCCCAGCGGGGGCTCGGGGACGATACGGTCTATGGTGCCCAGACGGAGGTTGTCCTCGGCGGTGAGCCGGAGATTGCGGGCGCAGCGTTCCACCAGCTCCCGCGGGGGGCGGCCGCTTTTGAGCTTGGCCTCGATGGCCGCGGCTCCCTCCGGACTGATCACTGAATAGTAACCCCTGGAGGCCATGAGCCGCATGTCCGCAAGCCCGATGGCCTCGGCCCCTCCCGAACCTCCCTCAGAGATAAAGGCCACCATGGGGACCTTGAGTTTGGCCATGGTGTAAAGGTTGCGTGCGATCTGTTGCGCCGCTCCGGGATAATCCTCGATGGGATAGGCCCCCGGGGTGAAGATGTAAAAATGAATGGGAATACCCTCGGTCTCGGCGATCTTCATGTAACGCAGGGCCTTCTCGTTACCCCAGGGTTTGGCACTCCCTCCCTCGCGGAATTCCTCTCCGTGACCCTTCTCGTGCCCGATGACCATGACCTGATGCAGATAGACCTTGTCTCCGACCCTTCGGGAGATCATGGCCCGGGCCACCACCACCGCCGGGTCGATATTGATTTCTCCCTCTCCCCCCAGTTCGGTGTAACGATCATAGACATTCTCCAGGATATCCAGAAGGGTAAAACGCTGCGGATGACGTACGATCCTTACCACTTCGTAAGGGGTGAGGGTGCGAGCAGCCAGATCCTCAAGCTCTAGGATGCGGCTCCGGAAGCCCGGAAGACGCTTTTCCAGGTCCGCGGACGGACGCTCGTAAAAGTCCCGCCGCAGATCCTCCAGGACCTTCACCAGCTCGGAGATGTTTTCCCAGTCTTCCCCCTTAATGTCCCGGAGATAGACCGCCCTTTCCCACAGATCTGTAAGTTCTCGATAGATCTCACTCATACCGGAAAACGATATACTTCCTTCAATTTTTCCCACAAATAAGAGACGTTGGAGTGCAGAGGGCCTCCTCCGGAGGTGTGCCCTTCCAGGATCATCTCCTCCAGCGCCCGACGGGCTCTTTCCAGGGCCTGGGGGGTATTCTCTCCCCATACGATGAGGAGGGCCAGATTGGGGTCGTATTCGGTGGGAATGGTATAGGGACGATCCTGCGGCACGTGGGTGCGCACGGTGAGCCAGGGATACCGGGGATATTGAAAGCGGGTGATGGTTCCGGAGAGGGGACGAAAGTTTCTCCGGGTATCCTCGGCCACCAGTCGGAGTTCAATGGCTGTTCCCTGAAAGGTGATGTCCCGTTGAGTGTACCCCAGTTTTTCGCCCAGGGCCATCCGGATCTGCTCCCGGATGAGGTTTACGGGCCGCTTGCGGATTCGACTTATACGGGCGGAGATCTCGTTTTCCACCTGGATGCGGGTGTTCACCTCCATGAGATAGGCCCTGCCCTCGGGAGTAACCAGCCATTCCCAGGTCCCCACGCTATCGTATCCCACGGCCTCGGCCATTTTCAGGGAATGATTGACGATTTCTTCCAGGACCCTTTCCGGCGAAAATTCATAGGTGAGATATGCGGGATCAAATCCCGGGGCCAGTTCCACCCGTTTCTGACGCCCGGGGCTCTGGATGGTGCAGTTGCGGGTGCCGAAATGGACCAGTTCTCCGTGCTGGTTTCCCAGGAGCTGGACCTCCAGATGCTGGAAACAGGAGAGCTTGGCCTCGATCACCACTCCTTCGTCGCCGAAGAGTCGCTTGGCATAGGCCCGTACGCGCCGGAAGATGGGACGGACCTCGTCCAGTTCCCGCACCTCCTCGATGCCCATCCCCCCGCCCCCGGCCGAGGCCTTGATGAGCAGGCGGGGTTCGGGTTCTCCGTTCTCGACCAGCCACTGGAAGAGTTCCTCGGCTTTGGCTTCGGCTTCTATTTCGTTGTAAAGGGGTTCGGTGGTTCCGGGTATGACCGGTATCCCCATTTCCCGGGCCAGACGTTTAACGTTGAGTTTGCTCCCCAGATCCCGGATGACCTCCCAGCGGGGGCCCACGAAGATAAGGGGTCTCGATCTTTTGACCACCCGCCGGGCGAACCGAAAATCCTCGGCCAGAAATCCGTACCCCGGATGGACGGCGGTGCATCCGGCCTCATCGGCCACGGCCAGGATTTCGTTGGGGTCCCGGTAATCGGCTATCCGGAACTTCCGGCGGGCCCGTCGGACATGGAGACTCTCCTCATCGGCCCGGGTATATACGACCACGTAATCCAGGCCCAGTTCTTCGCAGGCCTCCATGATCCGCAGGGCGATCTCTCCCCTATTGGCGATGAGCAGCCGTTCTTTCATGGAAGCTTTAGGCGCGAAACGGGTCCCGGATCAGGATGTTCTGGTCCCGGGACGGACCGGTGGAGACCATGATCACCGGCACCCCGGTGAAGTCCTCAATAAAACGCAGGTATTCCCGGGCGGCGGTAGGGAGATCGTCCAGACTGCGGCAGTTCGTAAGGTCTTCCTGCCAGCCGCGAAAGCTCCGATAAAGGGGTTTAACCCGGTAGATCTCCGAAACCCGGGCCGGCAGACTGGAGAGTCTTCGTCCCTCCAGCTCATAGGCCTCGCAGAAGCGTATCTCTGTCAGTCCCGAAAGCACATCCAGTTTGGTGATGGCCAGTCCGGAGAGACCGTTGAGCCGGACCGCCTCCCGAAGGATAACCCCGTCCAGCCAGCCGCAGCGACGCGGACGCCCGGTGGTGGAACCGTATTCGCCTCCGCACTCTCGCAGGTGATCCCCGGTGGCATCCCGGAGTTCGGTGGGAAAGGGGCCTTCCCCCACGCGGGTGGTATAGGCCTTGGCGATCCCCAGCACATAGTCGATAGAGGTGGGCCCCACCCCGGCTCCGGCACAGGCGTTCCCGGCCACGGTGTTGGAGGAGGTCACAAAAGGATAGGTCCCGTGGTCTATGTCCAGCTGGGTCCCCTGGGCCCCCTCAAAGAGGATGTTTTTTCCCTCCCGCCGGGCCTGAGCCAGGATCTCGGAAATATTGACTACATAAGGGGCCAGACGTTCCCCATAACGCAAATAGGTTTCATACACCTCCTCGTAGGAAAGGGGATCGCGCCCCAGATATTTCTGGAGATAAAAATTTTTCTCCTCCAGAATTTCTTTCAATTTCTGGCCGAAAAGTTCCGGATCCAGAAGATCACTCACCCGGATTCCCCGCCGGGCGATCTTGTCCTCGTAGCAGGGACCGATGCCTCGCCCGGTGGTCCCGATGCGGGTCTTGCCGCGCAGGGATTCCCGGCCCAGATCGATGGCCTTGTGATAGGGCATGATGAGATGGGCCTTCTCACTCAGATAAAGTTTTCCCGGAGGCACGGGAAGACCGGATTCCTGGAGCCGATCGATCTCGGAAAGGAGCACCGCCGGGTCCACCACCACCCCGTTTCCGATAAGACAGGTCTTGCCCTCGTGAAAGATCCCCGAGGGGATGAGGTGAAGGATGTGTTTGCGTCCGTTGATTACCAGGGTGTGCCCGGCGTTGTTTCCCCCCTGGAAACGCACGATATAATCGGCCCTCTCCGCTAAGAGATCCACGATCTTTCCCTTTCCCTCGTCTCCCCACTGCGTGCCTACCACCACTACTGAGGGCATACCTCTCCTCCTCGCTGCATATTCCAGAAGCCAAGATACTTAAAATGGCCCGGCAAGTCAAACCTCCGGTGAAGGTGCTATAATAAGATCGGCTATGTCTCGGGAGATCTATCTGGATTATAATGCCACCACCCCGGTCCTCCCCGAGGTGGTGGAGGTTTTTCGGGTTTGTGCCCTGGAAGACTTCGGTAATCCCGGTTCGGGGCATCTTCTGGGAAGGAGGGCCCGCCGGTGGCTGGAGAGGGCTCGTTCCTCCCTGGCCGCGCTTCTTGAGGCCGCTCCGGAGGAGATCTACTTTGTCTCCGGAGGGACCGAGGCCAACAATCTGGTCCTGCTGGGTGCAGCCCGGGCCCGGGAAAAGGGGCATCTTCTGGTCTCCCGAATCGAACATCCCTCGGTGCTGGAGCCGGCCTTGAGGCTGCTTGAGGCCGGGTTCAGGGTGGATTTTCTGCCGGTGGATGGTCGGGGGCGGGTGGATCCGGAGGAGGTGCGGCGGAGGCTTCGACCGGATACCTTCCTGGTTTCCGTAATGCTGGCCAATAACGAGACCGGGGTCCTTCAGCCGGTGGCGGAAATAGGGCGTATCTGTCGGGAAGCCGGGGTGTGGTTTCATACCGATGCCGCGCAGGCGGTGGGAAAGATTCCGGTTTCGGTGCAGGAGATAAACTGCGATTTCCTTACCGTGGCCGGACACAAGATGTATGCCCCTAAAGGGATCGGAGCCCTCTATGTACGCAAAGGGTTGCCTCTGGTTCCGCTCTTTTTCGGAGGCGGGCAGGAGAGGGGGCTTCGGCCCGGAACGGAGCCCGTGCCCCTGGCGGCGGCCCTGGGGCGGGCTGCGGAGATAGCCGCCTCCGATCTTCCCGAGGAGGCCGAACGGCAGAGGGAACTGAGAGAGTATTTCTGGGAGGGGATACGGGAGATCTTTCCCCGGGCCGTCCGGCACGGAGAACCGGCTTATACCCTGCCCAATACCCTGAGTGTGGCCTTTCCGGGAAGGGAGGGCCGGGAGATCCTGGAACGGGCTCCGGATCTCTGCGCCTCCACCGGGGCGGCCTGCCACGATCGTTCCGGGGCCATCTCGCATGTGCTCTCGGCCATGGGGGTGGCCCCGGAAATAGCCCGGGCCACGCTCCGGTTTTCCCTGGGGCGGCTTACCGTTCGGGAGGATCTGGATCGGGCCCTGGAGATTTTAAGGGGGGTGCTACGATGAAGACCTATACCTTGCCCTGGCCTCTGGATGCGGGCCGGGGGGTTCCGGATCAGCTCTATCTGCCCGGTTCCAATCTCGTTTACGATCTTCACGGGGATCCCTGTGGGGCCGAACTGCGGATCGTCATGGAGGGCAATCAATTCATGGTCATTCCCGAGCTCCTGGAGAGGTTCTCGGCCCGGCTGGGCCGCAGGGTGGAAGTCTTTTACGTTACCCTTCCCCCGGGACGTTTCCTTCCCCTGATCGAGGGGCGTCCGCTGGCGGTGGGAAATCTGATCCTCTCCCTGGATCCCCAGGTAGTAATGGGGCCGCCGGAATTTATGCAGCGGCTGCTCCAGAAAGGGCTGATTCAGGAACCCCGCACCTTCACCCGCAATCGGGGGGTGGTATTGGTGGTGCCCCGGGGAAATCCGCTGGGGATCCGGGGGCCGGAGGATCTCCTGCGGCCGGAGATTCGGGTGGCCATTTCCAATCCGGAAACCGAGACCCAGTCCTACCGGACCTATCTTCAGGCCCTTTCCGCGGTTCCGGGACTGCGCGAAAGGATCGAACGGGAGGCCATCACCGGGCGTCTGGTCCACCATCGCGAGATTCCGGCTCTGATCTATCACGGCGAGGCGGATGTGGCCCCGCTCTACTATCACTTCGCCCGTTATTATCAGGATCCCCGTTTCTTTCCGGAGCCGCTTTTCGATTATGTAGAGTTTCCGGCGGGACAGAGGGTGCGGAATGAGTATCAGGTGGCCCTGCGAGCCGGGGTGGAGGAGGATCTCCCCCGTCGGTTTCGGGACTTCCTCCTTTCCGAAGAGGCCCGGAGGATATACGCGAGTTACGGGTTTGAGGCGTGATCCGGAAACTGGCTTCTCTTGCGGTTCTCACCCCCGGGGCTCCGGTGCCCGAAGTGGAGGAAAGGGAACTCATCCGGGATCTGGCGATAAGGCATTTTGTCCTCTTTCGCCGCCATTTCCAGGAAGAAGAGGCCAGCCGGGAGCTTGTGAGAGTCCTGCGCACCCTTCCCGGTGAGCCGGGCTACCTCATGGTGGATCAGGAAGGAGGGAGGGTGCAGCGCATAGGGCCTCCCCTGGCCCCGGAGTTCCCCGAACCCCTTACCGTGGCCCGTAAAGGTCCGGAAGAGATCCGGACCTTTTCCCGTGAGCTGGCCCGCACGGTAAAACAATGGTCCCTTTCGGTGAACCTGGCCCCGGTTCTGGATCTGGCCGGGGAAGAGGCCCCGGATTTCCTGCGGGGGCGCACCCTGGGGGAGAATCCCGAGAAAGTGGGGGAACTGGGCAGACTCTTCATCCGGGGGCACCTGGAGGAAGAGGTCCTTCCCTGCGCCAAACATTTTCCCGGACTGGGCGGAGTGGAACGGGATCCCCATCGAGAGCTTCCCCGCAAGAAAGAGGTCTCCGCGGCCGATTTGCTTCCCTTTCGGGAGGCCCTGAAAGAAGGGCTTCCCCTGATAATGACCACCCATCTTCTGGTTCAGGAATGGGGGGATTATCCGGTGACCTTTTCGCCTCAGGCGGTGAAGGTTCTGCGTGAGGAATTGGGGTTTTCCGGGCTCGTGCTCACCGATGATCTGGCCATGGGGGCCCTATCGTCATACGAACTTCCGGAAAGATTTCTGCTGGCCCTCCTTTCCGGACACGATCTATGGCTTTACTGCGGAAATCTGCCGGAGGCCTGTAGCGCTCTTGAGGAACTGGCCCGGGAGGTGAGCGGGAGCCGGGTCCTGCGAGAGCGCCTGGCCGAGACCGTGGAGAGGGTGCAAAGGAGGTTTTCTGGCCTAACGGTAAAAATCCGTTATAATAGGCCGACCCCATGATGAGGAGGCCATCATGCTCGATTTCCTGCGCAAGGGGGCCCAGTCCACAGCGGTAAAGATCCTCTTTGCCATCATCATTATCGTCTTCGTTTTCTGGGGGGTGGGCACCTTCCGGGCCTCACGGGTGGATCTTCTGGCTACGGTAAACGGGAAGAATATCACCGTTCGCGAATATCAGACCCTCTATGAGTTGCGTTATCGCCAGTTGCGGCAGATGTTCGGGGACAGGGTGGATGAGGACTTTCTCAAGAAGATCCACTTTCGGGAACAGGTGCTGGAGGAGTTGATTCGCCGGAGATTGATGGAAGAAGCGGCCCGGAGGCTGGGGATCTCCGTACATCCCCGGGAGATCCAGATGGCCATAGCCCGGTTCCCGGCCTTTCAGGAGGGAGGACATTTCAGTTTCAGGCGTTATCGGGCCGTACTCCGGGATCTGGGGATTATGCCCCGGGATTTCGAAAAAACGGTAAAGGAGGATCTGCTCGAGGCCAGGGTGCGACATTTCCTCACCGCCACCATCTTCGCCCCGAAGACGGAGGTGCGGGAATATTTCGAGTTTCAGAACCAGAAACTCCAGCTGCTCTATGCCCGGTTGCCCTATGGGGTCTGTGCCCGTAAGGTCCAGGTAGGGGAAAAGGAACTGCGGGAGTATTTTCAGAAACACCGGGAACGCTATCTCCGACCTCCCCGGATCCGCTTGGCCTATCTCTATTTTCCCTATGCCCGTTATCGCAAGAAGATTCATATTACCGAAGAAGAGATCAAGGCCTATTATCAGGCGGAAAGGGATCGGTTTGTCCGTCCGGAAAGAAGGAAGGTGCGGATGATCCTGATCCGGGCCGAGCCCGGCAAGAAACAGGAGGCCCTGAAGAAGGCGGAAGCCCTGGCCCGGAAGGCCAAGACTCTGCAGGATTTCATAGCCCTGGCCCGCAAGTATTCTCAGGATCGGATCACGGCCCCGCTGGGCGGGGATCTGGGGGAGGTCAAGCCCGGGGAACTCTTCCCCGCTGCGGACAAGGCCGTCTTTTCCACTCCGCCGGGGCAGGTGGTGGGTCCGCTGGAGGGGCCGAAGGGTTATTATCTCTTCTATGTGGAAAAGGTCCTCCCCGGGGGGCCTGAGCCTCTGGTCCGGGTCAAGGAGAAGATTCGCCAGGAGCTTATGGCCCGTCGGGCCCGGGAGGCCGCCTATCAGGCCGCGGACGATCTCTATCAAAAGGCGGTGCTGGCGGGAAGCCTCAAGGAAGCCGCCGGCAAAGAGGGTTTGAAGCTCAAAGAGCTTTCCTTCGTTCAGGATGCCCCGCCTCCTCCCTTTAACCGACAGGCGCTCAAGGAGGCCCTGCGTTCCCTGGAGGAAGGGGAGATTTCCGCACCGGTGGAGGGGCCGCAGGGGGTGCTTCTCTTTCAGATTCTTCGAAAACAGCCGGCCCAGCCCATGAGTTTTCGCGAAGCCCGAAAGCGGGTGCTTTCCGATTTCCGTCTGGAAAAGGGCGGGGAATTGTGCCGTCAGAAAGCCCGACAACTTCTTGCCCGGGTGAAAAAGGCCCGAGAGGCCCGAAGTCTTCTCCGCAAGGCAGGCTGGTCGATTAAGGAGGTCCGTTTGCGCCGCAAGGAACTGGCCCAGGGAGAGGTTCCCCAGGCTGTGGCCCGGGCTCTGGGAGGGCGAGCGGAGATCGGATTCCTTCCGCAGCCGGTCTGCGACCAGCAGGCCTGCTACCTGGTAAAGATAGAGAAGATCCTCCCGGCGGATCGGTCCGACTGGGATAAGGAAAAAGAGATCCTTTTTCATGTGCTCACGCAGGAGAAGAGAGCCGCTTACTTTGAAAGCTGGTATCGAGATCTGCGCCAGAAAGCCCGGGTAAAACTTCTCCAGAAGTGGCCCCAATAGATAAAGGAGGAGGCATGCCCAGACGTACAGACCTGAAAAAGATCCTCATCATCGGTTCCGGGCCCATCGTCATCGGTCAGGCCTGCGAGTTCGACTATTCCGGCACCCAGGCGGTGAAGGCCCTTCGGGAGGAGGGCTACGAGGTGGTCTTAGTGAACTCCAACCCGGCTACCATCATGACCGACCCGGAGATGGCCCACCGCACCTACATCGAGCCCTTAACCCCGGAGGTGCTAACCGAGATCATCAAGGAGGAGCGTCCCGACGCCCTGCTTCCCACCCTGGGGGGCCAGACCGGGCTCAATCTGGCCTTTGAGCTTTCCCGCCGGGGGGTACTTGACCGCTACGGGGTGGAGTTACTTGCCGCCCGGGCCGAGGTCATTGAGAAGGCCGAAAACCGGGAGAAGTTCCGGGAGGCCATGGCCCGGATCGGGCTTAAGGTCCCCCGGAGTGAGATCGTGCGTTCGGTATCCGAGGCCGAGGCCGCGGCCCGGCGTATCGGCTTTCCCATCATCGTGCGCCCCAGCTTTACCCTCGGGGGGACCGGGGGCGGGGTGGCCTATAACATTGAAGAGCTGCGGGAGATCGTGGAACAGGGCCTGGAGCTTTCCCTGATCCATCAGGTCATGCTTGAGGAGTCGGTTCTGGGCTGGAAGGAGTTTGAACTCGAGGTCATGCGCGATCGCAAGGACTCGGTGGTCATTATCTGCTCCATCGAAAACTTCGATCCCATGGGGGTGCATACCGGGGATTCCATCACCGTGGCCCCGGCCCAGACGCTTACCGATCGCGAATACCAGCGCATGCGGACCGCGGCCATCGCGGTCATCCGGGAGATCGGGGTGGAGACCGGGGGCTCCAACATCCAGTTCGCCATCCATCCCGAGACCGGGGAGATGGTGGTCATTGAGATGAACCCCCGGGTCTCGCGTTCCTCGGCCCTGGCCTCCAAGGCCACGGGTTTTCCCATCGCCAAGATCGCGGCCAAGCTCGCCGTGGGCTATACCCTGGACGAGCTTCCCAACGACATCACCCGCGAGACCAAGGCCGCCTTTGAGCCCACCATCGACTATGTGGTGGTGAAGTGTCCGCGGTTCACCTTTGAGAAGTTCCCGGAGACCCGGGACGAGATCACCACCTCCATGCGCTCGGTGGGCGAGACCATGGCCATCGGACGCACCTTCAAGGAGGCCCTGCAGAAGGCCCTGCGAGGGCTTGAGATCGGGCGCTTCGGCTTCGGGGCCGACGGAAAGAGCCCCTCGGACCGGGGTGAGACCCCTCCCCGGGAACTTATCGTGGAGAAACTCGCCCGCCCGAACAGCCAGCGTATCTTCTTCCTGCGCGAGGCCCTGCGGGCCGGTTTTTCCGTGGATGAGATCTATGAGCTCACCAAGATCGATCGCTGGTTCCTCTGGCAGCTCGCCGAGATCCTGGAGGTGGAGGACCGTTTTCGGGGAAGGGATCTTTCCGAGCTTGCGGAGGAGGACTTCCGGGAGCTGAAGCAGGCCGGATTTTCCGACCGCCAGATCGCCTTCCTCACCGGCTCAACCGAGGAGGAGGTGCGAAAAAGGAGGCTTTCGCTCGGGGTGCGGGCCACCTACAAGCTGGTTGACACCTGTGCCGCGGAGTTTGAGGCCTATACCCCCTATTATTACTCCACCTACGAGGTGGAAAACGAGGCCCGGCCCTCGAAGAAACGCAAGGTGATGATCATCGGCGGGGGGCCGAACCGCATCGGGCAGGGAATCGAGTTTGACTACTGCTGCGTGCACGCCTCCTTTGCCCTGCGTGAGCGAGGGATTGAGTCTATCATGGTGAACTCCAACCCGGAGACGGTCTCCACGGACTATGACACCTCCGACCGGCTTTATTTTGAACCCCTTACCCTGGAGGATGTGCTCAATATCTATGAGGAGGAGAAACCCGAGGGGGTGATTGTGCAGTTCGGGGGGCAGACCCCACTCAACCTTGCCGTGCCGCTCGAAAGAGCCGGAGTCAGGATCCTCGGCACCTCGCCGGAGAGTATCGACCGGGCGGAGGACCGGGAGCGTTTCGTGGAGCTGCTGGACAAACTCGGGCTCAAGAAGCCCCCGGCCGGAACGGCCTTCACCGTGGAGGAGGCCGTGGAGATCGCCTCCCGGATCGGCTATCCGGTCCTGGTGCGGCCCTCCTATGTGCTCGGGGGCCGGGCCATGCAGATCGTCTATTCCGAGACCGAGCTGCGACGCTACATGGCCGAGGCCGCGGAGGTGAACCCGGAACACCCGGTCCTTATTGACAAGTTCCTGGAGGACGCCACGGAGGTGGATGTGGATGCCATCTCCGACGGGGAGATCACCGTGGTGGCCGGGATCATGGAACATATCGAGGAGGCCGGGGTACATTCCGGGGACTCGGCCTGTGTGCTCCCCCCGGTCCATATCTCCCGCGCCCTCATGGAGGAGATCCGGGAAGCCACCAAGGCCCTTTGCCGGGAACTCAACGTGGTGGGGCTCATGAATGTGCAGTACGCCATCAAGGACGACGAGCTTTATGTGCTGGAGGTGAATCCCCGGGCCAGCCGCACCGTGCCCTTCGTCTCCAAGGCCATCGGGGTGCCCCTGGCCCGTCTTGCCACCTGGATCATGCTCGGCGAGAGTCTTAAGAGCCTGGGGTTTACCCGGGAGATCGAGCCCCCGCACGTCTCGGTGAAGGAGGCCGTGTTTCCCTTTCGGCGTTTCCCCGGGGTGGATGTCATGCTGGGTCCGGAGATGAAGTCCACCGGCGAGGTCATGGGGATAGACATGGATTTTCCCCTGGCCTATGCCAAGGCCCAGTTTGCGGCCGGCATGCCCCTTCCCCTGGAGGGACGGGTCTTCATCTCCGTTCGCGATCGAGATAAGGACAAGGTGGTTCAGGTGGCCCGCACCCTTGCCGAGTGCGGTTTTGAGTTGCTGGCCACCCGGGGCACCGCGGAATACCTCCGCCAGTGCGGTCTTTCGGCCCGGGTGGTACCCAAGATTTCCGAGGGGTTGCGTCCCAATGCCGTGGATCTCCTCAAAAACGGGGAGGTTCACCTGGTCATAAATACCGCCGAGGGTAAGGTGAGCCGGGAGGATGCCTATCTCATCCGGCGTTACGCCATGGAACTGAATATTCCCTATGCCACCACCATTTCCGGGGCCCGGGCTATGGCCTGTGCCATAAGAAGACTCCGGGGGACCAGGACCTTCGGGGTCAAGTCCCTGCAGGAATATTATCGCCAGGTGCCGGACTCCTATTACCTCAGGCGGGGTATTTTGTGAGTGAACCCTCTGCCGCCGTTTTGGACCCTTACCCTGGCCCTGCTTCTGGATCGCCTGCTGGGTGATCCCTCTTTTCTGCATCCGGTAAGATGGATCGGTCTTCTGGGGAACCTGGGGTTTCGTTCTCTGGGAAGGGCGGGGCGCTGGGGAGGGTTGCTTACCCTGATCCTTACCGCCGGAATCTTCGTGTCTCTGGTGCATCTTACGGTGCGATTTTTTCCTCCCCTGGAGGTGGGGTGGCTGTTTTATTTTCTGGCTCTGCGGTCTCTGGAGCGGGAGGTGGAGGAGGTGGGGCGGGCTCTGGAGGAGAGGGGGCTTTCCGCCGCCCGACAAAGGCTTTCCTTTCTGGTTTCCCGGCGCACCGAGCTTCTGGACGAGCAGGGGGTGCTGCGCGGGGCTCTGGAGACCCTTTCCGAAAACTTTAACGATGCCTTCTGGGGGCCTCTTTTCTGGTATCTGGCCGGAGGGATAGAGGGGGCCGCCCTTTATAAGACCGTGGAGATCCTGGATTCCATGTTCGGATACCGGTACGGCCCCTATCGGGAGTTCGGTTTCTTCATCGCCCGGGCCGATGATCTGCTCAATCTGATCCCGGCCCGGATTTCGGCCCTGATGCTGGCCCTGGCGGCGATCCTGTTTCCGGGGCTTTCCGGAAGAAGGGCCCTGGTCACCGCCCTGCGGGAGGCGCATAAACATGTTTCCCCCAACGGGGGCTGGCCGGAGGGGGCCCTGGCCGGGGCCCTGGGAGTGGCCCTGGGAGGGCCGATCCCCTATCCCGGAGGGGTGCAGGAACGCCCCTGGCTGGGCACCCCCTTGCGGGAGGTGAAAATCGGAGACATAAAGAAAGCGATCCGCCTGGTGCAGGCGGCCGGTTTGGTGAGCGCGATCATTCTGTTGATCACGGAGGTGATGCTATGGAGATTCGGTTACCCGAACTTGATCCGGATCTTTATCGGCTGGCGGCTAAGCGTCTAGACCAGAAGACCAAACCCCGGGGGAGTCTGGGTTATCTGGAGGAGATCGCCCGTCGTTACGTGATGATTACCGGGAATCCGGAGCCGGAACTGCCTTTGAAAAAAAGGGTCTATGTCTTTGCCGGGGATCACGGGGTGGTGGAGGAGGGGGTGAGCACCTATCCCCAGGAGGTGACCCGGCAGATGATCTATAACTTTCTTTCCGGCGGGGCCGGGATCAATGTCATCGCGCGGCAGGCCGGGGCCGAGGTCTTCGTGGTGGATGTGGGGGTGGTCGGAGAGGTGGAGGCCCCGGGGCTCATCCGGCGCAAGGTGGTCTCCGGCACCCGGAATCTTTCCCGGGAACCGGCCATGAGCCTTAGTGAGGCCGAGGAGGCCCTCCGCGTAGGGATGGAGCTGGCCGAGGAGGCGGCAAGGGAAGGTGTAACCCTTCTCATTCCCGGGGACATGGGCATCGGGAACACCACCCCTTCGGCCTGTCTGATCTGTCATTTTCTCGGGGAACCCCCGGAGCGTATTGTAGGCCGGGGAACCGGGGTGGATGAGAGGGGTCTTAAGCGCAAGGTCGAGGTGGTACGCAGGGCCCTTGAGCTTCACCGAGCGGAAAGTCCGCTTGAGGCTCTTGCCGCCTTCGGCGGGGCGGAGATCGGGGCCATTGCCGGTCTCTTCCTGGGCGGGGCCCAAAACCGCATCCCGGTGGTGATGGACGGATTCATCTCGCTGGCAGGGTTTCTGGTGGCCCGGGCCCTGGCCCCGGGGCTGGAGCAGTTTGTTTTCTGCGGGCACGTTTCCGCGGAAAACGGGGCCCGGCCGGCCCTGACACGACTCGGGCTCCGGCCCATCGTGGATCTGGATATGCGCCTCGGCGAGGGCACCGGAGCGGCGCTCGCCAGTATGATCATAGAGACCGCCCTTCGGATCTACCGGGAAATGGCCACCTTCGAGGGAGCCGGGGTGAGCAAGGGGCGCGAATTTGAGTCTCAGGACTGAACTCTCCGCCCTGCGGACCGCCTTTTCCTTTTTTACCCGGGTTCCGGTAAAGGCCCCGGATTTTCGTCCGGCCGAGGCCGTGACCTATCTGCCTCTGGTGGGCCTCTTTCTAGGAGGGGTCAATCTCCTCCTCTGGAGGCTCCTTTCCCCCCGCTTCAGGCCGGATCTTACGGCTTTCCTGATCCTGCTGACCCAGTATTTCCTGGCCAACTATTTTCATTTCGACGGAATGCTGGACACCCTGGATGCCCTCTTTGCCGGAGGGCCGCGCGAAAGAAGACTCCGGATCCTTAAGAGCCCGGAAATCGGGGCCCTGGGATTACTCTTCGGGGTGCTTTTTCTCCTGGGGGAGTGGCTGGCCTTAAAAGAGGCCCTGGCGGCCTCTCTCTTCGTGGTGGTCCTGGTAAAACCCCTCTTCGGTCGTCTGGGACTTCTGGCCGGAATGGTCCTCGGAACCCCGGCCAAAAAGGAGGGGCTGGGGGTCCTTTTTTTCTCTCCCGGGGCCAAAAGAAGGGCCCTTCCGGTCTTCCTGCTCCTCTTTTTTCTTCTCTTCTGGTTCTTTCCCGGGGAAAGCCTGGGAGTGCTGGTTTTTCTCTGGGGACTTTGCCTTTACTTCCGGAGGGTCTTCGGCGGTCTCACCGGCGACCTTCTCGGAGCCCTGAACGAAATGGCGGAGTTTCTTTTCCTTTGGATGGTTATTCTTTAAATTCTAACCGCTATTTCCGAAACCCTGCGCTCGGCAGGATCAAAGGAAACGCCGACCTTTATCACCGAAAGTCCCCGGGCCCGGAAACGATCGGCATAGCCCCGGGCCTCGATCTGTTTTAGCGCCTCCTCCGCCGAAACCCCGGCCTTAAACTCAAACACAAAGACCCGATTCTCCCCCTCGTAGCGCACGGCCATGTCCAGCCGGCCCCGATGAGTGAGCACCTCGCTTTCGGCCCGATAACCCGAGAGAGCCAGGGCCAGATAGAACACGGTGTGAAAGAAGCGTTCATCGGCCCGAAGATAGAGGGTATGGGGGATATAGGAGAGGATGTCGTTTAAGATCTCGCGCACCGCCTCCCAGTCGGTGCGTCTTAGGGCCTCGCCCAGTTCCTGGGCCAGGATCCTCGGCGTGGTTTCGCCTCCGGAAAGTCCCTGGAGGAGGACCTCCTGGAAGCTTTCGCGTACCTCCTGATTGGGGTAGCCCAGGGTCAGGGTGCGGCCCTTGACCTCGTTAATGGTGAGGTAGCCGGCCTG
>WGAR01000186.1 GCA_015494725.1 Thermodesulfobacteriaceae bacterium | reverse complement strand
CATAGTTAAGCGTGTCTTAAGCCACACCAAGGTCACACCTTTGATTGTTTGGAGCGAGGAGGAGAGGCTTGAAACCCTTGATATTGGCGCGCCCGGGAGGACTCGAACCTCCAACCTTTGGATTCGTAGTCCAATGCTCTATCCGATTGAGCTACGGGCGCACCGTTTCCTACTTTAATCTCTTCCCTTTAACTTGGCAAGGGACCCACTTTCCTGTTAATTATTGAAGGCAAAGATCCCCTCGACGGAGGCTGCCTTTATGCCCATTATGGAAACCTCTCTACCTACCGAAGGCCCCGGAGCCAAGATCATCCTGGGAGAACCGGTCCAAAAGGGATATTTTTACGGTTACGAAGGAGTGGTGCTGCACGAAGAAGGCGGGGAACAGGCCATCATGATCCTGGAAAACCCCTTCTGGGGTCGTATCTTCTTCATCAACGGAACCGCTCAGTTCACCTCCCGGGACGAATTCATCTACCACGAAGCCCTGGTCCATATCCCCATCCAGGCCTTCCCTGAAGGACGGGTGCGAAAGGTATTAATCTGCGGAGGCGGAGATTACGGCGCCGCCCGGGAGGTTCTCAAATATCCCGAGGTGGAAAAAGTCCTCATCGCAGATATAGACCCCCGGGTTCCCCGCCTGGTACGCCAATTCTTCCCTGCCCTTCTGCCGCAGGATCCCGCTGATCCGCGTCTCGAACTCCTGACCGTGGATGCTTTTGCCCTGGTCCAGGAACTGGTAGAAAAAAACGAACATTTTGATCTGGTTATTATCGACTCCACCGATCCAGACATCTCTCTGGCTGAACGCACCCTGGAACTCTCTCACTCTCTTTTCAGTGAATCCTTCCACCGTATGCTGCTTCAACTGGCCCCGGAAGGAGCCATAGTCCAGCAAGCAGCCACCCCCTTCACCATGAAGGAAATCCTCGAAGGTTCCTATCGGGTCTTCCAGCGGGTCTATGGAAAAGACATCTTCTGTTACCGGGCCTCCATTCCCTCCTTCGGGGGAGACAACGCCTATCTCCTGCGCTTTCCCGGAGATCCAACCCAACCCCGACGTACCTGGATTCCGGAAACCCTCTATTACACCCACCAAATCCACAGGGCCTCCTTCGCCCTCCCCAGATTCTGGCTTAAGGAGGTACTGGACAAAAATGGCTAAGATCCTGGGCATCCTGGGTTCCCCCCATCCTTACGGAGGATCGGGTTCCCTGCTCCGCTGCGCTCTTTACGCCGCCGAGGAACTGGGGCTCACCACCGAGATCATCGAACTCTATCGCGGACGGATCGAGCCCTGCATCGGTTGCGTCCAGAACGAGGAACCCACCTGCAAGTATCCCTGTATCTTCGAAGACTATGGACGGGAGATCCTGACCAAACTCAGGGAAGCCGCGGGCTATGTCCTGGCCACCCCGGTGTACTGGTACGGTCCCTCCGGCCCCCTTAAGATCCTCATCGACCGGATGACCGCTCTGGAAAATATGGTCGCCTTCGGTGAAGCCAGTTATGTGGAGGGCAAAGTGGTAGGGGTTATTACGGTGGGGGCCGATGCCGGAGCCACCCTGGCCGGGGCCTATCTCCTTACCGTGCTCAATGCCATGGGGGCCATGATCCCTCCCTGGGCTCATGCCTATTCCCATCGCGGAAAAGAAGCCCTTTATGACGATCGGGCCGCCATGGATGCCATAAACGTGGGTCGCCTGGTGGGAGGATTGATCCTTCGCCTGGAAGGTCGTGAAGGCCCCCTCACCTACCACGAAGATCCGGAGCTTCTCCAGCGAATTCGTCAAAAGGTGCTGGAGGAAAAAACGCGCCAGGAGGCACAGAATGGAGGGAATAGAACGCAGGTTCGAGGAAAATCCGGTTCTTAAGGCCATTTACGGCCGCCGGAGCATCCGGGAATACACGCAGGAAGTGCCTCCGCGGGAACTTATCCTGGAGATAATCCGGGCGGGCATCTGGGCTCCCTCCGGGCTCAACAACCAGCCCTGGCGTTTTGCTATCGTATGGAACGCGGAAAAAAGGGAGAAACTGGCGGAACTCACCCGTTACGGGGAAATCATTCGCCGGGCTCCGGTGGTAATCGCCGTGTTTCTGGATCGTAAGGTCATGTATCACCAGATCAAGGACCATCAATCCGCCGGGGCCTGCATCGAAAATATGCTCCTTGCCGCCCATGCCCTGGGCCTGGGCGGGGTATGGCTGGGAGAAATCCTGAAAAACGAAGCCCGGGTGCGAGAGGTCCTGGATCTGCCCGAGGATCTGGAGCTCGCAGCGGTGGTGGCCCTGGGATACCCTCATGACCACCGCCGCCGGGCCGGACGCAAACCTCTCCAAAGCTTTATTTTGAGGGAATTCCCTTGAAAAAGCTCCCGATCCTGGCTCTGATCCTCTATCTCCTGGGGGCGGCTTCGGCTCTGGCCCTTAAGGTGCGGGACCTCAACGTGGCCCCCTATCGGGACTACCTCCTGCTTTACGCCTACCTGGAGGATTTCCCCCAGGAAGATTTCCGGGAGGCCACCCGCCATGGGCTGGGGCTTTCCTTCACCTTCCATATCGAAATCTACCGCATCCGGCGCTTTCTCCGCGACGAAAAGATCTTCGATCAGGAAATCACCCGGGTGGTGTATTATGACCCGGTAAAAAATATCTATTACGTCCAGACCGTGGGAGCCCCGGAGGCCCCCCGGCGGGCCCCCTCTTTCAGGCAGGCCCTCTGGCTGGCGGCCAATCTGGAGGGCATCCCCCTGATGCCTCTGGTGCGCCTTCAGCCCAAAACCCGCTACCGGCTGAAACTGAAGGCCGAGGTGCGTAAGATCGCCCGGGTGGGATGGCCCAAAAAGATCATTCGATTTCTCCTTTTTAAAGGCGAAAGCCTTGAATCCTCCTGGACCAGCCTGGTCTTTTCGTTATGAGGATCCCGGACGAAGAAAAATTCAAACGTCGTCGCGAACTTACCTATATCTTTCTGGGAATAATCCTTCTCAGCCTCCTGGTCTTTGTAGAATTTCGCATCTTTCATCTCCTTCCCTGGAGCTTTTCCGGCCAAAACCTGATTATCTTCGCCCTCATCCAGCTCAATCTCATCCTCCTTCTCCTGGTGACTTACCTGGTCTTACGAAACGTACTCAAAACCCTCTTTGAAGCCCGGGCCAGCCGGATCTCACGCAGCCTTCAGGTCAAACTGGTCTTTTCCTTTCTGCTCCTGAGTTTCCTTCCGGCCCTTATCCTCTTTGTAACCTCCCATCAATTCATCGAAACCAGTCTGGAATACTGGTTCGGAAGCAACCTGGACCAGCAGATGGAAAAGGCCCTCATCGAGGCCCGGGCCTATTATCAGGACCGGGAACGGGAAATCCTCCTCCAGTTGCAACATCTCGAGAAGAAATATCTCCATAAAACCCGACACCTCTCCTCCAAGAGGCTCAAACACTATCGGCGTAAAATGGGGCTGGATACCCTGGAGATATACGACATCCGGGGACGTTTGCTCAAATATAGCTACACCCGAAAGGGTCCGCACCAGAAACTGGGCATCCCACCCTCCATTCTCAACCAGGTCCTTTCCACCGGCACCCCGGTTTCCGAAACCAGCAACTTACGCAATCGGGTCCTCCTGCGGGTCTTTATGCCCACCACCTTTCGGAGGCAGACCCTGATCCTGGCCGGAGGGAAATTCCTGGACCCCGGCCTGGAAAAACTGATCAAGGACATAAGTTCCGGTGTGGGGCTTTATCAACAGCTCAAGTTTCTGCGGGCCCCGCTCAAGACCTCTCTCCTTCTGCTTCTCCTCCTGGTCACCCTTCTTACCATCTTCGTGGGGGTATGGTTCGGGATGCGTCTAGCCCGGGGGCTTACCGGTCCTCTTCAGGAGCTGGCCCTGGCTGCGGATCGCATCGCCGCCCGGGAATTCGAGGTGCACCTCCCGGAGGAGACCCCGGACGAGGTGGGGGTTCTGGTGCGGGCCTTCCGACGTATGACCGAGGAGCTCAAGCACTACCGTACCCGGGTTGAGGAGACCACCCGGGCCCTGGCCCAGGCCAACGAGGAACTCAAACGGCGCACCGCCTACCTGGAAACCATCCTCTTCAATATCACCGCCGGGGTGATGGCCATCGACCAGAAAGAACGTCTCACCCTGATCAACCAGCGGGCCAGGGAACTCCTGGATCTCCCTCAGGTTCAGGAGGGCCCCCCCTTAAAACAGATCCTCTCCCCGGAACTCTACGAGATCTTTCGGGAACTCAAGGAAAAGATCCCCCGCGACCGCCCCGCGGGCCAGCCCCTGCGCCTGGTTCGCGGCGATAAGACCCTGGTCCTGGGTCTTACCGGAGTGCGTCTTCCCGAAGAGGCCTTCCCCGGATACCTTTTTCTGGTGGAAGATCTTACGGAGAAGGAACGCATGGAACGTCTGGCTGCCTGGAGAGAAGTGGCGCGACGTATCGCTCATGAGGTCAAAAATCCCCTTACCCCCATTCAGCTTTCGGCTCAACGCCTCCGGCGCCGCCTGGTGGACCACCTCTCTCCCAAAGACCGCGAAATTCTGGAGCGCTGCACCACCACCATCGAAAAACAGGTGGAAGAGCTGAAGCGCCTGGTAAACGAATTCTCCGCCTTCGCTCGACTCCCCGGCCTTAAACCCGAGGAGCACCGGCTCTCCGAGGTCATCCGGGAGGTGGTAACCCTTTATCAGGAGGCCCATCGGGGGATACATTTCCAGGTAAACCTCGAGGAAATACCCCCCTTCCTTCTGGATCGGGACCAGATGAAACGGGTCTTCCTCAATCTCTTCGATAACGCCATCGCCGCCATGGGAGAGGAAGGGGAGATCCGGGTCGAGGTCCTACGGGAGGGAGAATGGGTGCGCATCGAGGTGGCGGACACCGGTCCGGGAATCCCTCCGGAGATCCGCCCCCGGCTTTTCGAGCCTTATGCCTCGGGCAAAGGAGGGACCGGCCTGGGGCTGGCCATCGTGCATTCCATCGTTCAGGGGCACGGCGGAGAGATCCGGGCCGAGGAAAACTCCCCTCACGGGGCCCGGTTCGTTATCCGGCTTCCCCTGCGGAGAAAGACCACCCATGCCTGAGATCCTGGTGGTGGACGACGAAAAGAGCATCCTGGAAAGCCTCCGGGACATCCTGGAGGACGAGGGCTATACCGTGCGTTGTGTGGAAACCGGAGAGGAGGCCCTTCGGGAGGTAGAGGAGAACCCTCCGGATCTGGTCCTGCTGGATATCTGGCTTCCCGGGATCGACGGGATGGAAGTGCTGGCTCGATTGCGCCAGGGACATCCCTCCTTACCGATAATCATGATCTCCGGCCATGGAACCATAGAACTGGCGGTAAAGGCGGTAAAACTCGGGGCCTTCGATTTTCTGGAAAAACCCCTCTCCTACGATCGGGTGGTGGTCTCGGTGGAAAAGGCCCTGCGCATGCGAGCCCTGGAGGAGGAAAACCTGCGTCTGAGGGCCCGGTTGAGGGAACCCGGTCTTACCGGAAATTCCCCGGCCATCCGCGAGGTGCGGGAATTGATCGCCCGGGTGGCTCCCACCGAGGCCACGGTACTCATTCAGGGGGAATCCGGGGTGGGCAAGGAGGTAGCGGCCCGGATGATCCATCGACTCTCCTCCCGGGCCTCCGGTCCGTTCGTGGAGGTAAACTGTGCTGCCATCCCGGAAAGCCTTATCGAAAGCGAACTTTTCGGACACGAACGGGGGGCCTTCACCGGAGCCACCCAGGCCCGAAGGGGCAAGTTCGATCAGGCCCATAAAGGAACCCTCTTCCTGGACGAAGTGGGAGATATGAGTCTGGCCGCTCAGGCCAAGGTACTGCGCGTGCTCCAGGAAAAACGCTTTCAGCGAGTGGGAGGAGACCGCCTCATCGAGGTGGATGTGCGTATCATCGCCGCCACCAACAAGGACCTCCGCCGGGAAATCGCCGCCGGGCGTTTTCGGGAAGATCTCTTCTTCCGTCTCAATGTGGTGCCCCTGGTAATCCCTCCCCTGCGGGAACGGCCGGAGGACATCCCCCTGCTGGTGGAGGAGTTCCTGGACGAACTGGCCCGGCACAGTGGCCTGGGGCGCAAGACCATTTCTCCGGAGGTGCTGGAGGTGCTCCGGGCTTATCCCTGGCCCGGAAACGTACGCGAACTACGCAACCTTATCGAGAGACTGGTCATCGTTTCTCCGGGACAGGAGATCACCCTGAATGATCTTCCCCGCGAATTTCTGGAGTACGCGGAAAAGGGAAAGGGGCCGGAGGAGATCCCGGAATGGCTCAGGGTCTCGGACTTCAAAACCGCCCGGGAACTCTTTGAGAGGGAATTCCTGCGTCGCAAACTGGAGGAATTTAACGGTAACATCTCCCGCATGGCCCAGGCCATAGGTCTTAGGCGAACCTATCTTCATCGCAAATTAAAGGCCCTGGGGCTTTCCCGTGAGTGAAAGGCGCGGTTTTGATGAAATCCTCCGGAGCAAGGAGTTCGTAGTAACCTTCGAACTGGTCCCCGGACGCAGTACCCGCACCCGGCATTACCGGCATATTATCCGCTTTGCCGAGGAAGTGGCCTCCAAGGGGCTCTTTGACGCCCTCTCCATCACCGACAATGCCGGAGGACATCCGGCCCTGGCCCCGGAAGCCCTGGGACGGGAATTGCGCCACATGGGACATCACCCCATCATTCACTTCTCCTGCAAAGACAAAAACCGCAACATGATCGAAAGCGATCTCCTGGCCCTGGATCGGGAGGGGCTGCACACCCTCCTAGTGCTCACCGGCGACTATCCCCGATACGGCTATCAGGGACGGGCCAAGCCCGTGTTTGATCTCGATTCGGTGACTCTTCTCCGGATGGTTTCGGAGATGCGGCGGGGATTCCGCCTGGCACCGGAGGTCCCCGGGGGCGGAGTGGAACTTCCCCCTATCCCTTTCTTCCCGGGATGCGTGGTCAACCCATTTAAATGGAGCGAGGCCGAAACCCTCCTGCAATACTGGAAACTGGTGCGCAAGATCCGGGCCGGGGCCCGCTTCGTGATCACCCAGGTGGGGTTCTGTGTACGGAAGTTCCAGGAACTCCTGTTCTTCCTCCGGGAGGAGGGGCTCCGGATACCCGTATTGGCGGGAATCCTGGTGCTGGATATCCGCCTGGCCCGCATCCTCCATCGCGGGGTGGTTCCGGGGATAACCCTCTCCACCGAGCTCCTGCGGGAGGTGGAGAAAGAATCCCAGGGCCCGGACCGGGGGCGAGGAGCAGCCCTGGATCGGGCCGCTAAACTCATGGCCATCTGCCGGGGGCTGGGCTTCCAGGGAGTCCATATCTGCGGGGCCCCGCTCGATGCCGAAGCCGCCCACGAACTCCTGGAACGCTCCCGGGAATATCTTCCCCGCTGGCAGGAACTCCTCCCGGAGTTTCGGGATCATCCCCGGGGAGCCTTCTTTCTCTATGAGGAAGACCGGGAGACCGGCCTCAATCGTCCGCGCCGGGTCCCCCTCACCCCCAAAACCCGCCGGGGGATCTCTTATCCTTTGATGGAACTTGCGCATCGGATCTTCTTCTCCCCGCGGAGCCCTCTTTTTTCCCCTCTCCGCCGCTGGGCGGACAAACTGGCGCACAGTGCGCTGGAGAAATATTTCCTGCATCTGGAATACGCCCTCAAGAAGGTCCTCTTTGACTGTCAGGAGTGCGGCGATTGCGTGCTTCCGCAGATGGCCTATCTCTGCCCCCAGAGCCAGTGCGCCAAATTTCTCCTGAATGGTCCCTGCGGAGGGAGTCGGGACGGCTGGTGTGAGGTCTATCCCGGCAAACGCCGGTGTGTATATGTGCGGATATACGAACGATTAAAACCCGAAAAAAGGCCCTTTTATCTCCGGGACCTGGAACTACCCCCCCGGGACTGGGCCCTTTTCCGTACCTCCTCCTGGCTCAATTTTTACCAGGGGAAGACCCCCCGCCCTACTGAGCCACCGGAAGAGTAAGGAGCGGGGATATGCCCTTGCCTTTAGAGGCCTCCAGGGCAAAGAGTTGCTGAAGGAGAATGAAAGTGGCTTTACTGCTGCGATCCTGATCCGCGATATAGAACCAGTGCCCCCGATAGCGCACCGCCAGAAGGGCCCGGCGGGGCAGGGTGGCGGAGGAGGAAACCCGGAAGAGATCCCCCAGGACCTCGGACCAGTTGAAGGGGGCCCCACCGGCCTCTAAGGTCCGGGCAGCCCTTCCGGCCCGCAGGTCCTCCTCCGGTACCTCCACCCCCTGAGAAAGATAAAAGAGCACCCCGATAAGGGAACGGGTTTCCACCCGCAGGACGTTCGGGGCCGGAGGCCCCTCCGGGCCTACCAGACGATAATACGGAGCCGGCTCAAGCCTTAAGAGACGGAGAAGTTCGGTATAGGCGGGAAGGTCCCGGGCCGCGGAGGAGATCTTTAGGGCCGGAAAGGGGGAGCCGCCCTTTTCCAGATAGAGGAATCTCAGATAGCCCCGGCGGCGTAAGGCCTCAAAATCCCGACTGACCCGAAGAAAACGTCGGAAACGAGGGACCTGGATCGGGGTGGGCCCCGAGGCCGTAGGGGCATTGGGAATATCGTTCAGGCGCTGCACGCAGAGTCGGAGCACCCGATCGGCCCGCCAGCCCGAGTTGAGAAGGAGCAGGAGGTGCCCCAGACGAATAGGGGAAAGCAAACGTTTGGCAAATTCTTCTCCCTGAAGGGGAACAAAGGTAAAAGTGGGTCTAGCCGCATAGGAAAAACCCAGGTTAAGGCTGTAGGAGTCCGGATATGCCTCGTTTATCTCCGCTCCTGCTCCCGCATTACCGGAAAAGGAAAACTGGGTGGAGATACTGGTGACCTGAAGAAACACCGGTGGTTCCCCGTAACGAAGCCGCACCAGATTGAGAAGCATCTGTTCGGAAAGGGCCCGCTGAAGGGCCTGATTGAAGTTCAGGGAGGATTCCCGGAGCACCGCTCCGGAATGGACCCCGCAGGCGGAAAGAAACCCCAGAAGGAGGAGAAATCCCAGCCTATACAAAACGCAGGGCCAGATCCCGGAGCCGCAGGCAGACCTCCTGCCAGTCATCCCCTCCCTCCTCGATACGGTCCATAAATTCCTCCAGTTCCCGGGTAAACTCCTCGGAAATATAGTGCGGAAAATCGCGTTTAAGTACCTGATAGACCTCCTTTCCCAGGTGGGTGGGGACCAGTCCTCCTCCCCTGACCGCCTTGACATAGCCCCGGTGAAGAAGGGTGCTTACGATCTCGGCGTAGGTGGAGGGTCGGCCCAGACCACGCCGTTTCATTTCCTGAACCAGGGTCCCCTCGGTATAAAGGGGCTTGGCCGGAACGGCCTGCAAACGTATATCCTCCGGACCA
Organism: Thermodesulfobacteriaceae bacterium; assembly: GCA_015494725.1. Classification (GTDB taxonomy): domain Bacteria; phylum Desulfobacterota; class Thermodesulfobacteria; order Thermodesulfobacteriales; family Thermodesulfobacteriaceae; genus Thermosulfurimonas_A. Next base: position 16,340 of record WGAR01000186.1, on the reverse strand, counting down.
CCTTCCGCCTGAAAAAGTACCGGCGGGTCCCACAGGAGATCGTGTCCGTGTTCCAGGATCTCGAGAGGGACCTCTTCCTCCCAGCGCTGTCCCCGCAGGGAAAATCCTATCCGGCCCCAGAGGACCCGGGGATTACGACACTGACTGGCCATAAAACGGCGGAAGATAAGATCGTAGAGTCTCAGGGCGTCCCTCTCGTTTTCCAGGCTCAACAGTCCATGGGCCAGCCGGGAGCGCAATTCTCGCGTGTCCCAGGGTCGGGTGGGACGAATGGCCTCGTGAGCCCCGCCCTCGCCCCATCCCCGGGGCCGGAAATATTCGGGCCCCAGGGTCTTTTCCAGATAGGGCCGGGCCACCTGAAAACGACCGGCTTCCGAAACCCGGGTGGAATCGGTGCGATGATAGGTGATAAGCCCGCTTTCGAAAAGGTGCTGCAGGAGTTCCATGGTATAACGACTGGAGAAACGCAAGCGTAGATGGGCTTCCTCCAGAACCGTATCCGTGGTGAAGGGAGGAGGGGGAGGAAGTTCCCTTTCCTCCCGGGACAGGATCTCCCACTTAAGTTCCGGCAGGGCTTCGCGAAGTTCCCGGGCCCGGCGACCATCCTCCAGTTCGAGCACAAAACGGCGCCCCCCGAGACGAAAACTCAGGCGATACACCCTTCGGCTGGCCTCCCGGGCCCGTTCGATCACCCATCCCAGTACCGGGGTCTGTACCCGTCCGGCCGAAAGCCCCCGGCGGGAAAAGACCCGCCAGAGATAACGGGAAAGCGAAAAACCCACCCAGCGGTCTGCCACCCGGCGGGCCAGCTGGGCCTTTACCCGGGGGAGATGAAACTCCCGGGGATCGTTCAGGGCTTCCCGCAGGGCCCGGGGGGTCACCTCATGGAATTCCAGGCGTCGAATGTTGGGCTGATAGGGGCGCAGGGAGATCCACAAGTCATAGGCAATCTTTTCCCCCTCGGCATCCGGGTCCGAACCTATGAGCACCTCGTCGGCGGTAAAAGCCGCCCGCCCCAGAGCCGCCAGGATCTCGGCTTTGTCCCTCACCTCCCCTTCCGGGCAGCGCTCCCGCACCTCTTCCGGATCCACCAGTTCCTCTCCGGTGGCCAGACACCGCTTGATGGTATCGAACAGGGGCACAAAACGGCCGTTTTCCGAAAGCACTCCGAAGATCCCCCGGCGGCGGGAGAGATTGAACACGTGCCCCAGGGAGGCCGCCACCATGAGCAGGCGATCCTCGGTGGGGATTTCGTAAATGGTTACCCGTCCCAGACGCCTCTGAGAGGGACGCCCCCAGAAAGAGGCGATGGTGCGGGCCTTGTGAGGGCTCTCCACCACCAGAAGGGTGCTGCGCATCTCCGGACGTTTCCCCTCCCGAAGCCCCCGACGGGCCTCGATAAGACGCCGGGATACCTCCTCCAGGTCCAGCCGGTCCAGGGGAAGGAACTCCGGGGTTTCTCCCAGGAAAAAACGTAAACGATGCCGCAGGCTCCTCAGCGCCCGCGGGTTTTCGGAAAGGATTATGGAGAGCCCGGGCAGAACCCCGTGGACCGAAAGCCGGGACACCCGCCCCGAGGCCTGAAGATAGACGGCGGCCTCCCCCACCACCACAAAAAACTCCCCCTCCCGCTCCTCCAGAAAGACCTCCTCGGACTGACGAAGCCTCTCGCGAAAGGAGGGATCCCCGAGTTTGTTCTCCAGAAATCGGGCCATCTCCTGAATCCGGGCCTGAATCCGCGGATAACGGGGCAGGTCCTCCGGTCGCAGGGTGAGATAACGTCTCAAGTAGGCCAGGTACCCCAGGGCCTCCACTTCCTCCTCCCCCTCCAGAAGGGGCAAAAGGGCCGAGAGCAGACTGGAAAGGGCCGAGGGAGAGGGCTCCACCCGCAGAGGAAAGAGCCGCTTGGGGACCCCCACGAAGATGGCATAACGCAACACCTCGGGAAGATCCAGCCCTCGCACCAGAGGGTTGGCCAGATGGGCCAGACCCACCGCCAGATGATAGTCCCCTGCGGAGAGCCCTTCCCGGAGTTTTTCCGGGGAGAGTTCCAGATAGGATACGGCCCGAAGACCCCGGGACCGCAGAAAATTCGTAATCTCCGGCACCTTCTCTTTACCGAAATCCTCGGAGAGAAAGACCAGCCCCCCGGGCCCCAGCCGACGGCAGAGTTCCGCGGTGGCGGAAAATAGTTCCCGCTCGGCCACCTCCTGATAGGCATCCAGCACATTGCGCAGGGTGGAAACCGCCCTCTGGATATCAAAACCCAGAAGCTGCTGAAAAAGAAGCACCCGCGAGGTGCGAGGTTTCAGGGTGGCGGAGGAGAGGAGAAGGAGCCCCCGGCCGGGTCTTTCCCGGATGCGGGAAAGGGCTTCATAGTCCTTCTCGGTCTTCCGGGGTTTGAGGGCCAGAGCGATCTCCTCCTCCGTAAACCCCAGGAGCCGGAACAGGGAATCCACATGCCGGGAACGTTTGAGAAAGGCATCCACATCATCCACAAAGATCAGAGAAAACCGGGCCCGGATCAATTCCTCCAGATGTTGATACATAAAGGCCGAAGTAACCACCAGGATATCGTATTCCCCGGCCTCAAAGGCCTCCTTTTCCTTTTTTCTTCCCCGATAGGCCAATATCCTGCGGGAAAGACCCACCCTTTCCGCAAATTCCCGGAGTCTTTCCTCCACCTGCACACAGAGGAGCCGGGTGGGGACCAGCATCAACCCCCGTCCGGGAGAAAGGAGAAGGGCCAGTAGCCCGAAGGTGGTCTTTCCCGAACCGGTGGGAGCCACAATGGCAAAGGACTCTCCCAGAAAGATCCTTTTGGCCCAGGTCTCCTGCAGGGATGAAGGAGGATAACCCACCGCCCGCTGAAACAGCTCCCGGAATTGCTCCAGCCTTTCCCGGGCCCGACAGAAGGGCCGCAAACGACGCAGATCCCCGGGGGGAAGTTCGCAGGGGTCTCTTTCCTCCGGAAGACAATGCTTACAGGGAAGACCCCGCAGCAGGCGCTCGTCCTCGATTTCTCTTCCGCAATTCGGACAACCGTGGGCTAACCGGAAGAGCATTCGCCGACCTCGATCCATCGTTCGGTAAAACGTTCCGCACAGAAGACCAGGGATTCCAGATCCAGATATTCCGTGGCCCGCAGATCATAAAGAACTTTGACCTGCGGGGAAAGGCCTTCCTCCGGAGATCCGCGCCAGTAATAGATTCGCAGAGGCACCCGGGGAAGAACCCACACCTCAAAGGCCAGATCGGCTTCCCCGGGGAGTTCCTTTACCCGGAAAACCGAAAGGGCCCTTCGCAGGCCGGACTCGTCCTGCTCCAGGGCCCGGGCCATCTTTTCTTCGGCGTAACGCCGGAGGGTGGCCACCTTGGACACCGAATGAGGAAAGGCCTCCAGCCCCACAAAGGTACCCGATAGAGGGGCCTTTCCCTGAAAACGGACGTAATTATAGAGAAGGATCTTGTCCCGGGGGTCGAGCTCCTGGCCATCGAGACGACGCGCATCCTCCGGGGTGAGCTCTACCGTGCCGTCCAGATAGGGCAGATAGAGACGCCCTCCCCTTTCCTCTATCCCCAGAGCCGGGGCAAGGCGCGAGAAATCCAGCCCGGCCACCTCCTGCCGGATCTCCCGAAGGATCCGACGGGTCTGCTCCAGCTCCGAATCAGGGGTCTTCTCCCCGGGGATGGCCAAAAGGGTGGGGTCGAGATAGGGACAATCCCGGGGGGAACGCTTTCCGGAAAGTACGGCCACGGCGAAGGCCAGGCAGGAAACCTCCCCGCACTCCCCGCAATTGGTACGGGGCAAAAGTTTGACCACATCCAGAGGGGTCAGCCCCATCCCGGGCATGATAGCATCGGAAATCGATTTTTGAAAGTCCCCGAAAAAGCGGGTATAATTTAAAAAATTAAGTTCGAATTCCGGGAAGGGGGTTTAGGGAATGTTTAATATCGGCGATGTAGCGGTCTATCCGGCTCATGGCGTGGGCGTCATCGAAGCCGTGGAAAATAAAGTCATCGGAGGTGAAGAGAAGACCTTTTACGTCATGCGTATCCTGGAGACCAATATGACCGTGCTTATCCCCCGGGACAATGCCCATCGGATAGGTCTGCGCAATGTTATCTCCAGGGAGGAGGCTTCCCGGGTATATGAGATCCTTTCCCGGAAGGAGGTTTCTTTCAACCATCAGACCTGGAATCGGCGTTATCGGGAATATATGGAAAAGATAAAGAGCGGGTCCATCTTCGAGGTGGCCGAGGTTTATAGGGATCTTTATCTGGTCAGCCAGCATAAACCCCTTTCCTACGGAGAGAGAAAACTCTTCGACACCGCCCGATGTCTCCTGATCAAGGAATTATCTCTGGCTGAAAACCTCAAGGAGGAGGAGGTAGAAGAGAAGATCCGGGAGGTCCTGGGATAAGGAGCCAGGTTTGCGGCGATATCTTTTTCCTCTAAGTCTGATCCTGATCTTTGCCGTTCTCGGATACGGAGTGGTCCGTTATTTTCCCCTGCGGGAGGGGACGGCCCTTTCCCCCTGGATAGGGTTCGTGGGGGGTGGCCTGGCCGGGGGGCTGGTCCTTCTGGTGGAACGCCTCATCCGGCGCCTGCCTTTCCTTCAGATCCTGGGGGGAGCCATAGGTCTGCTCCTGGGGCTGGCCCTGGCCCGGCTCCTTTCCGGGCTTTTCGAGGTCCTGGGGCAGGGGGTATGGGCGGCCTTCCTTTATGCCATGCTGGCCCTGGGGCTGGGGTATCTGGGGCTAGTGGTGGGTGGGCGGCTGTTTCGGGAGGTCCGCCTGGTGGAAGGATTATCTCATCCCTTCTCCTATGTTTCCCGCCGTTTTCCCCGGCGAGAATGTCCCAAGGTGGTGGACACCAGTGCCATTATCGACGGACGTCTGGCGGATATTTGTGAGACAGGATGGGTGGAGGGGCCCCTGATCGTGCCCAATTTCGTCCTCCAGGAACTGCAACACGTGGCCGACAGTCGGGATCACGCCCGCCGGGAAAGGGGACGCCGGGGCCTGGATATCCTGAAAAAGATCCAGGAATCCGGCAAAGTGGAAGTGCGTTTTCTGGATCGGGATTATCCCCGCATTCGGGATATAGACGCCAAACTGGTACGCCTCTGCCGGGATCTCTCGGCCAAGCTCATCACCACCGACTATAATCTTAACAAGATCGCCCGGCTCAAAGGCATCGAGGTCCTTAACATCAACGAACTGGCTCTGGCTCTGCGGCCGGTGGTAACCCCCGGACAGGAATTGCGCCTGGAGATCATCAAGGAAGGCAAGGAACGCGACCAGGGAGTGGGCTATCTCCCGGATGGCACCATGGTCGTGGTGGAGGGCGGGCGTCCGCTCATCGGCCGGGAGGTGGAGGTGGTGGTCACCAGCGTACTCCAGACCCCGGCCGGTCGCATGGTCTTTGCTCAACCCAAAGCCCAGGCCCGGGCAGCCTGAGGTGGCCCGAATCCGTCTTCTTCCCGAGGAGGTCTATTCCCGGATCGCCGCCGGCGAAGTGGTGGAACGCCCGGCTTCGGTGGTGAAGGAACTGGTGGAAAACGCCCTGGATGCCGGAGCCCGGCGCATAGAGGTGGATCTCTCCGGCGGAGGACTTACCCTCATTCGGGTGCATGACGACGGAGAGGGCATGTCCCCGGAGGACCTGCGTCTGTGCTGGCACCCCCACGCCACCAGCAAAATATCGCAGCTGGAAGATCTGCAACGTCTGTGTACCTTCGGTTTCCGGGGAGAGGCCCTCCATAGCATCGCCCAGGTCTCCCGGCTGACCATCCTTTCCCGGCCCCGGGATAGAGACGAGGCCCATCTCCTGCGGGTACATTTCGGTCGGGAAGAGGAATTTCGTCCGGCACCCGGATCTCCGGGGACCACAGTTACAGTGGAGGATCTCTTCCGGGAGATACCGGCCCGAAAGGCCTTTCTGCGCAGCCCCCGGGCCGAGGCCGGGAGGGTCCTGGAAATCCTTCGACTCATGGCCCTCTGCGCCCCGGAAACCTCCTTTCGCCTCACCCAGGAAAAAAAGGAGGTCTTCCGGTGGCCCGGCGGCAGCCGAAAGGCCCTCCTTTCGCGCATCCTCGGTGTCTCGGAAAAGGATCTGCAGGAAAAGATCCTGGAAAGGAAGCCCTACCGCATCCATCTCCTTCTTACCCGGCCGGAGGTGGCCCTGGGCACCACCCGCTATCTCTTTCTCCTGGTAAATGACCGGGCGGTAAAGGATCGAACCCTGCTTTCCGCTCTGCTGGAGGGAGCCAGGGCCTTCTTTCCCGGAGGGCGTTTCCCGGCCGGGGTGCTCTCCCTTTATCTCCCTCCACATCTGGTGGATGTCAACGTACATCCTGCCAAATGGGAGGTGCGCTTTCGGGAGGAACGCGAGATCTATGCCCTGGTTCGAAGGGCGGTGGAAGGCGTTTTCTCCCGGCCCTTTCCGGTATCTCCGGACTCCTCCCGGCCCTACCCCTCCGAAACCCTCTCCCAAGAGCCCCCCGAGGCTCCTGCACCCATCTCCGGGCAGGTAGCGGAACCCCAGAGCCCTGGTTTTTCGGAGGGTCCCTGGCCGGAGGAGCGTTTCCTCGGCTTCCTGGGGAAGACCTATGCCCTCTTCGAGACCCGGGAGGGGTTGCTCCTTCTTGATTTTCATGCCGCGCACGAAAGGTTGCTTTACGAAGGGCTTTGCCGGGAGGCCCCGGAAAGCGAAACCCTCCTTTTCCCGGCGGTATTCGAGATCTCGGAGGAGGCCCGGGAGCGTCTGGAGGAACTGGGGGAGGAGATCCGGCGTTCGGGGTTTCGATTCCGGGAGGTCGGACCCAGGGAGATAATGGTGGAGGGGGTCCCCCGGGGCGGGGGTTTTGCGGCGGTAGAGGAATTACGGGCCCTTCTGGAGGAAAGACCCGGCGGACCGGGGATCCGGGAACAACTGGCGGCCCGTCTGGCCTGTCGGCTGGCTCGCAAGGCCGGAGATCAGCTCAGCCCGCAGGAGGCCCTGCATCTCCTCCGGCGCATTCGCCAGGAGGGACTCTCCCGTTGCCCCCACGGAAGACCGCTTTATCTTCTCTTCTCCTGGGATGAACTGGAAAAACGCTTCGGAAGGAAGGTGTAAGGTGGTGGCCATCGTGGGCCCCACCGGGGTGGGAAAGACCGCCCTTTCCCTGGACCTGGCCGAACGTTTCCGGGGAGAAATCGTGAACTACGATTCCGTACAGGTTTATCGTTACCTGGATATCGGCACCGCCAAACCCACGCCAGAGGAACGAGGGCGGGTCCCCCATCACCTCTTCGATTTTCTGGAACCGCATGAACCCTTCCATGCCGCAGCCTTTGTGGAAAAGGCCGATCGGGTGATCGCCGAGATCACCTCCCGGGGAAGGCTCCCCATCCTGGTGGGGGGGACGGGTCTGTATCTGAAGGCCCTGCTCCACGGTCTCTTCCCGGTGGAGGTGCCGGAGGAACTGAGGAAGAATCTGAAGGAAAGGCTGGCCCGGGAGGGACTTTCTTCTCTTTATCGGGAATTGCAGAAGAAAGACCCGGAGGCCGCGGCCCGTATCCATCCCCACGATCGGGTACGCATCCTCCGGGCCCTGGAGGTCTATTACGCCACCGGAAAACCCTTCTCCCGGCTGGCCCGGGAACACGGTTTTCGCCCCCGGCGTTACTCCGCCCTCAAGATCGGTCTGATTCTGCCCCGGGAGGAACTTTACGCCCGTCTGGATCAGCGGGTGGAGGAAATGCTCCGGGCCGGGCTCCTGGAGGAGGTAAAAAAACTGCTGGCCCGGTATCCCCCGGACCTAAAGCCCCTTCAATCCATCGGTTATCGTCATCTGATCGCCTATCTTTCCGGCCGACTCTCCTTTTCGGAAGCCGTACGGCTCATGAAACGCGACACGCGGCGCTATGCCAAGCGGCAGCTTACCTGGTTCAGGGCCGATCCCGAGGTAAGGTGGTTCCATCCGGCAGACCGTAAGGCCATCTTTGAGGAGGTGGAAAAATTTCTCGCTGGCAAAACTTGAGAATTTAGGGTAAACATATAGGAATTGAAAAATATTCTGGCCGGAGGTTCTTCCATGGAAAAGAAATTCCTCATCCCTTCCCCCAAAAAGGTAGCCGACAAGACCCTGACCCCGGAGGAAACCATTTCCCTGGTGGAGAAGCGGCTGAGGGAGAGCGGCTTGCGGGTATTCCGGGAGTTGCGGCGCATCGATAAGGGGCGGCTGGGTATTCCCGTGTATATAAGTATTTACGACGTGGAGGGGCAGCGCACCACCGGAAACTACAAACAGATGGGCAAAGGGGCCACCGATGCCCTCTCCCGGGCCAGCGCCCTTATGGAGCTGGTGGAACGTTTTTCGCTTTTCCATTTCGTAAAAAACACCCGCAACCAGCCCCCTCTTCCCTATGAGTCCTTTCCGGGAGAAGCCCTTCGGCCCGAGGAGATTCTGGATTCGGTGGAGGATCCGGAGAACGATCGCCGGGCTCGGGAGCTTTTCCTCCGGATCTTTCCCCGCACTCCCATGCACTGGGTTCCGGCCTTTGCGGTGGCGGAAAACCGCACCGTGTATCTTCCCTTCTTCTGGTTCTGGATCCTTTACGAATACAACGGATCCGCCGCGGGGAACACCTATCCCGAGGCCTCGGTTCAGGCCACCTGCGAGCTCATCGAACGGCACGTCTCGGCCCTCTCGCACCGACTCCGCTCCCCCATGCCGGAAATCCGGCGCGATTCCATAACCGGCGAGGGAGACCGTCTGTGTCGGTGCTTCGAACGTCTGGGAATCCGGCTCTGGATCAGGGATATGACCTACGGTATGCCTGCTCCCACGGTGGCGGCCATGGCCCTGGATCCCTCCACCTTCCCCCACCGCAGTGAGATCGTCTATGCCTCCGGAACCGGAACCAGCCCGGAAAGATCCCTCATTCGCACCCTTACCGAGATAGCCCAGCTGGCCGGAGACTTCGACACCGAGGGTAAATACCTGGAAAGCGCTCTGCCCAAATTTGCCGATCTGGAGGAGGCCGCTTACGTGGTCCAGAAGGCCGGAGAGGTGTCCCTTTCGGAACTCCCCAATCTTTACGCCGATGATCATACCACGGAGCTTATCTCTCTGGCCCGGGGCCTTCAGGAACGGGGATTTCGCCTTTTCCTGGTGGATATCGCCCATTCCCTGCTGAATATTCCGGCGGTGTATGCGGTGATTCCCGGGGCCCTTTTCCGGGAACGCACCCGCATCTCTCCGCTCTATCATCTCGTGCGCACCGCGGCCCTTTATCTTCCGCGGGAAACCTCCCTGGATCTTCTGTCCTCCCTAACCCGGGAACTCCGGGATAAATACTACCTGTGGGCCTATTACGGGAAGCTTCTGGCCGAGGACGGTCATTCCGAAGAGGCCCTTTCCGCCCTGAGCCGGGCCCTGGAATGCGCCCCCGATCCGGCGGATCGCCCGGCTATCCTGGCCCACCTGGCCGAGGTATATCTCCGGCTGGGGCGTTTGGCCGAGGCCCGGTCCGCCGCGGAGGAGGGCCTGAGTATTTCCGAATTCCCCGAACTCTGGAACCTCATGGGCAGGGCCTGTTTCCGCCTCGGAGACCACGCCGCCGCCCTCACCGCCTTCCTCCGGGCCGTAGAGCTCGAGCCCTCCTCGGCCGTGGATTACGCCAACGCCGGTTACTGTCTGCGGGAACTGGGGGCCCCGGAGGAGGCCCGGCGCTTCTTCGAAATGGCCCTCTCCCTGGATCCTTCTTTAAAGATGGCCCAGGAGGGATTAAAGTGGTGCGAGAACCAGAAGCAGGAGGAGGGCCATGTATAAGAAGGGGCTGGTGTTAAGGTTTCCGGCCGAGGTGGTGGATCAACCCATCGTGTGGCGATTGGTCAAGGACTTCGACCTCTCCTTCAATATCCTCAAGGCCACCATTCTCCCGGGCAAGGAAGGGATCATGGTCATGGAACTTTCCGGTCATCCCAAAAAGGTCTCCCAGGGGCTGGAATATCTGCGCAATCTGGGCGTGGAGGTGAAATCCATCGGCCAGGAGATCTATCGCAAGGAGGAGGTGTGTATTCATTGCGGGTCCTGCACCGCGGTGTGTCCCACCGGTGCCCTGGCGGTAAGTCGCCCCAGCATGGAGGTGGTCTTTGAACCGGAACGGTGCAGTGCCTGCGGCTTATGTGTTACCGCCTGCGTAGTGCGGGCCATGGAGGTGCACCTTGAACGCGAAGCCTTATGATCGCCGTAGCCATATCCGGCGGGGTGGATAGCGCCTTTACCGCCTGGCTCCTCTCCCGCCGAAACCGGGTCTTCCTCCTGCATGCCCTCTTCGTTCCGGGAGAACCCGATCTGGAACGCCCCCATCGTCTGGCCGAATTCCTGCGTCTTCCCCTGAAAATTGTGGATTTGCGCCGGCCCTTTGAGGAAAAGATCATTCGCTATTTCCGCGAGGCTTATGCCCGGGGACTCACCCCCAACCCCTGTGTACTCTGCAATCGGGAGATCAAGTTCGGTCTGCTCCTTAAGGAGGCCCTCCGGCTGGGGGCCGAACGTCTGGCCACCGGACACTACGCCCGGGTACGCTACCATCCGGACCTCAACCGGTATCTTCTTTACAAGGGTAGAGATCCGGCCAAGGACCAGAGCTATTTCCTGCATCAACTCTCCCAGGAGGCCCTGGCCCGGGTGCTCTTCCCTCTGGGGGATTACCTCAAGGAGGAGGTCATCCGGGAGGCGGTACGCATCGGTCTTTTTCCCCTCACCGCACCGGAGAGCCAGGAGGTCTGTTTTATCCGGGGTGATTACCGGGAACTCTTCCGGGGCCTGGATTTTCCCCCGGGGGAGATCGTAACCGTGGATGGTCGGGTGGTGGGGCGACATCGGGGTCTCTACGCCTATACCGTGGGGCAACGCCGGGGGCTGGGACTCCGGCTGGGCAAACCCTATTACGTGGTACGTCTCGATCCCCGCCGAAATCGGGTCATCGTGGGGGAGAAAAAACACCTCCTGGTCCGGAGTTTCCTGGTGGGAGGGGTCAACTTCATCTACCCGGTGGAACCGGGGAAACCCTTTCGGGCCGAGGTGCGCATTCGTTATCGACATCGGGAGGCCCCGGCCGAGGTGCGGCCTTGGGGGCCCGGCGTTTACCGGGTAATATGGGAAAAACCGCAGAGGGCGGTAACACCGGGGCAGTTTGCGGTGTTTTATCAGGGGGAACTGGTGCTCGGGGGAGGCGAAATCCTACCGGAGGAGGACGATGCCCAGGATTAGGTTTCTGCCCTTTGAGGTGGAGGTCGAAACCGCCAAAGACGAAACCGTACTTCATGCAGCCATGCGGGTGGGGGTCCATATCAATGCCTCCTGCGGCGGGGCCGGGGTATGTAATAAATGCCGGGTCTTCCTGGAAGAGGGAAAGGCCCGGGGGGAGGCCCTGCCCGAGGGAGGGTTTAAGGCCTGCACCCTCATCCCCGAAACCGATCTGGTGGTCCGGGTACCGGTGGAAAGTTATCTGGACCGCCGGGCCCTACTGCGCACCCCCAAACGGCGGGCCACGGCCTGGCTCTCCCGCACCGAATTCCGGACCATCCAACCCGAACCGGCCTTCCGAAGGCTCTATCTCGAACTCCATCCCCCGGATCTCTCCGACAACCTTCCGGACCTTCGGCGGCTAAAACAGGCCCTCAAAGAGATCCTGGGGGAAGAACCCGAGGCGGAGTGGGATCTCCTGCGTTCCCTTCCCTACACCCTGCGGGAGGATAACTTTCGGGTCACGGTGGGTATCTACCATCACCCCGAACGCCGGATCCCGGTTATCCGTCGGGTCTCCTCCGGTCGGCGGGAAGGGGGACTGGCCGTAGCCATAGATGTGGGCACCACCACCCTGTGCCTGGAGCTTCTGGACCTCACCACCGGGGAGGTGCTGGCCGAAACCTCGGACTACAACCCCCAGATCAGTTACGGAGAGGATGTCATCAGTCGCATCGAATTCGCCCGACGCGAGGGAGGGCTGCGCACCCTCTCGGAAAAGGTACGGGAACGACTGGGAGAACTGATCCAGGAACTCTGCCAGAAGGCCCAGAGGGCGGTGGAGGAAATCGACCATATCTCCGTGGCCGGAAACACGGTCATGACCCACCTCCTTCTGGAGCTGGAGCCCCGGTTTCTGCGCGAAAGCCCCTATGTACCGGTGGCGGCCTTTTATCCCCCGGCTCCGGCCGAGGCCCTGAAGCTACCCGCCGGGCCCGGGGCCATGGTGGAATTTTCTCCCTGTGTGGCCAGTTACGTGGGAGGAGACATCGTATCCGGCGTGGTGGCCACCGGATTCTTCGCCGAGGAACCCCTTACCCTCTTCATCGACATCGGAACCAACGGGGAGATCGTGGTGGGGAACAAGGACTTTCTGGCCTGTGCCTCCTGTTCCGCGGGGCCGGCCTTCGAGGGCGGGGGGATCAAACACGGGATGCGGGCCACGGTGGGGGCCATCGAGGCGGTGCACATCAATCCCATCACCTATGAACCCATGATCCTCACCATCGGAGGGCGCAAACCCAAGGGCATCTGCGGCTCGGGGATCATCGCCCTCCTGGCCAGCCTCTTCCTCACCGGGCTTATAGATCGCTCCGGCAAATACCGGCGGGACCTCGATCATCCCCGTCTGCGGGAGGGACGTTACGGATGGGAATATGTCCTGGTTTTTGCCGAAGATTCGGCCACCGGAGAGGATATCGTCTTCACCGAGGCGGACATAGACAACCTCATCCGGGCCAAAGGGGCCATGTTTGCCGGATGCCAGACCCTGCTTGAGTCGGTGGGACTTTCGGTGGAGAACCTGGAACGGGTGATTCTGGCCGGGAACTTCGGAAGTTATCTGGACCTGGAACAGGCCATCACCATCGGCTTGCTTCCGGACCTGCCCCGGGATAGATTTTACTTTGTGGGGAACAGCAGTCTTCTGGGGGCAAAATTGATGGCCCTTTCCACGGCCTATCGGTCCCGGGCGGTGCAGGTGGCCAGGATGATGACCCATTTTGAGCTCTCGGCCCATCCGGGATATATGGACTATTACCTCTCGGCTCTTTTCCTGCCCCACACCGATATCGAGCTTTTCCCCTCGGTAAAGGAGAAACTGGAGGACTAGGTGCGGATCGGAAGCCTATCCGGGGTCATACATGGAGCGATGCAGCTTCAGAAAGTCCGGGCCTCGGCCCCGGAAAAGGGCGGAGCCGAGAAAAAGACTCCTTCCGGGCCCGGAAGGGAACTTGCGGAGCTGCGGGAACTGCTGGAATTATCCCGGCTTCGGCGGATAGATCAGGCGGTACGGGCCCACGAAAGGGCCCATCTGGTGGCCGGAGGCGAACTGGTACGCAGCGGTCCCCATTATATTTACAGACGCGGACCGGATGGGAAACTCTACGCAGTAGGAGGCGACGTGGTGCTGGATACCTCGGCGGTTCCGGGGGATCCGGAGGCCACCCTGCGCAAGGCCGAAAAGATCGTACGGGCGGCGCTGGCTCCGCTGAACCCCTCCCCGCAGGACATCCGCGTGGCGGTAGAGGCCCAGATCATGGCCATGGAAGCCCGCCTGGAACTGGCCCGGGAAAGGAACGGAGGGGAAGAATGATGCGCATAGCCCGCGAGGGATGGCCCTGGATCCTGCTAGCCGGGGGGGCCGGGGGGACCGCAGCCCTTCTGAGAAAAAAATCTCTGGGACTGGCCGCAGCCGGGGTCACCGGGGCCCTGGTGTGGTTCTTCCGGGATCCCTCCCGTGAACCCGTGCCGGATAGGGAGCTCCTGATCTCTCCGGCGGATGGAGTGGTATCCACCGTGCGTTATTACCCCGAATACGAGGGTTTTCCCGGCCCGGTCTATCGGGTGGGGATCTTCATGCGCCTGCACGACGTACACGTGAACCGGGCTCCGGTCCCCGGACGCATCCTTCAGGTCATCTCTTCCCGCGGGCGCAAATTACCGGCCTCCTGGGATCCGGCCCTGGAGTGGAACGAAAAACGCCTTTACTGGATGGAAAGGGACGACGGAATTCCCATCCTGGTGGTTCAGGTGGCCGGTCTTCTGGCCCGGCGCACGGTCAGTTACGTGCGCCCGGGAGACGAGGTCCTCACCGGGGATCGTCTGGGAATGATCAAGTTCGGTTCCCGGGTCGAGGTGTTCTTCCCTGCGGAGGGAACCCGGGTCCTGGTTCGGGAGGGACACCGGGTACGCGCCGGCGAGACCCCTCTGGCCCTCCTGCCCTGGAAGACCGAATGAGACGGATCACCCTCCTGCCCCATATTTTCACCACCGGCAACCTGTTTTCCGGGTTCTTTGCCCTGGTGGCCGCCCTTTCGGGAAAGATCACCGTGGCCTCCTGGGCCATTTTTCTGGCCATGCTCTGCGACATCCTGGACGGAAGACTGGCCCGGCTCACCTCCTCGGTTACCCGCTTCGGGATGGAATACGACTCGCTTTGCGACATGGTCTCTTTCGGGGTGGCCCCGGGGCTGCTGGCCTACGAATTCGCCCTTAAGCCTTACGGCCGTTACGGCTGGCTGGCGGCCTTCGTCTATGTGGCCTGCACCGCCCTGCGTCTGGCTCGTTTCAACGTGGAGGAACCCGGCCCCCGGGCCTATTTCAAGGGGCTTCCCAGTCCGGCGGCGGCCGGGTTGATCGCTGCCACCATCATCTTCCTGAACCGCATCGGCGCGGTCTTCCCGGTAAAACACATCGCGCTCCTGCTCATGATCTATCTGGTCTCCTTTCTCATGATCTCTCCCCTGCCCTACCCCAGCTTCAAGGTGCTTCGTTTCCGAGAGAGTCAGCTCACCTATCTCCTGCCCCTGATGATCCTGGCCTTTGCCATCATCGCCCTGGAACCCAGGATTACCCTCTTCGTCCTCTTCATCCTCTACGCGGCCTGGCCCCCTTTGAAACTCATTCTCCTTCAACCCCTCCTTTCCCTCCTCCCGGAACGCCTGCGTCCGGGATTTGACATTCACAAAAAGGAGGTTTAAAAAGAAAACGCAAAAACGGAAAAGGGAGGAATAGGAAATGAGCTGTAAGTGTCGTCTCTTGAATATTGGTTTCGGGAACTCCGTGGTAGCCGAGCGGGTGGTGGCCATCGTAAACCCCAATTCCGCTCCCATGAAAAGGCTTCGGGAGGAGGCCAAGGAAACCAAACGTCTCATCGATGCCACCCAGGGAAGGCGCACCCGGTCCATCATCATTACCGATTCCAACCACGTCATCCTTTCGGCCATCCAGGCGGAGACCATTGCTCAACGCCTCACCTCGGATCTCCTGAAAATGCACGAAGAGCGGGCCGAGGGGCACAACGCCTCCGAGGAGGAGGAAAAAACAACCTCCAGGCGTAAGCGAAAGTCCTCCTGAAGATGGCTGGAAAAGGGTTACTTTTGGTGGTTTCCGCCCCTTCGGGGGCGGGAAAGACGACTCTCTGTCATCTTTTAATCCAGCGGCTGGGTTTTCGTTTTTCGGTCTCTCACACCACCCGCTCCCCCCGGCCGGGCGAGGTGCACGGCCGGGATTATTATTTTGTCTCCCGCCGGGAGTTTGAAGACCTGATCCGGCAGGGGGCCTTCCTGGAATGGGCCGAGGTGCACGGGCACCTCTACGGTACCAGCAAAACCGAGGTGGAAAGGGCCCTTTCCGGAGAGGAGGATCTCCTCCTGGACATCGACGTGCAGGGGGCCTCTCAGGTACGCCGTAAGCTGAGGGAGAGAGCGGTATTCGTCTTCGTGGCTCCGCCCAGTATGGAGGAACTGGAACGGCGTTTACGCCGGCGGGGGACCGAGTCCGAGGAGGTATTGAGGCGTCGGCTGGCCCGGGCCCGGGAAGAGATGCAGTTTGCTCCCTGGTTCGATTACGTGGTCATCAACCAGGAAATAGAACAGGCCTTTGCGGATCTGGCGGCCATCGTGAGGGCCGAAAAATGCCGCCCCCAGCGGGCCCTCTCATGAGCCGGGTGGTCTGGGGGGTCAATCCGGTCCTGGAGCTCCTCCGAAGCCAGCCCGAACGGGTGGAGGAGATATGGCTTGCCGCCTCCGGGCTGAAGGGAAAACGCCGGCGCATCCTGGATCTGGCCCGAAACCTGGAGGTGCCGGTCAAGGTGGTCCGCGAGTTCCATCCTCCCAAGGTCCCCTCCGGGGCCCCCACCCAGGGAGTGGTGGCTTACCTCCGGGAATTCGATTATCTTTCCTGGCCGGAATTCGAGGAGGAACTCTCTTCCGTACCGGATCCGGTGGTCCTTCTGCTGGATGAGCTCACCGATCCTCAGAACGTGGGTTCCCTGATCCGCAGCGCCGAGGTCCTGGGGGCCCGGGGAGTGGTGAT
>WGAR01000185.1 GCA_015494725.1 Thermodesulfobacteriaceae bacterium | reverse complement strand
TCTCTAAGTGGGCCGGGCAGGATTCGAACCTGCGACTCCTGGCTTAAAAGGCCAGTACTCTGCCAGCTGAGTTACCGGCCCACCAGGTTAAAGGTAACTTTACCCCCCAAACCTGTCAAGAATTATTCAGGGTTTTTTTTATCGTCCGATATACCAGACTAAAGACCTCTTCGAAGGAAGCCGGGGAACACCGCCCCATCTCAATAAACTTGATGACTATCTCCTTGGTGGCTCTAAGGATAGCTTCCTCCTCCCCGCTTAAGCGCCTGCCTCCACCCTTCCCGTTATAAGACGTATCTGACCTGGACATTCCACCGCACCCTTAAGCCGGAATCAAACGCTTAGGTAAGTTAACTTCAACCCTTCCCTAAGTCAAGCAAAATCCGGCCCCTTTCCGGGAACCATAATTCCGAATATTACGAAAATTAGCCCAGAGAAATCTCCAACTCCCGGATCTCAAAGAGGTGCATAAGGACCGGTTTAGCGTAGAACACTAAATAAGATCGAAATTTTTGAACAAAAACCCAACCCGGAATAAGGCCGGGGAAGCCCCGCTCATCGTTCTACCCTCTCTACCCCAAAAAACCTTCAAACACCTCCCCGTTAACCTCAACGCGCTGGAATATTTCACCTTAAAGAAATTTTTTCCAGAAGGCAAGTCGGCAAAATGTAGTCCATGTTCAAAATTTGTCGTCTTTTCGGTTGACGACTTTGTAGTCCTTTTGTAGTCTTTTTGTAGTCTAGGCCTCTATCTCAGGGGGTGAAGAAAAACGACTCCGGGAAGACGGGACCTCTGGCCCATACTCTCCATCGCCGCTTACGACTGCTGGCTCTTCGCCTTTCCCTTGCAGGGCTACTTTTTTCTCCGCCTGAACGGGCCCCAAAGTTTTCCCTGGTTCCTGCTTCCCCACACCCTGGGGCTTTTCCTTTTCGGCCTCCTGGGATACCGCATAAATTTCTCCCGGGTCTCTCTCACGGCCGGGATAATTACCACCCTGGTTACCGCTATCTATCCCTTCCTCGGCCCTCTCCAGAACATCTTTCTCCTCCTTTTGGGCCTCACCTCGGCCCTTCTGGCGATCAGAATAGGTTGTCTGCTGCGCTCCTGTTCCCATCCGGTGATGGCCGCAGCCCGGGGCCTGGCCCTGGGAAATATATTCCTGGCTCTCTTTCTCTGGATAGACCCGCCCCAGAAAATACTTTTCCCCTTTCTGGGCCTCCTGCTCCTGGCTCAAATTCCCGCCCCCTTCCATCCGCAACAAAAAGAACCCCTCCGCGACCTCCTAGCTTACCTGCCTTTCATTTTTATCTTTTATCTCCTTATCGGTACCTTCTATGTATGTCTCATGCCCTTTTACGTCCGGTTTTCCTATTTCCAGGGCCTCGAACTCTTTTTCTATCTGGGGGCCGTCCTTCTGGCTGCTTTACTCTTTCACCAAAAGCGAGATTACCCGCTGGCCATCGGAGTGGGAATGGGGGTCTTTGCGGTGGCCTTTCTACATGACTTTAATCGCCTTACCAGCAATCTGGCCATGTACGCCGTACAGGCTGCAGCCGGTTTCATGGATATCTTCTGCCTGGGACTTTTTCTTCAAGGACGAGACGTAATCCGGCGCTTCGGTCTCGGTGCCGGATGCATGCTCGCCGGTCCTACAGTAGGACTACCCCTTCTTTACGCACAAAGATGGCCCCTTTTTATGTGTACAGGCGGAAATCTGGTGCTGGGAATAGGTCTCATCCTCTTTTATTTTGTACAAAGCACCCTTAGTCGCAAATCCTCTGAAAGTATCTCCAGCGCCCCCGATTCTCCATCACCCCCTGAAGAGCAGGAAACCCATCTGGCCGAAGTATGTCGTAGCCTGGGGGCCCCACGTGAGATTTTTTCCTATCGGGAATGGGAAATCCTTAAACTGGCCGTTTCCGGTAAAGCCATCCGAGAAATCGCTTCTCTGCTTCACCTTTCCGAATCTTCGGTAAAAACCTACCTTCAGCGCATCTATCGCAAGCTCGGAGTTTCGTCCAAGGCCGAACTCCTGCGCAAACTGGCCCGCGCAGGAGGGGTGGCCCCGGAAGACCACCCCTCCCCGTAGGCTATTCCAATGCAGCTATACCAGGGAGTTTTTTGCCCTCCAGAAACTCCAGAAAGGCCCCTCCACCGGTGGAAAGATAGGAGAAAGCGCGAGCCACCCCCGCCCGTTTAATAGCCGCCAGGGTATCACCGCCTCCGGCCAGAGTCAGGGCGTTCTCCGCAGCTATGGCCCGCGCCAGACCCACCGTGCCATAAGCGAAGGCCGGGTTCTCAAAAAGACCCATCGGACCGTTCCAGATAATTGTCCCGGCTCCGGAAAGGGCCTCCGCAAAAAGGATCAGGGTTTCCTCTCCTATATCGTAGGCCGCTTTGTCCGCCGGGACAGCCTCCACCGGAACCTCCTCTCCCCCCTCCGCTTTTTCGTCCTCGGCTACCACCAGATCCACAGGCAGATAGACCTTGACCCCGCGCTCTCCGGAAGCCAGCAGTATCTCCCGGGCCAGTTCGATCTCGCTTTCGTCCACCAGGGAACGCCCCAGAGAAAACCCCTCGGCTGTAAGAAAGGTATTGGCCATGGCCCCTCCGATGAGCAACTTGTCCACCCGGCGCAGGAGATTACGCAACACCTCTATCTTTCCGGAGATCTTGGCCCCGCCTATAACCGCCACCAGCGGACGTTCCGGAGCATCCAGGGCCTGGGAGAGGTAATCTATCTCCCGGGCCAGCTGAAATCCCGCGGCCTTTTCCTTCATTCGTTCCGGCACCCCCACTACCGAGGCATGGGCCCGATGGCTCACCGAAAACGCATCGTTTACGTACACCTCGGCCAGGGCCGCCAGAGAAGCCGCAAACTCCGGATCATTTTTGGTCTCTCCGGCGTGAAAACGCAAGTTCTCCAGCAACAAAACCTGCCCGGGTTCCAGTTCCGAAACCGCCTTTTCCACCTCCGGCCCCACACAGTCCTCCACAAACCGCACCTCTTCCCCCAGCAATTCGGAAAGCCTTTCCCCCACCGGACGCAGCGAAAACTCGGGCTTGCGCTCTCCTTTGGGACGCCCGAGATGGGAACAAAGAATTATCCTGGCCCCCTTTTCTTTGAGATAGCGCAGGGTGGAAAGACTGGCCCGAATCCGGGTGTCATCCCTCACCCGTCCTTCCGACAGGGGTACGTTATAGTCCACCCGTACCAGGACCCTCTTTCCGGAAACCTCCAGTTGATCTATACGACGCATGCCCCCCTCCTTATTAAAGCATCTTTTCGGCAATATGGACGGTCAGATGCCCCAGCATATTTACATAGGATCCGAATTCGTTGTCGTACCATCCGTAAATCACCGCCTGGGTAACCGGCACCTCCACATGGGCACAGGAAAGCCCCTTTACCTCCTCCGGCGAAAGCCCTTTGCAGGCCTTGGAAAGGTCCACCCGGGCCAGGGCGGTACGGGTATGAGTCTCCGCACCCTCGATAATGGCCGCAGCCTGAGGATAGCCGATGATATCCGTAGAAACGTTCTGTTTCATGGTAAATACCAGATAGGGTTTATACGGGCCTTCAGCAGCCTTCTCATAGATACCGTTAATGACCTCCCGGGTAATCCGGTTCTCCAGGCTCTCGTCCTGGAGGTTTACCACCAGGACGATAAGACTCCCGGTAACCGTGGGCACCCGCACACTTTCGGCCATGAAACCGATACGCTTCATTTCCGGGATCACCAGAGCCAGGGCCTCGGCCGCTCCGGTGGTGGTGAGAATAATGTTGTTGAAGATGCTCCGGGTCTTGCGCAGATCCTTGGCCCCGCTCTTGGGAGGCCGATCCAGCACGGACTGGGAATTGGTCACCGCATGTACCGTAACCATAGAAGCGGAAAGGATGCGATCCGCCCCGAAATGATCCAGCAGAGGCTTTACCATGTAGGAAAGGCAGGTAGTGGTGCAGGAAGCCGCCGAGATCACTCGGTGTTTTTCCGGGCGATAGTCTTCGGTATTGATCCCATAAACCACGGTAACGGAATCCTCCGGAAACCCCTTTTCCTTGTCTTTGAGCTTGAAAGGGGCCGAAAGAATCACCTTTTCCGCCCCGGCGGCCAGATGTCCCCGCAGCGCCCCTTTGGGGGCGTCTGGTTCGGCCTGGGGATCACGAAAGACCCCGGTGGTATCCACTACCAGGCGAACCCCCTCCTCCTTCCACTTGATTTCTTTGGGATTGCGTGCCTCCCTCAGGACCTTCACCGGCACCCCGTCAATGGTCATGGTGCCTTCCTTGTCGTTGA
>WGAR01000184.1 GCA_015494725.1 Thermodesulfobacteriaceae bacterium | reverse complement strand
CCGCCTCTTCGGTAAGGGTGAAGTAATGGGGAGCGGTTTCCGCGGTAACCGGGAACCCGCTTTCCCGGGCCCGGCGCAGGATCTCCACCGCAGCCGCGGTGGAGACATGGGCGATATGTACGGGATAACCCACCAGGGCCGCCAGGGCTACTTCCCGAAAGACCGCCACCGCCTCGGCCTCAGCCGGGATACCCTTCACCCCGAGCCGGGCCGAGACCGGCCCCTCGTTTACCTGGCCTCCGGCGGAAAGCCCCGGATCCTCGGCATGGGAAATCACGGTGAGATCGAAGCTTCGGGCGTACTCCAGGGCCAGGCGCATGAGCCCGGAATCAGCCACCGGACGCCCATCGTCGGAGACCGCCACCGCCCCGGCCTCGCGAAGCTCCCCGAAGGGCGCAAGTTCCCTCCCTTCCTGGCCTTTGGAAATACAGGCTACCGGATAGACCCTGGCCCGACCCACCTTCCGGGCCCGATCCAGGATATACCGGGTCACCTCCGGGGAGTCGTTCGGGGGACGGGTATTGGGCATACAGGCCACCGCGGTAAACCCTCCGGCCACCGCGGCCCGCAAACCGCTTTCCAGATCCTCCTTCCATTCCTCACCGGGTTCCCGCAGATGGACGTGCATATCCACCAGCCCGGGAAGGAGCCAGCATCCCCGGGCCTCAATCACCCGCACCCCCTCCTCCACCGGGATCTCCCGGTCCAGGGCGGCGATGCGCCCCTCCTCTACCAGGAGATCCCCCTCCTGGTCCAGCCCCTGGGAGGGATCCAGGATCCGGGCTCCGCGAATAAGGAATCGCTCCGTGCTCAGAGGCCCTTCCTCCATGGTCTTTTCCCTCGCTCAGGCCTCACCGGCCTTGAGAAGCAGTAACAGCAGGGCCATCCTTACCGCCACCCCGTTTTCCACCTGTTCCAGGATAACCTGCCCGGGAAAATCCTCCAGTTCCGGGGCCAGTTCGATCCCCCAGTTGATGGGTCCGGGATGCATAAGCAGGGCGCCTTCTGCGGCCCGGGCCAGGACCCTGCGGTTCAACCCGAAAAAACGGGCATACTCGTGCCAGCTCGGGAAAAGCGGACGTCCGTGGCGTTCCTTCTGCACCCGCAGGGCCATCACCACCCCGGCCCCCTCCACGGCCTCCTCCACCCGCAAACACACCCTGGCCCCCAGGGCCTCCCGCTCCGGGGGAAGAAGCGTCCCCGGGCCGGAAACATATACCTCGGCCCCCATCTTCCGGAAGATGAGGATGTCGGAATGGGCCACCCGGCTGTGTCGAATGTCTCCGATAATGGCCACCTTGAGCCCCCGGAGATCCGGCCCTTTCCTTTCCCAGACCGTGAGAAGATCCAGCAGGGCCTGGGTGGGATGTTCGTGAAAACCGTCCCCGGCGTTGATCACCGGGATCCTTACGTGTCGGGCCACGAAATGCGGCGCCCCGGAGGCCGGATGACGAATCACGAAAAGATCCGGCCCCATGGCCATGAGGTTGCGCACCGTGTCCAGCAGGTTCTCCCCCTTCTCCAGACTGCTGCCGCGGGCCGAAAAATTCAGCACCTCCGCCGAAAGCACCTTGGCCGCCCGTTCGAAGGAAAGACGGGTGCGGGTGCTGGGTTCAAAAAAAAGATTGGCCACCACCTTGCCCCGCAGGGTGGGCACCTTGGGAATGGGACGCCGGAGAATCTCCTTAAGATTGGCCGCGGTACGAAGAATAACTTCGATGTCCTCCCGCGAAAGAGGCCCTATCTCCAGGAGGTGTCGATGGGGAAACTCTATACCCATGAGCTTATATCCCTATTTAGCCGAAACCTCCGTACCGATCAACCCGAATTTTCCGGCCTGAATAGGGACAATATAGGACATTAAAGACGATTAAGTAAAAATATCCGCCTTTTGTAGCCTCAAAACCCCGCTTTTGACTCCTAAAAAGAACAATTTCATCAGGGCCAAAAAATTTCGGGAAATGCCGGGGTTGGGTTTCGGGGCCGGACGATGAAGTCGGCAACGGAAAGGGTAAAATACGGACTCGAGGTAGCCGTGGCTGAATTCGTACACCTCCATCTGCATACCGAGTGGAGTCTTCTGGACGGGGCCCTGCGGGTGGAGGACGTGGCCCGTAAGGCCCTGGAATACAAGATGCCGGCCGTGGCCATAACCGACCACGGCAACCTCTTCGGGGTCATCCACTTCTACGAAAAGATGCGGGAGGCCGGGGTAAAACCCCTTATCGGCTGCGAGTTTTATGTGGCCCCGGGCTCCCGGTTCGAAAAGAAGGCCAAAAGCGCCCACGAGGCCGGCTACCACCTGGTGCTGCTGGCGGAAAACGAGACCGGTTATCGACATCTGTGTCGGCTGGCCACCCTGGCCCATTTCGAGGGATTTTACTGGAAACCCCGTATCGACAAGGAGCTGCTCCAAAAATACAACGAAGGGCTCATCGCCCTTTCGGCCTGTCTGCACGGGGAAATACCCGCGGCCATCCTCTCCGGCGACCGGGATCGGGCCCTGCAGCTCATCCGAACCTACAGTCGGCTCTTTCCCGGGCGTTTCTATCTGGAGATCCAGGAAAACGGGCTTCCCGAACAGAGGAAGGTCAATGAGGTGCTGATGGAGATGGCCGAACACCTGGGGCTCCCGGTGGTGGCCACCAACGACTGCCATTTCCTGTCCCCGGAGGATGCCTTCGTCCATGAGGTCCTGCTGTGTATCCAGACCGGGAAAACCCTGGACGATCCCAATCGATTCCGGTTCGAGACCGATCAGGTCTATCTGGCCTCCCCGGAGGAGATGTCCCGCCGCTTCCGGGATTATCCTCCGGAGGTCCTCACCAACACGCTGGCCATTGCCGAAAGAATCAACCTGGAACTCCGCCTGGGGGAACCCCGGTTCCCGGTCTATCCCCTTCCGCCGGGCAAGAGCTACGAGGAGGTCTTTGAGGAGAAGGCCCGGCAGGGTTTCGAGAGGCGTCTGACCGAACTGAAGAGCGGACCGGGGCTGGCGGCTCCGGAGAGCGAGTACCGGGAACGTCTGGACTACGAGATCGAGGTCATCAAGAAGAAGGGCTTTGCCAGTTATTTCCTTATCGTGGCCGATTTCATCGAATGGGCCCGCAGCCGGGGCATTCCGGTGGGGCCGGGGCGGGGATCGGCCGCCGGAAGCCTGGTGGCCTACGCCATGGGGATCACCAACCTGGACCCCATCCGGTATGGCCTCCTCTTCGAAAGGTTCCTCAATGTGGAACGCGAAAGCCTCCCGGATATCGATGTGGATTTCTGCATGGAGCGCCGGGACGAGGTGATCGAATACGTGCGCAACCGGTACGGAGGAGCGGAGTACGTGGCCCAGATCGCCACCTTCGGGCAGCTCAAGGCCCGGGCGGTGGTACGAGACGTAGGGCGAGCCCTGGGATTCAAACCCAAGGAGATTGATCCCCTGGCCAAACTCATCCCCGAAGGCCCTAACGTGAGTCTGGAAAAGGCCCTGGCTGCCGAACCCCGTCTCCGGGAACTGGCCGAAAAAAACGAACGGGTGGGCCAGCTCTTCGCCATTGCCCGGGCCCTGGAAGGGCTCCCCCGGCATTCCTCCACCCATGCCGCCGGGGTGGTCATCGCCGACCGGCCCCTTACCGAATATCTGCCCCTGATGAAGGGAGACAAGGGGGAAATCATCACCCAGTTCGACATGAAGGCCGTGGAAAAGATCGGCCTCATCAAGTTCGATTTCCTGGGGCTCAAAACCCTTACCATCCTGGATCGGGCGGTAAAGCTGGTGCGGGAGTACCACGGGGAGGAGGTGGATCTGAACCGCATCCCCCTCGACGACCCCCAGACCTTCGAGCTCCTGCGGCGCGGAGAAACCGACGCCGTGTTCCAACTGGAATCCCCGGGCATGAAGGACCTCCTGCGGCGGCTTCAGCCCACCACTTTCAACGACCTCATCGCGGTGCTGGCCCTTTATCGGCCCGGTCCCATCGAGTCCGGCATGGTGGATCAGTACGTGGAGGTCAAACACGGACGCCGCAAACCCGACTATCTCCACCCCAAACTGGAACCCATCCTGCGCGAAACCTACGGGGTAATCCTCTATCAGGAACAGGTGATGAAGATCGCCCAGGAACTGGCCGGCTATACCCTGGGCGAGGCCGATATCCTGCGCAAGGCCATGGGCAAAAAGATCCCGGAGGTCATGGCCGAACAGCGCCAACGTTTCGTCTCCGGAGCGGTGGAACGGGGCATCGACCGCAAACTGGCCGAACACATCTTCGACCTCATGGAAAAGTTTGCGGGTTACGGTTTTAACAAGAGTCATTCCGCGGCTTATGCCCTGGTGGCCTATCAAACCGCTTATCTCAAGGCCCATTATCCTCTGTGTTACATGGCTGCGGTGCTTTCCTACGAGGCCGGCCGGGCCGAGGAGGTGATGAAATACGTAGCGGTGTGCCGGCGCATGGGGATCGAGGTCTATCCCCCGGACATCAACGCCAGCCGGGTGGAATTCGCCCTGGAGGGAAAGGGTATCCGCTACGGTCTGGCGGCGGTAAAGAACGTGGGGCAGGCCGCGGTGGAGGAAATCGTAAACGAACGCGAACGGGGCGGGCCCTTCCGGTCCTTCGAGGATTTCTGTCTGCGGATGGACCCGGGCAAGATCAACCGCCGGGTGCTGGAGGCCCTGATCAAGGCCGGGGCCTTCGATAGCCTGGAACCCAATCGGGCCTTCCTCTTTCACAACCTGGAGGCGGTGATGGATTGGGCCCACCGGGAACGCGAAGCCCGCAGCCGGGGGCAGATCTCCATCTTTGAGACCGCCGCTCCGGAGGCCCGTCCGGTCTCCGGCCCCTCCCTGCGCGAAATGCCGGACTGGCGTCCGGAGGAAAAACTCTTCCACGAACGGGAGGCCCTGGGCTTCTACCTCACCGGGCACCCTCTGTCGGTGTGGCGGGAATGGCTCTCCGCGGTGACTCCTTACACGGTCTCCAATCTGGCGCAGGCGCCGGAGGGGCGAAAGATCTATCTGGGGGCGGCCCTGGGAACGATCAAGCTCCGTACCACCCGCCGGGGCGAACGAATGGCCCTGGTCCAGCTGGAGGACGGGGAATCCGTGGTGGAGGCGGTGGTCTTTCCCGAGGCCTACCGACGGGCCGCGGAGATACTGGAGGAGGGACGCCTGGTCCTGGTCCGGGGAACGGTGGAAAAGGAGGAGGGAGGGGTGCGCCTCCTGGCCGAAGATATCCGTCCCCTGGACGAAGCCCCCAAGCTTCTCAAGGGGCGGGTCCTCCTGCGGCTGCGGGCCGAAGGGCTTCCGGCCCGCGATTTTCAGGCCCTGCGCGAACTTCTATCCTCCAGCCCGGGAAGCTGCGAGGTCCACCTGGAGCTGATCTTTCCGGAAGGTGAAGTCCGGGTGGATCTCAACGGGAGCCTGCGCATCGCCCTCCACCCGGAACTGATTCGCGAAACCCGCCGTTTCCTGGGAGACCGCCTCCTGGGCTTCCGGCTGGAATAGAACCAGGCCCCCCTTTAGCCGGTGTACTCCGAGAGATCGAGTTCCGAAAGATCGGCCACACGCAGGAAAAGTCGGGCCAGGGATTGAAGCAGGGCCAGACGGTTCTCCCTCAGGGCCTGATCCTCCACCATGACAAAGACCCGGTCGAAGAACCGGTCGATGGGTTCCTTAAGGGCGGTGAAGGCCCGCAGGGCCTCCTCATAACGCCGCTCGGAAAGCAGCGGCTCGACCTCCTCTTTCACCCGGAGATAGGCCTCCCAGAGGGTCTTTTCCTCGGGTTCCCCGAAGAGATCCTCCCGCACCTGGTACTCCCGCTCCAGCTTCTTCACCATATTCATAACCCGCTTGAAGGCCACGGCCAGGGCCGCAAAATCCGGACTTTCCCGCACCGCATGGAGGGCCGAGAGCCGGGCCAGGGCCTCGGTGGGGTCATCGGCCCCTACCCTGAGCACCGCACGAACCTCATCCTGGGGAAACCCCATGGCTACAAGCTCCCCCTCTAGCCGCCGCCGAACGAACCCCAGGATCTCCTCGAGCACCTCCTCCTTGTCCTCCCGGAAGAAACCCTGCCTTTCCAGGAGCCAGAGCACAAAGGTGAAAAGATCCCGCAGGGAAAGCTCCAGCCCATGGCGTAACACCGTGCGCAGGAGACCGTAGGCCGCCCTCCGCAGACCGTAGGGATCGGAGGCCCCGGTGGGCCTTTCCCCCACGGCGAAAAACGCTCCCACGGTATCGGCCTTATCCGCCACGGAGAGCACGATCCCCACCGGGGTCTCGGCCACCCGTTCCTCGGCCCCCCGGGGAAGATACTGTTCCAGAAGGGCTTCCGCCACCTCCGGGGGTTCCCCGTCCTTCAGGGCGTAAATACGCCCCATCTCTCCCTGAAGGGTGGGGAACTCCCCCACCACCTCGGTAACCAGATCGGCCTTGGAGAGTTCCGCGGCGCGCTGGGCTAGTTCCTTCTTTTCCGGGAACCAGAGCCCGGCCAGATACCCGCAAAGGGACCTCAATCTCTCGGTCTTGTCCGCCAGGGTCCCCAGCCGGGTATGATAGACCACCCCCGAAAGCTCCTGCACTCTTTCGGCCAGAGGGACCTCCAGATCCCGCTGCCAGTAAAACCGGGCATCCTCCAGCCGGGCCCTCAGCACCCGCTCGTGTCCTTCGCGAAGGATCTCCGGACGACGCGGCCGATTATTGTTCACCGCCACGAACACCGGAAGCAAACGCCCCTCGGCATCCCGCACCGCGAAATAACGCTGATGTTCCCGCATGGCGGTGACAATAAGGGCCTCGGGAAGTTCCAGATACTCCCGCGGAAATCTACCGGCCAGAGCAAAGGGATACTCCACCAGGTGCGCGTTTTCGCGTAACAGATCCTCGTCCTCCTCCGGGAACCCTCCGGCCTCCCGGGCGGCCTTAAGGACCTCCTCCCGGGTGCGGGAAACCCTCTCCTCGGGATCCACCAGCACATAGGCCCGGTGAAGGATATCCCGGTATGCGCGGGGATGCCCTATCTCCAGGGGCTGCGGGGCCAGGAAACGATGCCCCCGGGTGAGGCGACCGGCCTTAACCCCGGCTACCTCCAGAGGAATGGCTTCCTCGCCGTAGAGGACCACCAGCCAACGGATGGGACGGGCAAAGGCGAAATCCTGATCCCCCCAGCGCATACGCTTGGGAAAGGGCAGCCGTTTGAGGAGTTCGGTGAGGATTTCCGGGAGGATCTCCCGGGTGGCCCGTCCGGGAATTCTCCTTTCCACGAAGAGGTATTCCCCCCGCGGGGTCTTTTTGACCCGAATCTCGGAAAGATCCACCCCCTGTTTGCGGGCAAACCCCAGGGCTGCGGGAGTGGGTTTGCCCTCCGGATCGAAGGCTATCCGCCGGGGAGGTCCCTGGATCTCCTCCACCCGGTCGGGCTGGCGTTCGGAAAGCCCGGCCACCAGGAGCGCAAGCCGGCGCGGGGTACCCAGGGTCCGGATCTCCTCAAAGGCAAGGTCGGCCTCGCGAAAAGCCCTCTCCGCCTCCTCGGCCAGGGACCGAAGTGCCGGTTCGATGAAACGCGCCGGAAGTTCCTCGCAACCCACCTCAAAAAGGAGATCCCTCGCCATTCCCTCCTCCCCTAGGCCGCTTTCTTCAAGCATCGGTCTTCCCTTTTCATCCCGCGGCACACTCCTTATCCGGAATAGAGTTCACCTCTGTTGCCTGAGCCAGGCCTCGGCACTGCGCTTGGCCAGCGCCCGGACCCGGGCGATGTAGGTGGTGCGCTCGGCCACGGAAATGGCCCCCCGGGCATCGAGCAGATTGAAGATATGGGAACACTTGATGGTACAGTCGTACCCCGGAAGGGCCAGCCCCAGTTCCAGAAGACGCAACCCCTCCCTCTCGTAACGGTCGAAGAGTTCCCGCAGCATGGCGGTATCGGCTTCCTCAAAGTTATAGATGGAATATTCCACCTCGGACCGGTGGTAAAGGTCCCCGTAGGTGAAACGTTCGTTCCAGCGCAGATCAAAGACATTGTCCACCTTCTGCAGGAACATGGCCAGGCGTTCCAGACCGTAGGTGATCTCCACCGTTACCGGACGGCACTCGAACCCTCCCACCTGCTGGAAATAGGTAAACTGGGTGATCTCCATCCCGTCGAGCCAGACCTCCCAGCCGAGCCCCCAGGCCCCCAGGGTGGGACTTTCCCAGTCGTCCTCCACGAAACGGATATCGTGGTCCGCGGGATCTATACCCAGGGCGGAAAGGCTCTCCAGATAGATCTCCTGGATATCCTCCGGGGAGGGCTTGATCACCACCTGATACTGGAAATAATGCTGAAGGCGATTGGGGTTTTCCCCGTAGCGGCCGTCGGTGGGCCTGCGACAGGGTTCGGGATAGGCTGCGGCCCAGGGCTCCGGCCCCAGGGCCCGGAGAAAGGTGGCCCAGTGAAAGGTGCCGGCCCCTACCTCCATGTCGTAGGGTTGAAGGACCAGACACCCCTTCTCCGCCCAGAAGGCATTGAGCCTGGCGATCAGATCCTGAAAGTACATCCTCTTCCTCCGCGTTTTAACCGAGAACCCTACTATTTTCCATGTTTTTGGAAATTTCTCAAGTTCTCTTCCGTCCCCCGGTCCCGAAAGAGAGGATCCACCCCTCGGAAATCCCGCCGGAGCTATTATAATCCTCGGTAATGCAGGTACGGATCAAGACCCGAAGGCTTAAGACCCGGCTGGAAAACCTGGCCGTGGTGCTGGTGGAGACCCTCTATCCGGAGAACATCGGTTCCGCGGCCCGGGCCTGTGCCAATTTCGGGGTCTCGCAGCTCATCCTGGTGCGCCCCCGGGATCTCCATCCCGAAAAGATGCGGGCCATGGCCACCAGAAGCGGACTTCCCATCCTGGAGGGGATGAAGATCTATGATGATCTGGTCTCCGCGCTCTCGGATTTCAACTATGTGGTGGGGACCACCGCCCGGCTGGGAAAACAGCGCAAGGTCCACGAGACCATCCGCGAGATCGTCCCTCGCCTGGTGGATCTATCCCAGGAGAACCGCATCGCCTTCCTTTTCGGAAACGAGAAATGGGGGCTCACCAACGAGGATCTCTATCACTGCCACACCGTGGTCACCATCCCCACCACCGAGGCGGCCAGCCTCAATGTGGCCCAGGCGGTGGTCATCGTACTCTATGAAATGTTCTGCGCCTCCGCGGAGGTGGAGCTTCCCAAACCCCGTCTGGCCACGGTAAAGGAACTGGAGATCATGTACGAGATCATCCGCGAGACCCTGAAGCGCATCGATTATATCCCCCACCAAAACGAGACCCTCTGGATGACCACGGTGAGACGCTTCCTCTCCCGCCTGGACCTCACCGCCCAGGAGGTAAGGGTCATCCAGGGTTTCTGCAAACAGCTCCTCTGGGCCCTGGAGAACCGGGGAAAAGCCCGGCCTCCGGCCGAGAAAACCCCTTCTTGACAGAAGGGGCCGCATTCTTTAGCCTCCCATAGGGGG
>WGAR01000183.1 GCA_015494725.1 Thermodesulfobacteriaceae bacterium | reverse complement strand
GGAGGGGTGGGATTCTTTTCCGCTTTGGTATCCTGGTTTTCGGTGCGGCGTTACTTCTCCTGAACGGGAGGGCCGGCGCCGCTTCCTCCCTCAAGGAGAAGATTATCCAGAAAAGACATCTCCTGACCCAGGCCACCCTAAAGGAAAAATCTATCCTCCGGGAACTGGAAGACCTGGCCCGGGAGATCTCCAAACTGGGAGAGGAAATCCGGATTCTGGATCGAAAGATCGCCGCCACCCAGCAGAAGATCGCCCTGTTGAACCGGAGACTGGAGGATCTCGCCTGCCGCGAAAGGACCCTCCGGGAAAACCTGAGCCGGGAGATCGCGGTCTTCAGCACCCTGTATCGAACCCTCTGGTTGAATCTCCTCTTCGAACCCAGTAAGGCCAACGAGTTCCTGCGCCGGGAGAGTTATCTTCGCACCATCATTCAGAACGAAAGCGAGAAACTCAAGGATCTCTATACCCTGCGGGCGGAACTTCTGCGTCTGAAACGGGAAAAGGAAGAGATGCTGCGGGAGCTCATGCGCCAGAAAGAACTGAGGGAGGACAAACGCCACGAACTCCTTCTGGCCCGTCAGGAGAAGGAGATCCTGCTTCAGCGGGTGCGGGAGAACAAGCGTCTCTATCGGGAGGCCCTGGAGGTCCTTCTGGCCGCCCGCAGGGAGATCGAGGCCCTGAGCCGACAGGTGGAGGAGGCCCGCCGGGAACTGGAGAAACTCAAAAAGCAGCGTTCCTCCCCTCCGCCGGTGCAGCACCCCCGGGTGCGCCTGCGCCCCCTCTTTGAGGTTAAAGGCTATCTTCTGCCTCCGGTCTCCGGGCCGGTCCTGAGGTTCTTCGGTCTGGACCGGGACCTTTTTACCGGAAAGATCTCCTTTAGTCCGGGTATCTTCATCGGGGCCCGGGTGGGAACCCGGGTACGGGCCCCCTTTGCCGCCCGGGTCACCCGTCTCAAGTGGATCCAGGGTCAGGGGCAGATGGTGGTCCTGGATCACGGATACGGTTTCGTGTCCCTTATCGGGGGGCTCTCCGAGGTGAAGGTCCTCCCCGGTCAGGAGGTCTCCACCGGAGAGGTCCTGGGAAGGGTAGGGGCCTCCCCTTTTGGCCCCAGTGGGGTATATTACGAACTGCGTTACAGGGGAAAACCGCAGAATCCCCTGGAATGGTTAAATATTCGAGAACTTAAACTGGCGAGGTAGGAGATGAGGAAGCAACTGCTGGTGATCCTTCTCTGGGTGAATCTGGTCTTCTGGGGGGCGAGTCTTCCCGCGTCGGCCAAACAGAAGGGCCCGCAGGACCCTTACGAGGCCCTGAAACTCTTCTCCCAGGTGCTGGAACTGGTGGAGGACAATTACGTAAAGCCGGTAACCACCAAGGAGCTGGTCTATGGGGCCATTAAGGGTATGCTCTCCAATCTGGACCCCCATTCCTCCTTCCTTACCCCCGACGATTACAAGGAACTCCAGATCGAAACCAAGGGTAGTTTCACCGGGATAGGGATAGAGATCACCATTAAAGACGGTTTTCTCACCGTGGTGGCCCCCATCGAGGGGACCCCGGCCTGGAAGGCCGGTCTCAAGTCCGGCGACCGGATCATCAAGATCAACGGAAAGTCCACCAAGGGTATGAGCCTGATCCAGGCGGTAAAACTACTCCGGGGGCCCAAGGGCACCAAGGTTACCATCACCATCTTCCGCGAGGGCTTCAAGGCCCCCAAGGACATCACCCTGGTGCGGGATGTCATCCCCATCAAGAGCGTGCGCTATCGGATGCTTGAGCCCGGATACGGCTACGTGCGTATCTCCAGCTTTCAGGAGAAGACCGTCTCGGAACTGCGTACGGCTCTCGCGGATCTGGAGAAACATCATCTCAAGGGGCTCATTCTGGATCTGCGCAATAATCCCGGAGGGCTTCTTGACGCCGCGGTGGGGGTGGCGGATGAATTCCTGGATCAGGGCCTGATCGTCTATACCAAGGGGCGTCGGAAGGATCAGAATTTCAAGTTCGAGGCCCATCCCAATACCCGGAAACACGCTTATCCTCTGGTGGTCCTGGTAAACGCCGGTTCGGCTTCGGCCTCGGAGATCGTGGCCGGGGCCCTGCAGGATAATCATCGTGCGGTCATCGTGGGGACCCGGACCTTCGGTAAGGGTTCGGTTCAGACCATCATTCCCCTTCCGGACGGTTCGGCGGTGCGTCTCACCACCGCACAGTACTTCACCCCCAGCGGGCGGTCCATTCAGGCCGAGGGCATCGAACCGGATGTAGAGATACCCGAACTGAAACCCGAGTGTCTGCATAAGACCCATCCCGTAATCCGGGAGAAGGACCTGGCCCATCACCTGGAAAATCCCCAGCAATCCAAAGAGGAAAAGGTCTCTCCCACGGCCAAGGAACTCCTGAGCAAGGACTTCCAGCTGCGGGAGGCCCTGAAGATCCTGAAGAGTCTGCCCAATATCTCCAAGATCCGGTATTAAGATTTGGCCCGATCCCGGCGCAAAACCCCTTCCCGCAGGCCCCGGAGGGATCTTCCCGGGGCCCTGGCCTGGGCCTTGCTGGGGCTTTTTTTCCTGCTGGCGGCCCTGGTCTTCCTGCGGCTCTTTCGGCCCGGCCCCGCCCCGCACCCCCCACGAAGAAGGCCTCCGGCGGTGGCTCCCTCCCCTCGGGTTCCGCGTTCGGTAAGAAAACCTTCTCCCTCAGCTTCCCTCCGTAAACCCCGGGTGGCCTTTATCCTGGATGATATGGGGCAGCGTCCCTCCCTGGAGAGAAAATTCTTCGATCTGGGGATCATCCGGAACTTTTCCTTTCTTCCCCAGGCCCCCTTCACCCCCCGTCTGGCCCGGGAGGCCCATCGTCGGGGCTTTACGGTGATGGTCCATCTCCCCATGGAGGCCGAGGACCGCAATCCCCCGGGAGGCCTTACCGTTTCCATGTCCGAAAAGGAGATCCGCCGGCGCACCCGCTATCTGCTCTCCCTGGTCCCTTACGCCGAGGGCGTCAATCAGCACATGGGTTCCCTCTTTTCCCGGGATCCGGTGCGCATGCTCTGGGTTATGGAGGAAATAAAGAAAAAAGGGCTATTTTTTGTGGATAGTCGCACCACTCCGCAGACTATGGCCCCTTTTGTGGCTGCCTCCCTGAAAATCAGGTTTGCACAGAGGGACGTTTTCCTGGATAATAGTCTGGACCGGCGGCGGCTGGAGGCCGTGTTGCGGAGCATCCTTCAAAAGGCCCATCGAAAAGGAAAACTGGTGGTCATCGTTCATCCTCATCCCCAGACCCTCTGGTTGTTCCGTCGCTATCGGCAGACTATCCTCAGGGAGGTGCAGCCGGTTTCGGTAAAAATACTCCTGGAGGTGCCCTCCTGATGGCCCGACCCAAGGGAGCCAAACAGCTGGCCGAAGAACTCTGGAAGGCCCAGAAGAAGTGGAACGGGGTTCCCCGCTGCGCCATCTGCGGGGAACCCATCCCCGAGATCCGCGAGGCCTATCTGGGGCGCAAGGGTTGATTCAACGTGCTGGCGTGCCGGGAGCACGCCCTTCCGGCTATGCGCAAGTCGAGCTGCTTCTAGTTATTTTTCCACGCGGATCTTGACCTTCTTGCCCCGGGCCTCGGCCTTTTTGGGCAGGGTGATCTTGAGTACACCGTTCTTGTAGGTGGCCTCCGCCCGGTCCGCCTCCACCTCGGCCGGAAGATCCACCGTGCGCACGAAGGAACCGTAAACCCGTTCCACCCGATAGAAGTTCTCCTTCTTCTCCTCCTTTTCCTGCTTCTTCTCACCCTTGATGGTCAGAGTGCGGCCGGAGAGTCGGACCTCCAGATCCTCCGGATCGAGCCCCGGAATGTCCGCCCTTACCACCACCGCGTCATCGGTCTCGGATACGTCTATCGCCGGACTCCATTCCAGCCCCTCCCAGCGCTCCGGAAAACGCATCCTGCCGAAGAATTCGTCCCAGATACGGTCCATTTCACGCTTTAATTCCTGAAGAGGACGCCACAGCATTAACTCAGCCATATTGATCACCTCCTTTCGTGGATTTTCTGCTCAAAATATAAGTACGGCCTCCGGGGAGGCAAGCGGAAGGGATCAAACGCGTTTCCGGGGATTGGTGATCTCCTGCAGGGTCTCTCCCAGGAGGTTGAAGGTAAGCACGGTGATGAGGATGGCCAGGCCGGGGAAGACCGAAAGCCACCAGGCCACCTCCAGACAGCTCTTTCCCTCGGTAAGCATGTTCCCCCAGGAGGGGGTGGGGGGCTGGACCCCCAGGCCCAGGAAAGAGAGGGCCGATTCGATGAGGATGGCGTTTCCCACCCCCAGGGTGGCGGCCACCAGAATGGGAGGAAGGGCGTTGGGCAGGAGATGCCGGAAAATGATCCGCAGGTCCGAAGCCCCGGCCAGCCGGGCCGAGAGAACGAATTCTCTTTCCCTCAAGCTCAGAAATTCCGCCCGCACCAGTCGGGCCACCCCCATCCAGCCGGTAAGACCGATGACGATCATGATGTTGAGGATGGAGGGTTGGAGATAGGCGATCACCGCCAGGATGAGGAAAATGGTAGGAAAACAGAGCATGATATCGATGAGCCGGGAGATGAGGCCATCCACCCATCCGCCGTAATAACCGGCCAGGGCCCCCAGGAAGGTGCCCACCGCCAGGGAAAGCCCCACCGCCACCACCCCCACCTCCATGGAGATACGGGTTCCGTAAATTATCCGGGAAAGGACGTCGCGTCCCAGGAGATCGGTGCCCAGAGGATGGGCCGGGGAAGGGGGTTCGAGCACGTGCCGGACGTCGATGGCCAGAGGATCGTAGGGGGTGAGATAGGGAGCGGCCAGGGCCACCAGGACCAGGATCCCCACCCCCACCAGGGAGAACCTGCCCCAGGGATGACGCCAGAGCAGGATCAGGGTCTCCCCCATCTAGGATCGACCCTCCAGACGTATTCTGGGATCCGCCAGGGCGTAGCCGATGTCCGCCAGAAGGTTGCCCAGGAGGGTGAGCACCGAAACCAGCACCAGGTTTCCCATGATTACCGGGTAATCCCGGGCCATCACCGCCTGCCACATGAGCTGCCCCAGACCCGGGATGCCGAAGATGGATTCAAAGATTACGCTTCCTCCTATGAGCCCGGGGACCGAGAGCCCCAGGATGGTGATGAGGGGAAGGAGGGCGTTTCTTAGGGCGTGTTTATAGACCACGGTTCGTTCCGGAAGTCCCTTGGCCCGGGCGGTAAGGATATAATCCTGGGAAAGGGCCTCAAGCATGCTGTAGCGCATGTAGCGGGAGATCCCGGCCAGTCCTCCGAAGGCGGCCACGAATACCGGGAGCACGAGATGCTTGGCCCAGTCCAGGATCTTTCCGGTGAGGCTGAGGCTCTGGTACCCCATGAGCCGATGGAGCCCGGAGATGGGAAGCCAGCCCAGCTTGATCCCGAAAAGGAGCATGAGCAGCAGGGCCAGCCAGAAACCGGGCATGGCGTACCCTAGAAACACCGTTACCGTGGTCGCCCGGTCGAAAAACGAGCCCTCCCTTACCGCCGAGGCCACCCCCAGGGGGATTCCCACCGCCAGGATGAGGAGCATGGCCAGGACGTTGATGAGCACGGTCACCGGGAGACGTTCCCGGATCTTTTCCCATACCGGACGGCGGTCCGGAGCAAAAGAGCGCCCCAGGTTCAGGGTAAGGAGGCCCCGGAGCCAGCGCCAGTACTGAACGGGTAGGGGCTGGTCCAGCCCGAATTCCCGGCGCAGCCTTTCGCGCATCTCCGGGGTGAATTTAGGATTGAACTCCGCCACCGAGCTTACCGGGGAGCCGGGGGCCAGGTGGATGACCGCAAAACTGATGATGGTGATCCCCAGGAAGGTAACGGCAAGGGAAAGGAGCCGGCGCAGGAGGAACCTAAGCACGTTTCCACCCCCGGTTCCTTTCCGCTTCCGTGGCTCTTAGATAGGAAGGGACCAGCCGGGCGGGGTCGCAGAATTCACCCCGCAGGGCCTTGCGGGAGGCCAGCCAGGCCACGGCCGAGGCCCGCCCCTCGCGGAGATGCCCCGGAGCCTGCCGGAAGTTTTCCCCCAGTCTTTCCCGGAAAAACTCTCCATAGACTCGTAACCCCTCCCCTACGAAGAGGGTGGGGCCGGAGAGATGGGCACAGAGGGCCTCCGGGGAATAAAGCCCCGGAGGGAGGAGGGTCCGGGGTTCGTCCCCTTCGGTCCGGTACAGGGCGGCGAAGATCTCCCCCCGGCGGGCATCCAGGACCGGACATACCGGGTAGGGAGAGGCGGGCACCAGGGCTGCCAGAGCCGCCAGGGTATCCACCGCCACCACCGGTTTGCCCAGGGCCAGAGACAGGCCCTTTACCGTGGCGGCACCGATGCGTAACCCGGTAAAACTCCCCGGACCGATGGAGACCGCGAGGATGTCCACCTCCTCCAGCCGGAGATCCAGATGACGCAGCAGGAATTCCACCGCCGGCAGAAGCCTCCGCGAATAGGTGATGGAACCCGAAAGAAGGACCTCCCCCAGGAGCCTTTCCCGGTAGAGGGCCACCCCTCCGGTTTCGCCGGAGGTCTCCAGGGCCAGGATCAGGGGCGGGAGAGATGGGGTACCCATCGCGGAAAGAGCCGGGCCAGATCGTTGTAAAATACCAGGACCATCAGGGCCAGAAGAAGGGCCAGCCCTACCTTCTGAATCCTTTCCCGGGTGCGCAGGGAAAGGGGACGTCCGCGCAGGGCCTCTATCCCGTAAAAGAAGAGATGCCCTCCGTCGAGCATGGGGATGGGAAGAAGATTGATGACCCCCAGATTGACCGAGAGGATCCCCGCGAAGAGAAGCAGGGCCAGGAAACCCTCCCGGGCCTGCTGACCGGCCATCTGAGCGATGAGAAGCGGGCCTCCCAGCGAGGAAAGGGGTAGCACCCTTTCGACCAATTTGACTATGGCCACCAGGGTGAGTTTGATCAGGGCCAGGGTGCGGATAAGCCCCTCGGTGAAGGCCCGGTAAGGGGGAATCTTCTGGGTGACAAAGCGTCCGGAGGCCACGATGCCGATGACCGGAACCCGGACCTCTTCACCGAAAAGATTTTTCACCGTGCGTATCTGGGGCCGAAGACGGATGGTGAGGGTCTCTTCCTTTCGTTTGATCCGAAGGACCAGGGGACGGGAGCCGTGGCTCCTTACCAGCCGGGTGAGATCGTCCCAGGTGCGCACCGGGACTCCGTTTACCGCGGTCACCAGGTCCCCGGGTTTAATACCGGCCTGCGCGGCCGGTCCGTTGTCCAGCACCTTGCCCACCTCGGGAAGGAGAAGGGGTTTGCCCTTGACCGCAAAGAACAGGGTGAAGATGAACCAGGCCAGAAGGAAATTAAAAAGAGGACCGGCAAAGACGATGAAGGCCCTCTGCCCGAGAGGCTTGGCGGAAAAGGCTCGATCCCTCAGATGGGGCGGGATCTCTTCCTCCCCCTCGCCCAGGAGTTTGACGTACCCTCCCAGCGGGATTGCGGAGAGGCAGAACTCGGTTTCCCCTATGGTCTTGCCCAGGAGGCGCGGGCCGAAACCCACGGAGAAACGCAGGACCTGCACCCCGCACAGCCGGGCCGCCAGAAAATGCCCCCATTCGTGAAAGATGATCAGGAGCGAAAGTACGAATAAAGCCGCGGCTACCGTAAGCATAGCTCTTCTACCAGACTGTAGGCCAGCTCTCGTGCCCGGCGGTCCGCCGCCAGGATTTCCTCTAGGTTACCCGGTTTTCCGGAAAAGGAAAGCCGGGACAGGGTTTCCTGGATGAGGACCGGGATGAGATGGAAACCCAGTCGCCGGGAGAGGAAGGCCTCCACCGCCACCTCGTTGGCGGCGTTAAGGGCCACCGGCCAGAATCCTCCGCTTTTTCCGGCCTCGTAGGCCAGGGCCAGACAGGGAAATTTTTCCAGATCCGGGGTCTCAAAGGTCAGGGGACCGGAACGGGTCAGGTCCAGCCGGGGGTAGGGCAGGGGGAGTCTTTCCGGATAGGAGAGGGCATAGGCGATGGGGAGGCGCATGTCCGGAAGGGCCAGCTGGGCCAGAAGGGAACCGTCCCGGAACTCCACCAGGGAATGCACGATACTTTCCGGATGGATGAGGACCTCGATGCGGGAATAAGGGATCCCGAAAAGATAGTGGGCCTCGATGACCTCCAGCCCCTTGTTCATAAGGGTGGCGGAATCCACGGTGATCTTGGCTCCCATACGCCAGCGGGGGTGTTTCAGGGCCTCCTCGGGGGTGATTCGGGCGAAGCTTTCCGCCGGGCGCTTCCGGAAGGGCCCCCCGGAGGCGGTAAGGATAAGCCGCCGTACCTCCCGCCGCCGGTGCCCCTTGAGGACCTGAAACAGGGCCGAATGTTCGCTATCCACCGGGAGGATGCGGGCCTTCCTCTCCCTGAGGATCCTCAAGATCAATTCCCCCCCGGTAACCAGGGCCTCCTTGTTGGCCAGAGCCACGGTCTTTCCGGCGGAAAGGGCCTCCAGGGTGGGGGGCAGACCGGCCAGCCCCACAATGGCCGAGACCACCAGCTCGGCCTCCGGATGGGCGGCCAGTTCCCGCAGGG
Source organism: Thermodesulfobacteriaceae bacterium (assembly GCA_015494725.1). GTDB lineage: Bacteria > Desulfobacterota > Thermodesulfobacteria > Thermodesulfobacteriales > Thermodesulfobacteriaceae > Thermosulfurimonas_A. The sequence continues at coordinate 10,548 of WGAR01000183.1, read as the reverse complement.
CCCGGTCCCCGACCCGGACCTCGATCTCCCGGGGCAGAGCCTCCCGCAGAGGGGGGTAGAAATCTTCCTGCTGGATGACCACCACCCGGGGGCGGAATCGTCGGGCCTGTTCGGCTAAAAGCTCCCAGTTGCTGGCTGCGCTCAACCCCAGAACACGAAAACGTTCCGGAAAGGCCTCCACCACCTCCAGGGTCTGGCGGCCTACCGAACCCGTGGAGCCCAGTACCACCAGGGTCTTCAACCCCACACCTCCAGAAAGGCGTAGAAAAACGGGGCCACAAAGAGCAGGGCATCCACCCGATCCAGAAGCCCTCCGTGTCCGGGGAGGATCCTTCCCGAATCCTTTACGCCGCAGGATCGTTTGACCATGGACTCCAGTAAATCCCCTGCCGGAGAAAGCAGGGAAAGGGCCAGGCCCAGGAAAAGGGCCAGGGGCCAGGGATAGAGCCCCAGCCAGCGGTTCACCGCCAGCCCTCCCAGGGTTCCGCTTATCAGCCCCAGGAGGAACCCCTCCCGGGTCTTCTTGGGGCTGATACGCGGGAAGAAAGGATTCCGGCCCAGGAGACGCCCTCCGAAGTAGGCTCCGGTGTCCTCCAGGATGACCACCGCCAGGAGAAAGAGGAGATCTCCCCGGCCTTTGGAGGCGATGAGAAAAAGGGCCCAGAAACCCAGAAAGAGATAAAAGAGGCCGCTTAAGGCCTGGGTGAAGTGCCGGAGGAAGTCTTCCTTTCGGAAATATACCAGAAAATAAAGGGTCGGAAGGGCCACCAGCAACCAGAGAGCCCCGGGGAGGGTCTTTGAGGCCAGGAAGAAGGCCCCGAAATAGGCCCCGCAGGAGATAAAAAATAGGCCCCGGGGGAACCGACACATCTCCCACCATTCCCGAAAGGCGTGCCCTCCCAGGAGGAGACTCAACCCGAAAAGCATCCACAGAGGCCCCCTCCAGATAAGATAAACCAGGGGAGGCAACAGGAACAGGGCGGTAAGTACGCGCAGGACGAGGTTTTTCATATCCTTCCGAAACGCCTTTCCCGGCGCTGATAATCGGCCAGGGCCTTAAGGAATTCCTCCTCGGTAAAATCCGGCCAGAGGACCGGGGTAAAATAGAATTCGGTGTAGGCACACTGGTAGAGCAGGAAGTTGGAAAGCCGCATTTCCCCGCTGGTGCGGATGAGGAGGTCCGGGTCCGGAAGATCCGCGGTGTAGAGGAAAGCGGAGAAAAGGGTCTCGTCGATCTCCTCCGGGGAGATCCGACCCTCCCGCACCGCCTGAGCCAGGAGTCGGGCGGCGCGGACGATCTCGGCCCGGGAGCCGTAACTTAAGGCCAGCACCAGGGTCATGCGGTGCCCCGAGGCGGTTTCCTCCTCGCAGCGGGCGATCATTTCCTGGATGTCCTGGGGGAATCTCTCCCGTTCGCCGATGATCCGGAAACGGATACCCTTTTCCAGCATCACCGGAAGCTCACTCCGGAGATAGTCCCGCAGGAGGTCCATGAGCACGGCGATCTCCTCCCGGGGGCGCTGCCAGTTTTCCCGGGAGAAGGCATAGAGGGTGAGCACCGGGATGGGGATCTCGCAGGCCTTGGTGATGATGCGTTTGGCGGTCTTTACCCCTTCACGGTGCCCGAAGAATCTGGGAAGCCCCCGCCGCCGGGCCCAGCGGCCGTTGCCGTCCATAATGATGGCCACATGGCGGGGCAGTCTTTCAGGATCAAGTTCCACCGGCCTAGACCGTCAGGATTTCTTTTTCTTTGGCTTCCAGAACCTTTTCGATCTCTTGGATGAATTCATCGGTGAGTTTCTGGACCTGATCCTGATAGCGCCGGAAGTCGTCCTCGGAGATCTCCCCCTCCTTTTTCATCTTCTTGAGGTCGTCCATGAGTTCGCGCCGGATATTGCGGATGGCCACCCGGGCCTCTTCGGCCATTTTGCGCACCAGCTTGACCAGTTCCTTACGGCGTTCCTCGGTAAGGGGGGGCACGGTAATACGGATGATCTTGCCGTCGCTGGTGGGAGTGAGGCCCAGATCGGATTCCTGGATGGCCTTTTCGATGGCCTTGATGGCGTTGACATCCCAGGGCTGGATGATGAGATAACGCCCTTCCTGTACGGTGATGGTGGCCATCTGGGGAAGGGGCAACCTGGTGCCGTAATAGTCCACCTTGATGCCCTCGAGCAGACTCACCGAGGCCCGCCCGGTGCGTACCCGGGCCATTTCCTCCCGGAAGGTCTCCAGGCTCTTTTTCATCCGTCGGCGTCCGTCATCGAAGAGTTCTTTCATGCTTTCTCACCCCCCACCAGCGTACCGATATTTTCTCCCTGAAGGGCCCTTTTTATCTGACCGGATTTTAACATATTGAAGACCCTTACCGGAAGTCCGTGTTCCCGGGCCAGGGCGATGGCTGTGGCGTCCATGACCTTAAGCCCCCGGGATAGAACCTCTTCGTAGGAAAGATAATCATATTTTCGGGCCCGGGGGTTGCGCAGGGGATCGTCGTCATAGACCCCATCCACCTTGGTGGCCTTGAAGAGGATCTGGGCCCCGATTTCCAGGGCCCGAAGGGTGGCTGCGGTGTCGGTGGTGAAAAAGGGGTTTCCGGTGCCGCAGGCCAGGATCAGGATGCGACCCGCAGCCAGATGTTCCAGGGCCCTCTCCCGGTGATAGGGCTCTCCCACCCCCTCCACCCGCAGGGCCGAAAGGACCCGCACCGGGACCCCGACCCGCCGCAGGGCGTCCTCCAGGGCCAGGGCATTGATCAGGGTGGCCAGCATGCCCATGTAATCGGCCCGCACCCGGTCCATTTCCCGGGCCGAGGCTCCGCGCAGGATGTTCCCCCCTCCCACCACCAGGGCCAGCTCCACCCCCAGGGCCCGGGCCTCGGCCAGCTCCCGGGCCAGGGCCCGGAGTCGATCCGGGTCCAGACCGCTTCCTTCCTCTCCTCCCAGGGCCTCCCCGGATAGCTTGAGCAGGACCCGGCGATAGTGCGCTTCCACTTATTCCTCACCTACCTGAAATCGGGCGAATCTCCGGATGACAATCTTCTCCCCGGTCTTGGCGATGAGCTCGTTCAGGAGATCCTGGATGGTAAGGTCCGGGTTCTTGATGTAGGGCTGTTCCAGGAGCACCGACTCCTGGAAGAACTTTTCCAGTTTGCCCTGGACGATCTTTTCGATGACGTTTTCGGGTTTCCCGCTCTCCCGGGCCTGTTCCTCGTAGAGCTTTCTTTCCCTTTCCAGGACCTCGGGCGGGATGTCCTCGCGTCTTACCGCCAGGGGACTGGTGGCCGCGATCTGCATGGCGATATTATGAGCGAACTCCTTGAACTCGTCGGTGCGGGCCACGAAATCGGTCTCGCAGTTTACCTCCACCAGGACCCCTATCTTCTGGTTGGCATGAATGTAGGCCGCCACCACCCCCTCGCTGGTGGCCTTGGCCGCCCTTTTGGCCGCAATGGCCAGGCCCTTCTTGCGCAGGATATCCACGGCCTTTTCCATATCCCCACCGGCCTCTTCCAGGGCCTTTTTGCAATCCATAAACCCCGCGGCGGTGCGTGCCCGCAATTCTTTGATCATGTCCATGGTTATTTCCGCCATCTTCGTCCTCCTTTCTATTCCTCTTCCTCGAGTTTTTGGGCCTCTTCCTCCAGGGCCACTTCCCTTTCTTCCTCCTGAAGCACCTCCTCAATGATGGCCTGCGCCTTTTCCTCCTCGGAGATCTCCTCCTCGGCTTCGGCGGCCTCTTTATCCGTTTCGGCAGCCAGTTTTTCCCGATAGATCTCCAGCCCCTCCATTACCGCATCGGCTATGCGCGAGGTAAGAAGCTTTATGGCCCGGATGGCATCGTCGTTTCCGGGAATGATGTAGTCAATGAGGTCCGGATCGCAGTTGGTGTCGGTGATGGCCACCACCGGTATGCCCAGCTTGCGGGCCTCGAGCACGGCGATCTCCTCCTTCTTCGGGTCCACCACATAGAGGACCTGGGGCAGAGACTCCATGTCTTTAATACCCCCCAGGTTACGCTCCAGTTTCTGCCGCAGGCGTTCCAGCTTGAGGCGTTCTTTCTTGGGGAAACGTTCGATGGTGCCGTCTTCCATCCATTGTTCTATCCGACGCAGCTTCTCCACACTCTGCCGGATGGTCTTGAAGTTGGTGAGGGTGCCTCCCAGCCAGCGATGATCCACATAATACATGCCGCACCGGGTGGCCTCCTCGCGAATGGTCTCCTGCGCCTGACGTTTGGTCCCCACGAAAAGGACCTTCCCTCCCTCGGCTACCGTGTTCTTGACGAATTCGTAGGCGATCTCAAAGTACTTCAGGGTCTGCTGCAGATCGATGATGTGGATACCGTTGCGTTCCCCGAAGATGAAGGGTTTCATCTTGGGGTTCCAGCGCCGGGTCTGATGCCCGAAGTGCACCCCGGCCTCCAGCAGCTGTTTCATGGTGATGTGGGACATGAGAACCTCCTTTTTTCGGGTTTTTCCTCCGCCCCGGGCCCTCCCATCCGGCCCTGAAGGCCGGACACCCCGGAGAACCCGTGTACCGGGCGTGTGTTTTTGGCCGCTTTTTACCATCCAAATTCCCTTTACGCAAGTCAAACTTGCGTTTCAAACAATTGTTTGGTAGCTCTAGACCCATGGAGAGGGATCTCCGGCAGAGGTTGCTTACGGTGGCCGAGGACCTTTTCGCCCGGCGGGGTTATACCGAGACCCGGGTGAGGGAGATCACCTCCCGGGCGGGCTGTAATCTGGCGGCGGTCAACTATCACTTCGGCGGCAAGAGGAATCTCTACCTTGCGGTAATAGAGGAGCGCTGGGTCCCCCGGGCCCTGAGGATCCGGGAGGAATTTGTACGTAACCTTCATCGCTCCCCTTCCGGGCCGGAAGGGGTGGTGGAGGCCCTGTTCCGGGCCTTCTTCCAGAGCCCCTTTACCGAAAGGGAGAGCTGGCGTCATCGGCGTCTCCTGGCCCAGGAACTGGCCCAGCCCACCGAGGCCCTGGAGATCATGCTCTCCCGGGGCCTGAGACCCCTCCTGGAAACCATCCGGGAATCCCTGCAGGATCGTTTGCCCCCGGGGGTGCCCGAACGAAGGGTTCGCCTCACGGTCTTCAGCCTCCTGGGCCAGACCCTCTATTTCCATCTGGCCCGGCCGATGATCCAGAACTTCCTGGGGGAATCCCCTCCGGAGGACGAACTCCTTCGCCACGTAAAGGACTTCGCCCTGCGCGGGCTTAAGGGACTTACGGGATGAGACCGGTCTTTATCCTGGTACTCCTTCTGGCTCTTTCCGCCTGCGGTCCCCGGGTGGAGGGCGTCCCGGAGGTGTCCCTGCCGAAAAGATTTGCTCAGGATCGGGGAAACTACACCCTTCCCTCCCCTCCGGAAAGATGGTGGACCCTTTTCGGTTCCCCGGAACTGGATGGAGTGGTGAGAGAGGTCCTTGCCCGCAACCACGACCTGCGCCGGGCCCGTTTTCGCCTGGCGGAACTGGCGGCCCGTCTGCGGGTGGCCCGGGCCCGCAGGTTTCCCGAGGTCAACCTCGCTTTTTCCGGAAGACGCACCCGCAATACCCTGGTGGAGGCCCCGGAATTTAACTTTATCTTCGGCGAATTCCGCACCCAGGCGCAGGTCTCCTACGAGGTGGATCTCTGGCGGAAACTCTCCTCCGGTGAAAAGGCCGCCTATTTCGAGATGCTTTCCGCGGAGAACACCCGCCTGGCCCTGGCCCAGAGCCTGGTGGCGGAGACGGTTTCGGAATATCTCCGGGCCGGATTCACCCTGTGTGAGCTGGATCTTCTTTCCCGGGAGATCCGCACCGCGGAGACCCGTCTGCGGCTGCTCCGGAAACGTCTGGCCGAGGGGCTCCTTTCCGCCTCCGCCCTGATGGAGGAGCAGGCGCGGGTGGCGGCCTTGAGGGCTCAGGATCTGGCCCTCCAACGATCACTGGAGGAGAGTCTTCAAAAACTTCAGCTCCTTTCCGGGGTTTATCCCTCCGGGAACCTCCGTCTGCGGGAGGCCCGCAGGGTATGTGCTCTGGACCTTCCGCTGCCTCCTCCGGGGCTTCCCTCCCGGTTACTCCGCCGGAGGCCGGATATCCGGGCCGCCGAGGCCCGGCTGAAAGCCGCGGCCGAGAAGGTGAAGATAGCCCGGGCCGCCCGTTTCCCCCGCCTGCTCCTTACCGCCGAGGAGGGGCGGGTCTCCAATGCCCTCAAGGACCTTTTACAGAAGCGAAACCGGATCTGGACCCTTACCTTCGGACTCACCCAGCCCCTCTTTAACGCCGGAAGGCTCGGGGCCGAGGAAAGGGCCGCCCGCGAGGCCCTCAGGGAGGCCCGGGAGGAATACCTCAAGACCGTGCTTACCGCCTTCAAGGAAGTGGAATTCGCCCTTCTCTCCGAGGAAAGGCTGCGGGGGATCCTCCGGGAGACCCGCAGGGAATACGCGGATCAGAAACGGCGGGTCGTCTTCGCCCGGGAACGCTTTCGGGCCGGGCTCCTGGATCTTCCCCGGGTCCTGGCCGAGGAGATGACCCTTTTCGAAACCCAAAGGAAGCTCCTTGAGGCCCGGAAGGATCTCCTTCTCAATCGGGTCTTTCTCTTCAAGGCCCTGGGAGGGGATTTCGGGTTTCCGGAAAAGGAGGGGACATGAGATCCGGAGTTTCGAGGCGCTGGCTGGAGGTGGTGCTCTCTCTCCTGGTATTGAGTGCGGGGTTTCTTATGGCCCGGCATCTCATCCTCTCCCGTCCCCGCCCCCCGGCCAGGGAGAAGAAACGCCCGGTGCTGGTGGTAAAGACCCTTCGGGTGACCCCCCGCCCCTTTGTCTATCGGGTGGAGACCACCGGGACGGTGGTGGCTCCGCGGCGTCTGGAACTGGCCTCGGAGGTGGCCGGGAAGGTGATCTGGGTTTCTCCGCGGCTTTGGCCCGGGGTCAGGGTTCGGAAGGGGGAACTCCTGGTGCGTATTGATCCCACGGATTATCGGGCGGCCCTTTCCCGGGCCCGGGCCCGATTGCGCGAGGCCGAACGCACCCTGGCCGAACTCTCCGCCCAGGCCCGGCAGTCGGTGGCGGAGTGGAGGGTCCTTCATCCCGGGGTGCCGCCTCCGCCGCTGGTGGCCAAGAAACCGGAACTGGCTGCGGCCCGGGCCGAGGTCGCCGCCGCCCGGGAGGAGATGGAAAAGGCCCGGGCCGATCTCGCCCGTACCCGCATCCGGGCCCCCTTCGCCGCCCGCGTTCTGGAGGTGCGGGTGGAAAAAGGAGATTACGCCTCCCCGGGAAGGGTCCTGGCGGTGCTCTATCCCCTGGCCGGACTGGAGGTCTATGCCCCGGTGGCCGACTATTTTCTGCCCTACCTTACCGTCCCCGGTCTCAACGCCCCGGCGGGGACTCCGGGGTCTCCGGTGGAGGTCCTCTGGGAGGCGGGCTCGGAGGTGTTTCGTTACCACGGCCGGGTCCTCCGGGTGGGGGGAGAGGTGGAGGAAAAGACCCGGCTCCTTCCCCTCTATCTGCGCGTACAGCCGGATCCCGGCTCCCCGGAGCTTTTGCCCGGGGTTTTCGTCCGGATAAGGATTTACGGGAAGAAATATCCCCGGACCTTCGAGATCCCTCCGGAGGCCCTGGTCCGGGTGCTGGGACAGACCTTCGTCTGGGTGGTGGATAGGTCGGGAAAACTGGTGAAGCGCCCGGTCAGGGTCCTTTTTCAGGACGAGAAGCGGGTGGTAATCAGCGAAGGGCTTTCCGCCGGCGAGAAGGTGGTGGCGCAGCGTCTTCCCGGGGCCCTTCCCGGAATGCTGGTGCGGGAGAGACCATGAGAGGGCTTGTCTCCTGGTTTGTGGAAAATCACGTCGCCGCCAATCTCCTCATGATCTTTGTCCTGGTCTCCGGGCTCCTCACCCTCTACACCATCAAGACGGAGATCATTCCCGAGGTGGCCGAGGACCAGATTGTGGTCCAGGTGGAGTATCGGGGGGCCTCCCCCCGGGAGATCGAGGACTCGGTGATCAAGCCCATCGAGGAGAAGATCGCCGGTCTTTCGGGCATCAAACGTATCCTCTCCGTGGCCCGGGAAGGGGAGGGCAGGGTCATCGTGGAGGTGCTCCGGGGGCGCAACGTTCAGGAGCTGCTCGATGAGGTGAAGACCCAGGTAGATAGCCTTACCACCCTGCCCCGGGAGGCCGAAAGGCCCATCGTCAAGAAGGTGGTCCTGCGCACCGAGGTCCTGACCCTGGCCCTCTACGGGGACACGGACCGCGAGACCCTCAAATACTGGGCCGAGAGGGTGAAGGACGCCCTGCTCGATCTTCCGGAGATCACCGAGGTGGAATATTTCGGGCTCTTTCCCCGGGAGATCCACATCGAGGTTCCGGAGGAGAATCTGCGTCGCTACGGTCTGAGTCTTCAGGAAATCGCCCGGAGGATCGCCCGGGAATCCCTGGATCTTCCGGCCGGCCGGATCAAGAACCCCCATCAGGAATATCTGGTAAGGACCCGGGGCAAGCGCTACTTCGCCGATGAGTACGGCGATCTGATCCTCATAGCCGGCCCCAAAGGGGGAAGCATCCGTCTGAGGGACATAGCCCGGGTGCGGGAGGAGTTAAGGGATAGCCTGGACTATGCGATTTACTACAACGGAAAACCCGCCACCGTGATCGAGGTCTTCCGGGTGGGGCGCCAGAACGCCCTTACCGTGGCCCGGGAGGTAAAAAACCATCTGGCGGAGATCCGGAGTCTCCTTCCTCCGTCCCTTCATCTGGAGATCATGCGGGATCGCACGGAGATCCTTAGGGCCAGGATCAGGCTCCTGCTTAAGAACATGGCCTTCGGTATGCTCCTGGTCACGGTCTTGCTGACCCTGTTCCTGCATCTCAATCTCTCCTTCTGGGTGATCTGGGGTATCCCCACCGCCTTCGCCTTCGGGTTGAGCCTGATGCCCTACTTCGGGGTTTCCCTCAATATGATTTCCCTCTTTGCCTTCATCCTGGTCCTGGGCATGGTGGTGGATGACGCCATTGTGATCGGGGAAAACATCTTTCGGCACAGGGAATCCGGGGCCTCCCGCTCCCAGGCCTCGGTGGAGGGAACCCTGGAGGTAGCCGGCCCGGTGATCTTCTCCGTGCTCACCACCATGGCCGCTTTCTGGCCCCTTCTCTACGGTACCGGAGCCATGGGAAAATTCATCCGGGTCATACCGGTGGTGGTCATCCTAGTCTTGGGCGGTTCCCTGCTGGAGGCCCTTTTCATCCTCCCGGCCCATCTCCGGGGGGCCAACCTTCCGCCCGGAGAACCCCTTCTGGCCGGAGCCCTGAGGAGGTTCGTGGATGGACCCTACCGGCGGTTTCTTTCTCTGGCCCTTTCCTGGCGTTATCTCACGGTCTCGCTTCTTTTGGCCCTTCTGGTAATGGTCTTTTCCCTGTGGCTTTCCGGAAGGCTGCGTTTTACCTTCTTCCCCCGGGTGGAGGGAAATCGTCTTTATTGCGTGTTGCGTATGCCGGCGGGGACCCCGCTTGAGGAGACGCTCAAGGTGGCCCGAAGGATCGAGGCCGCCGGGGTGCGGGTGGTGCGAGAGGCGGAAAAGAGGTCCGGCCGGCCTCTTCTGGTTTATCGGGTTATTTCCGCCGGAGCCACCATCTCCGGCCCCCACGGAGGTCCCCCGGAGATGGGGAGTCACATCGCCGGCATAGAGATCCGGCTGGTGGATGCGGAAAAACGTCCGGGTATAAGCACCCGCACCCTGGTGGCGGCCTGGCGACGGGCCGTGGGTTTCGTCCCCGAAGCCGATAGCCTGACCTTCACCGGGGAATTCTTCTCCATGGGAAAACCCGTCTCCGTGGCCCTTTCCCATCCGGAGGAAAAGACCCTTCTTCTGGCGGTAAGGGAACTCAAAAGGCGGCTCTCCCGCCTGCGCGGGGTCTATGACGTCCAGGATAGTCTGGTGGAAGGCAAGGAGGAGCTCCGTTTTCGGCTGAAACCCGGGGCCCGGAACCTGGGGATCACCCTGGAGGATGTGGCCCGTACGGTGAGATCCGTCTTCTACGGGGCCGAGGCCCTTCGCTTTCAGCGGGGGGAGGACGAAATCTCGGTCCTGGTGCGTTATCCCCGGAGGGATCGCGAGGATCTGGAGGTCCTGAAGAAGATAAGACTCCACCTTCCCGATGGACGCGAGATTCCCCTCCTGGACGTGGCTCAGCCCTATTTCGCTCCGGGGTATGTGAAGCTCGAGCGACTCAATCGCAAACGGGTTATCTATGTTCAGGCCGAGGTGAACGAGCGGGAGATCACCGGGAGCGAGGTTCGTCGCTGGCTCCGGAACCGTGTCCTTCCGGAGCTGGTCCGCAGATACCCCGGGCTCACCTATTCCTTTGAGGGAGAGGGGCGTGAGGAGGCCCAGACCATGCGCGAACTGAGGAAGGGGTTCCTCCTGGCCCTGGTGGCCATCTATACCCTCATCGCCATTCCCCTGCGATCCTTCTCTCAGCCCCTCATCATCATGCTGGCCATCCCCTTCGGGGTCGTGGGGGCCTTTCTGGGGCATTTACTTCTGGGGTATCAGCTCTCC
>WGAR01000182.1 GCA_015494725.1 Thermodesulfobacteriaceae bacterium | reverse complement strand
TATGCGTCCCTGATGGAAAGGATACTCCGAGAGCTTAAAAAATTCGCCTATAAGGAGGCTTAGGATGGCGGGGATCAAGTCCAGGGTTTATTTTTCCGAGGCGGTAAAGGTCATTCCCGGAGGGGTGAACAGTCCGGTTCGGGCCTGCAAGAGCGTGGGGGCGGACCCCATCTTCTTTGAACGAGGCGAGGGGGCCTATCTGATAGACGTGGATGGCCGGCGCTATATCGACTATGTAGCTTCCTGGGGGCCACTCATCTTGGGGCATGCCCATCCGGAGGTGGTGGCCGCGGTAAAGGCTGCGGCCGAGGGCGGAACCAGTTTCGGGGCCCCCACCTGGGCGGAGGTGGAGCTGGCGCGGCTTATCTGTGAGTGCGTGCCCTCCATAGAGAAGGTGCGCCTGGTGAACTCCGGGACCGAGGCCACCATGAGTGCGGTGAGGCTGGCCCGGGGATATACCGGACGAAAGAAGATCGTTAAGTTCGACGGCTGCTATCACGGCCATGCCGACTCCTTCCTGGTTAAGGCCGGATCCGGAGTGGCCACCCTCGGGATTCCCGGAAGTCCCGGGGTGCCGGAGGAGATCGTGGCCCACACCATAAGCCTTCCCTATAACGATCTTTCCGCGGTGAAGGAGTGTTTCGAGAAGATGGGCTCGGAGATCGCGGCGGTGATCGTGGAACCCATCGCCGGGAACATGGGGGTGGTGCCGCCAGAGCCGGGGTTCCTTGAAGGCCTAAGGGAGATTACGCAAAAACACGGGGCCCTTCTCATCTTTGATGAGGTGATCACCGGATTCCGGGTAGGACTTTCCGGGGCCCAGGGGCTTTACGGGGTGGAACCGGATCTCACCTGTCTGGGGAAGATCATCGGCGGGGGCCTTCCGGTGGGGGCCTACGGGGGACGGGCCGAGATTATGGACCACATCGCTCCCGAAGGGCCGGTCTATCAGGCCGGGACCCTTTCGGGGAATCCCCTGGCGGTAGCCGCAGGGCTTACCACCCTGCGCATCCTTACCCGCCCCGGGACCTATGAGAGGCTTGAGGAACTTTCGGTAAGGCTCTTTGAGGGTCTTTCGGAGGCGGCCCGCGAGGCCGGCCTTGAGGTCACCGGAAACCGGGTGGGTTCCATGATGACGCTCTTTTTCCGCGGCGGACGGGTCACCAATTTTGCCGAGGCCGCGGCCTCGGACACCGCCCGCTACGGGGCCTTCTGGCGGGCCATGGTCAAACGCGGGGTCTATCTCGCCCCCTCCCAGTTTGAGGCGGCCTTCGTCTCCCTGGCCCACACCGAGGAGGAAATCGAAAGGACCATTGAGGCCGCCCGGGAGACCTTCCGGGAACTTGCCTCCTAAGGCGGGAGTTCCGGGGGGCACGCCCCGGGCCGGCTCATCTTTGCAGTTTGAAGGTGGCTCGCAGTTTGAAGAGTTTGCGGGCCGGGAAGTGACGGAATTCGACTCCCAGCTCCCGGGAAAGGGCGGCGAGCAGGTTCTCTATGCTCTCAAAATCCCGATCTACCAGGGTGAACCATATGTTCATGCGGTGTCTGCGGAGGTAACAGTGGGTTACCTGGGGATGTTCCGCGATCCGGCGAGCCACCTCCTCGGCCCTTTCCGGGGGTACGGAGGCTGCGGCCAGGGTGGTTACAAATCCCAAGCGACGGGAATCCGGGCTGGCCCCGAGATGCCGCAGGACGCCTCGTTCCTTCAGGGATCGCAGCAATTCCAGAACCTGGTCCTCGGTAAGGCCTAATTTTTCTCCCAGCCGGGCAAAGGGCCGGGGTTCCACCGGAATTCCTTCCTGCAGCAAATCCAGAAGACGTTTCTCCGTGTCTCCGGTAATCAAACCTTGATCTCCAGAATCTCGAAGTGACGTGTGCCGGCCGGGGTGCGTACCTCGATCTCGTCGCCGATTTCCTTTCCGATCAGGGATCGGCCCAGGGGAGAGGTCACGGAAATATGTCCCTTTTCCACCTCGGATTCATAGGGCCCTACCAGGCGATATTCTATCTCCTCCTCGGTATCCAGATCGAGAAGTCTTACCCGTACCCCGAATTGGACCCTTTGCGGGGGTTCCTTGGGGGGATCGATAACCTCCGCCCGGGCCAGACGATCGGTCAGTTCCTGAATCCGTCCCTCGATATGGGCCTGTCTTTCTTTGGCGGCTTCATATTCGGCGTTTTCGGAAATATCGCCGTGGGCCCGGGCTTCCTCGATGGCCCGAACCACCTCCCGTCGTTCCACGGTCTTGAGGCGTTCCAGCTCCTCCTTCAGGCGCTGAAACCCTTCCGGCGTAAAGGGAATCCGTTCCATAGGGCCTGTCTCCTTAGCCGATTAGATATTCCAGTGCTACTCCCAGAAATATTATCACGCTTATGGCCCCGTTAAAGGTGAAAAAGGCCATATCCAGCCCGGAAAGATCCTTTGGGTTTACCGTGACCCTCTGGGCGATGAAGAGGATCCCGGTAAGGGCCAGGGCCCCGTAATAGATATAGGAGAGCCCGAAAAGGTATCCGGCCAGAGCGAAGAGTCCGAAGGCCAGGGCATGACACAGGGAGGAAAAGCGGAAGGCCCGCCGGCGACCGAAACGGGCCGGGATGGAGTAAAGCCCCACCTGACGATCAAAGGCCTCGTCCATGCAGGCGTAAAGGATATCGAACCCCGCCACCCAGAAAACCACCCCTAGGGCCAGAACGAAGATACCGGGGTCACGAAAGGCCCCGGTAACCGCCACATAACCCCCCAGCGGAGCGAGAGCCAGAGCCGCTCCGAGAAAGATATGGCAGAGCCAGGTGAAGCGCTTGGTGTAGGAATAGGCCAGAATGATCAGGTAGGCGATGGGAGAGAGCTTCAGAGTCAGCTTGTTGAGCCCGGCGGCGCAGAGATAGTAAAGAAACGAGGCCGCAAAGAAAAGCGCCCAGGCTTCTCCCGGGCTCACCAGGCCGGTGACCAGATGCCGGTTCCGGGTGCGGGGATTTTCGGCATCATAGGGCAGATCCGCCAGGCGGTTGAAGGTCATGGCCGCGGTCCGTGCCCCTACCATACAGCCCAGAATGAGAAG
>WGAR01000181.1 GCA_015494725.1 Thermodesulfobacteriaceae bacterium | reverse complement strand
TCCCCGGAAAGGAGATACACCCGGGGAAGGATCGTGCGTAGCTTTTCGAGGAGCGGCGAAAGTTCCGGATAGCTCGCAAGCCCGTCTTTCACTACCTGGGGCACCACCGGATCGGTGCTCACAATGGCCGTGGCCTCTTTGCGACAGCGGGGAAGGGCCCGCAGGGCCTCCACCGGCTCAAGGGCCACCAGAACGTCCGCCTCACCCGGCGAAATATAGGGGCTTTTAACCTCCCCCAGAACGATACTCGTCTCCACCACCCCTCCCCGCTGGGCCATGCCATGGACCTCACTCATGGCCACCGGAAGATCCTCAAGGAGCGCGGCCTCGCCGATGACCCGCGAAAAAAGGAGGATACCCTGTCCGCCAACCCCCACCGCAAGAATCCGCAAACCCTGAGCCATCGTTTCCTCCTTAGCCCTTGAATCTGGCCCGGTAAAGCACGCAGGGGGCCTTGGCCACGATGACCCCCAGTTTTCCGGAGGAAAGAAGGGGCCTTATGGCCTCCGCGGCCTCTTTCTTCTTGTAGGGATTGATCTCCACCGCGGGAATCCCTAAGCCCTCGCAGAACCTCGCAATGGAGATCACGGGTCTATCCTTAAGGGGTTCGGGTTTAAGCTCCTGAGAGGGCACGGGCTGATGGCCGGTCATGGCCGTGGTTTCGTTATCCAGCACCACCAGGGTGAAGCGATGTCCCTGATAAAGGGCGTTTATGAGAGGGGGGATCCCGGCGTGAAAGAAGGTGGAATCCCCGATAAAGGCCACGATGCGCTGGTCGGTGGCCACGGAAAAACCGCAGGCCGACCCCGCGCTTGAGCCCATACAGAGAAGATAGTCGGCCATCTTGAGCGGGGGGAGGAGCCCCAGGGTATAGCAGCCGATATCCGTGGGATAGATCGTGTTCTCCTCCTCGCCGAGTTCTTTGAGAACCTCCTTTACCACTCGATAGGTCTCCCGATGCGGACATCCCGGACACAGGGTGGGCGGACGCGGGGGAAGCTCCGGAATCCAGGAGGTATCCGGCGCCTCCGGGGGAGAATATTTTATTCCTGCCGCCCGGGCCAGGGCCTCGCGCACAAGGCCGGGATGGAACTCATGATACCGGGGAAGGTAGCCCTCGGCCTTGCCCAGGATCTTTACCGAAAGCCCCTCCTCGGCCGCAACCACCTTCAGGGCCTCCTCAAGGTAGGGCTCAAGCTCCTCCACCACCAGGCACTTCTCAAGCCCGGAGAGAAATTCCGCGGCCAGGCTTCTCGGGAAGGGATGAGTAAAACCCAGGAGGAGGAGCGAGACCCGATCGGAAAGTCCCAGCTCCCTTACGGCATCCAGCACATAATTCACCGAGACCCCGGAGGCCACCACGCCCACCGGCCCCCTCTTTTCCATGCGGTTCCAGGGGGAACGGTTCGCGAGTTCCTCGGCCTGGCTCATCTTCTCAAGGAGCACCCGATGTCTCTTGCGGGCCACCGCCGGAACCGGGATCCAGCGCCCGGGGTCCTTCTCAAAACGCCCTTTTTCAAAACGGGAATAGTCCGCAAGCTTTCCGCAGGTCACCACGGATCGGGCGTGGGAGACCCGGGTGGTGGTCCGCAGGAGCACCGGAAGCTCCAGTTTTTCCGAAAGCTCGAAGGCGTAGAGGGTCATGGCCCGGGCCTCCTCCGGGCTGGCCGGCTCCAACATGAGCACCCCGGAAAGCCGGGCGTAGTAGCGGTTGTCCTGTTCGTTCTGGCTGGAATGGCAGGAGGGATCGTCGGCGGTGACCACCACCATCCCGGCCTTAACCCCTACGTAAGCTAAGGTGAGAAAGGGGTCTGCGGCCACGTTGAGCCCCACGTGTTTCATGCAGGTAAGGGAGCGCAGGCCAGAAGCCGCGGCCGCGGCCGCGACCTCCATGGCCACCTTTTCGTTTACCGAAAATTCAAAATAGAGCCCGGGAAGTTCCTGAGAGAGGGCAAAGAGGTGGTTTCCGATCTCCGAGGAAGGGGTTCCGGGATAGGCCGCCCCCACCCGGACCCCGGCCTCAAGCGCTCCCCGTACAATAGCCTCATTTCCGAGAAGAAGCCTCCTTTCGCCCTCCTTTACGGAAAGCAGCGGATGCATATCACCGGCCTCCGATCAGGGGATCCGGTCCTTTTTAACACTCGTACCGCGTTTGACAATACTCAAACTTCCTGGCAATATCGGCTAAGATCTTTCCCTAACCAGGACGAAAATCGAAAGGAGTAACCCGAGGAAAGATGGCGGTTAGAAAGATCCTCTATTACGGAGACCCGCTCTTGCGGGAGCAGGCCCGGGAGATAAAAGAAATAAACGGCCGTCTGCAGCAACTTATCGAGGACCTCCGGGAAACCATGTATGCGGCCAAGGGTCTGGGGCTGGCCGCTACCCAGATAGGGGTGCTGGAAAAGGTCTTCGTAACCGATTTCGGGGAGCGCGAGGGGCTTCCCCGGGGGTTCATGGTCTTCATCAATCCCGAGATCGTGGAGGCCGAGGGGGAACTTTATGAAGAGGAGGGTTGCCTGAGTATTCCTGGGTATTCGGCCCGGGTAAAACGGGCGGCCCGGGTCCTGGTTCGGGCCCTGGATCGCGAAGGCAAACCCTTCGAGATGGAGCTCTCCGGCCTCGGGGCCCGGGCCATCCAGCACGAACTGGATCACCTGAACGGGATCCTCTACGTGGATTATCTCTCCCCTCTCAAGCGCAAACTCTTCCTGCGCTGGTGGAAAAAACACCGGCCCAAAAACCAATAACTACGGCAGCAGATAAAGATCGCGTGGAAACACGGTCAGGCGTTGCGGCCCGTCCTCCGAAAGATAGAAGGTGTCTTCCAGTCCGATAACCCCTGTCCCCGAGACATGCAGCTTGGGCTCAAGAGCCAAGGTCATGCCCGGGGAAAGTGGGGTCTTAACCCCCGGGGCAAGGGGCGGATCCTCATCCACACAGAGACCCACGCCGTGGCCCACAAAGCCCACCCCTTCCTGACCGTGGGCCATAAAGTAGCGGCTCACCCCCAGATGTTCGGCCTCTTCGGCTACCCGGAAATAGACCTCTTCGGCGGGGACGCCCGAGCGCAAAGCCCCTTCCCCGGCCTTCATAAGCCGGAGCGCCAGGGAAAAGAGATCTTTTACCTCCGATGAAGGTTCTCCCACCGAGAGCATCCGGGTCTGATCCACATAATAGCCGGCGTAAAAACCAGCCACATCAAGCAACACGGGTTCCCCGCGAAGAAGGGGTTTCAGGCTCGCCCCGGAGGGAAACCCTAAGACCCCGCACCCCCCTTCCCCGGCCACCATGTAAGAAGGGGTTAGCCCTTCCTTCCCGGAAACCAGAAGACCGGTGGCAAACTCGTTTCCGCGGGACGAACGCACCAGCCCCGGATGTCCCCGCCGACGCAGGGCCAGTTCCACCCTCCCCAGGGCCTCAAGCTCGCTCATTCCTTCCCTCCATTCCGGAAGGGCCTCTCGCAGGGCCTCGGCCAGAAGTTCTCCGGCCCGGCGCAGACAATCCACCTCGTAGGACGACTTGTACATCCTGAGCTTGAGGAGATCCGGAGAAAGATCTTCCAGTTGATAATCCGCCAGGATCGCCTGATAACGCCGAAAACGCTCCTGCGAGAGGGTCGAAAGTTCCATCCCGATGCGCCGAACGCCCGCATTATCAAGCACAGCCGGAAGCGCCTTCAGGGAACGGAGGGATTCCGCTGGAAGCGGACTCTCCTGCCTCACCCTTTCCAGGGGGCGAAAAACCAGAAAACGTATCTCCCGGGCGGTGACCAGAAGGTGTCCCAGGGCAAAGGCCCCGGTGAAATAAAAGAGGTGTAGTGGAGAGGTAATAAGGGCCGCATCCAGGCCTTTCCGGGAAAGGACCCGCCTCAGCGACTCAAGGCGTGTTTGAATCTCGGCCCGGGGAAGCACGCAGATACTCCGCGATTTTAAGGATGGTTTCCGCATAGGGTTCGCTGTGGTTATAGGTCATGAGCACCCGTTTCTTTTCCTCCCGGGAAAGTCCCGGACGCCAGCCGTGAGCCCGAAGATAGTTGGCCGCGCTGGCCAGGGCATCGGTCAGGGTGTAAAGATCTATTCGTCCGTCACCGTTTCCATCCACGGCGTATTCCCGAAAACTGCTGGGGACAAACTGGGGATAGCCGAAGGCCCCGAAAATGGAGCCCTTGAGGGCCAGGGGGTCCATGCCGTATTTCCGGGAAAGCTTGAGAAGAACCCGAAGTTCGCGATAGGCCCAGCGGGAACGCCGGGCCATGATCTCCCGAAAGCGGGCTTCTTCCTCCGGGGAGAGCCCGGGGGGAAGATAGGGTTTGACGCGTTGCCAATCAGCCGACACCGCCATGCTGGCCAGGACGTTGAAGATTCGATATCGGCCCCGGTGACGCCCCAGATCGGACTCCACCAGGAGAAGACCCACCAGGATCTCTTTGTCCACCCCGTAGGTGTTCTCGATCTCGCGAAGCAGGGGAGCATAGTCCTGCAGAAAGGCCCGGGCCCGCGCCAGCCTTTGAGGTTTCAGGAACTGTTGATAGGGAAGCTTGGTCTCGTCCCAGGTAAGCTTGCGGGGCATGATCTGGGGAAGGAACCGGACCCGCGGATCGGCAAAAACCCTTTTCACCAGTTCGGCGGAAAGGCCGTCCCGGATCAGTTGTTGTTCCAGGGGTTTAAAAACGGATTCCGCCGCCTGGACCGGAGAAAAAGAGAGAATTATCCCTAACCCCAGGATCAAAAAATATTTCCTCACCGCCCCAAGGCCTCTCCCAATTCTTTCCACAGTTTCCCGAATTCCTCAAGATCCCCCCGGCGCAGGGCCTCCTCGGCCCGACGATAGAGTTCACGCAGTAATTCCGTGTTCATACCGGCTCCGGGGGTTGAAGAAACCCGGGCAGGAGGAGCGGAAACCTTCTCTACCGAAGGCGCGAAAAGTTCCCCTAGGGCTTCCTCCAGGTTTTTGGCCATCACGATCCGGTTCCGGTAGGCCACGATAACTCTCTTCAACTCCGGGATCTGGCCGGTCTCGGATTTGAGATAAAGGGGCTGCACGTAAAGAAGGTTCCCCTCGATAGGGATCACCAGAAGGGTCCCCAGGATGACCCGGCTTCCCCGCTGATCCCAGAGGGAAAGCTGCCGGGAGATCTCCGGGTCCTGATTGATGCGCGATTCGATCTGTTGCGGGCCATAGACCAGAGTCTGTTTGGGAAAACGGTAAACCAACATCTCGCCGTAATGTTCGGGATCGCAGCGTACGCACATCCAGGCCGAAAGGTTGTTCTTTTTGGCCGGGGTAAAGGGCACCATGAGAATGAACTCCGCTTCGTGCTCCCCGGGAAGGCGCATAATGGTGTAATAGGCCCGGATATAGCGTCGCGGGTCCTTGGGGCTCTTGGGGATCTCCCAGAGGTCTTCCTGATTGTAGAAGACCCGCGGGTCGGTCATGTGATAGCGGGTATAAAGCCGGGCCTGAAGGGAAAAGAGCCAGTGCGGATAACGGATATGCCGACGCAGATCCTCTCGCAGGTCGGAAAGGGGCCTGAAGAGGCCGAAAATCCTCTGATAGGTCCGGATCATGGGATCGCCGGGGTCCTTAAGGTAAAAGTTTACCGTACCGTGATAGGCATCCACCACCGCCAGGGCGGAATTGCGTACATAGTTGCCCAGACCCCGGAGGCGACGGGAATAGGGGAACCGGTCGGAAACGGTGTAAAGATCCACGAACCAGAAGAGACGGCCGTCCTTCCCGATCACCAGATAGGGATCGGTATCCACCCGCAGGAAGGGAACCAGGCGCTGGACCCTCTCCAGCACATTTCGGTAATAGAGGATCCGGCTATCGGAAAGGATATCCCGGGAGAAGAGAAACTTGCTGGTTCCGAAACGGTAGGCAAAAAGAAGGCGCCGAAACAGGCCCCCTACCCTCACTCCGGTGCGTCCGTGATAGCTGGTATAGACGTTCCTTTCCCCGGCCGGATAATCGAACTCCTTGAGCCGGGTGTTCACCACCGCATAGGTATCGGTGAGCTCACCGAAATAGATCTCCGGGCGGGTCACCCGCAGGTCGATGGAGGAACGCGGAGGAATGTCCTTGATGAGGAGCACCGGTAGCCCCTCGGGAGAGACCTGGTTCACCACGCCCAGGGTCAGACCGTAACCGTGCGTATAGATGAGGTGGAGATTGATCCAGGACTTGCTGGGGAGATCCCGGTAGGAAAGTTCCCGGGCCGAGAGCATGACCTGTCGCAGTTCCCCGTTCAGGGGATAACGGTCGTTATCCACGGAAACGAAACGATAGTAGGTGCGAATCTCCTGGATCTGGCTATAGGTCTCCAGCAGGGGTTGATGATCCCACAGGCGGATATTTTTCACCGTAAGGGCATTGCGCTGGATATCCTGGTAGGTAAGGGGTCTGCCGAAGCGGAAGGGCTTTTCCACCACCTTTTCCAGACCGTAGGCCCTGCGGGTATAACGGATCTCATAACCGATATAGGTCTTTTCCTTATCCAGCTCGTTGGGTTGAACCACATACCGATGCACCAGATCCGGCAGAAGACGCAGCCCCAAGAAATAGAGGAGTCCGTAACCCAGAACCAGGCCCAGGAGGATCTCCCTGCGGGGACGCAATACGAAAAGGGCCGCAAGGATCGAGGCCAGCAGGGAAAGAAACACCATGGCATTGAGCGCCGGAAGCACCACCCGGGCCTCGGTATAGCCCGCCCCGAAGACCACCCCTCGTTCATCAAAAAGAAGATCCGCACGATCCAGGAAAAGGTCATAGGCCAGGCGCAGGAAAAAAAGGGCCAGCATCACCGCCAGATATCGCCTGAACACCGGAGAGAGGGTGGGACGAAAGCGGCTTCCCGGGGATACGTGTCCGGTGCCGACGAAGATGAGAACCCCGGTAATAAAGAGGAAGAGCCAGATCGCCAGGGCGGTATCCCCCAGATACCGCAAAAAGGGGAGCTTGAAAACATAAAAACCGATATCCAGGGAAAGCAGAGGATCCCGCAACCCGAAGGACTGCCCCTTCCAGAAGAGAAGGAATTCCTGCCAGAAGGTCTGGGCGGCAAGTCCGAAGATAAAACCCAGCAAAAGGGAGGAGAAGCGCAGGAGAAAACGAAACTTTTGCGAAAGGATTCGGGTCAGACGTGGATCCAGGTACTGGGACCAGAAGGCGTTCCGTCCGGCCCAGCGATGTACCAGGATCCCGTGAAAGTAAAAGAGTAGCCCTACCACCAGCCCCACTCCGAGGGCCAGGAATCCCTGGGTCTTGAGTTGAAGCAGGAGAACCCGGGCGTACCCCAGGTCCCGATACCACAGGTAATCGGTATATAATTTCACCATGGGATTAAAGAAAAAGAGCCCCAGACCGGCCAGCGCCAGAATCAGGACCAGGAGACGAAATCTCACGACTGCACCAGGTTAAGGAGACTTCCGGCAAGAATTATCCGGCGCTCGCGCTCGGTGAGCTCCACCCGCACGGGGATCTCACCCTTCCCGGAAACCTCGAGAACCAGACGCGGGGCCCCTTCGGAAAGGGCCTGGCGCAGACCGGAAACGCGAATCCTATCCCCCGGGGAAAGCCGGTCGTAGTCCGCGGGATTCTCCAGCACCACGGGAAGGATCCCGAAGTTTACGAGATTGGCTTTGTGGATGCGGGCAAAGCTCTTGGCAATCTTAAGACGCACCCCGAGATAGCGCGGGGCAAGGGCCGCATGCTCCCGGGAGGAACCCTGCCCGTAGTTCTCCCCTCCCAGGATGACCACCGCCCGACCTTTCTCCTTTAAGGCCAGGGCCTTTTTGGAAAAATCCGGATCTAGGGCCGAGAATACATACTCGCTTATGGCCGGAAGGTTGCTCCGGAGCGGAAGGATCTTCGCCCCGGCGGGCATGATGTGGTCGGTGGTAATGTTGTCCCCCACCTTAAGGAGGATCTCCCCCTCAAGGTCCTCGGGCAGAGGATCAAATTTGGGAAGGGGAACGATGTTCGGCCCGCGGATGATCTCCACCCTCCGGGCTTCCTCTTCCGGAAGCGGAGGCACAAGCAGGGTATCGTTCAGGATGAATTTTTCCGGAAGCCTGATTTCGGGATATTCGCCCAGTTCCCGGGGGTCGGTGATTACCCCGCGCACCGCCGAGGCCACCGCGGTCTCCGGCGAAACCAGATAGACATAGTCCGGACGGGTTCCGGAGCGTCCGGGGAAGTTACGAGTGAAGGTGCGGAGGGAGACGGCTTCGGTGGGGGGAGCCTGGCCCATGCCGATACAGCCCAGGCAACCGCACTGATGGATCCGGGCCCCGCCGTGGACCAGTTTACGAAAGGCCGAAAGGGCCTCGAGATTTTCCACCACCTGAAGGGACCCGGGATTGATTTCCAGACAGGTATCCCGATGCACCGGATGGCGCGCCAGCACCTCGGCCACCACCAGGAGGTCACGCAGCGAGGAGTTGGCACAGGAGCCGATGATCACCTGGGCCACCGGGCGACCGGCGATCTCGGAAACGGGTTTCACGTTGTCCGGCGAAGAGGGGCAGGCCGCAAGGGGCTCAAGGCTCGAGAGGTCAAGCTCGATCACCTCGTCGTAGCGGGCATCCTCATCGGGAAGGATCTCCTCGAAGTCCCCCTCCCGGCCCTGGGCGTAAAGCCAGGCCCGGGTGACCTCGTCCGAGGGGAAGACGCTGGTGGTGGCCCCCATCTCCGTGCCCAGGTTGGCGATGGTGCCCCGATCCGGCACGGAAAGTTCCTTCACTCCGGGGCCGAAGTACTCCAGGACCTTTCCCAGCCCGCCTTTTACCGTAAGTTTACGCAGAAGCCACAGAGCCACGTCCCGGGCCGAGACCCAGGGCGGAAGTTTTCCCGTAAGATGAACCCCCACGATCCTGGGCATGATGAGGTGGAAGGGTTCCCCGGCCATGGCCATGGCCACATCCAGGCCCCCGGCCCCGATGGCGATCATCCCGCAGCCGCCGGCGGTGGGGGTGTGACTATCCGAGCCGAGGAGGGTGCGACCGGGTCTGGCGAACCGCTCCAGGTGCACCTGGTGGCAGATTCCGTTCCCCGGCCGGGAAAACCAGATTCCGTAGCGAGCAGCCACGGTCTGAAGAAACCGATGGTCGTCGGCGTTGCGGAAGTCGGTCTGAAGGAGGTTATGGTCCACATAAGAAACGGAAAGCTCGGTGCGCACCCGGTCGATCCCGATGGTTTCAAACTCAAGATAGGCCATGGTGCCGGTGGCATCCTGGGTCAGGGTCTGATCGATACGTATGGCAATGGGCTCGCCCCGCTTGAGACTCCCGGAAACCAGATGCCGCTCGATGATCTTTTCCGCCACGGTAAGTCCCATCTTGCCCTCCCTGATAAGGAATCTAAGGATATCAGATTATATGGGAAATCGGTAAGAATAATAAAGCTTAAGCCCTTTTTCTTCTACGTAGCGCTCCACCTGGGGAGAGGTTTGATAGGTGACCAGGAGGAGCATTTTTTCTCCGGGGAAGTGTTTCTCCAGACGTTTTACCCGGGAGAGAAAGGCATCTACATCGCGTTTTTTGAGCTGGGTCTTACATTCCCCGAGGATCCAGATTTCCTTTCCGTTTTTACGCCCCTTACCTATGATATTCAGCTCCTCGTATCGGTTGGGAGCGATTTCGATAAATCTTCTTCGCAGGGGTTCAAGGACCTCTACTTTAAAATCTTCCTTAAGGAGTCGGGGTAGATGCGTATAGGCCCTGTCCTCAAGCATATACCCCACCGTATGCTGGAGGCTTCCAAGCATTTCCCTGGTCTTTCGATGATCCGCCGTAAGCTTACGTAGCTCTTCCTCCGTACGCCTCTGCGCCTCGGCAAGCTCCGCCAGCGCCTTCTCCAGCCTCGCCTGACCCTCCTCAAGCTTCGATACCCGCTCCTCCGTGCGCCTCTGCGCCTCGGCAAGCTCCGCCAGCGCCTTCTCCAGCCTCGCCTGACCCTCCTCAAGCTTCGATACCCGCTCCTCCGTACGCTTCTGCGCCTCGGCAAGCTCCGCTAGCGCCTTCTCCAGCCTCGCCTGACCCTCCTCAAGCCTGGATACCCGCTCCTCCGTGCGCCTCTGCGCCTCCGTGAGTTCCTTTATGGCCTGCCAGGCTTTCTCCTGAGCCTCGGAGAGGGATTTCAGGGCCACCTTTACCTCCTGCATATCCTCCCTGGAGGCCGCGGTCTCCCGCTGGCGCTCGATCTCTTCAAGAAGGGCAAGCAGCGCCTCCCTGAGAGTGGGATCGAGGCCCTGAAGAATTCTAAAAAATTGTGCGCTGTAAGGCATTTCCCCTACCCCAGACACTCGGGCGCTTCTTTTCTCAAAGCTTCAAGCAACCCCTGCGCTTCATCTTTTAAACTTGAAGACTCCATCAATGGTTTTACCAGATAAACCAGAAGATCGGCAAGGTTTGCGGAAAGAACGATACGCCTTTCACCCCCTGGTTCCCCGTAGATCTCGAAAGGAAGACGACTTTTCAGGATCTCTATGGCCGCACTCTCCGGCCCCCGAAATTCTACCCCGAAATAGAGGTGTCGGGCCTTAAGCGCCGGAGAGAGATTCCTCACCTCCTCCCGCGGAAGGAGAGAGAAGGCCAAATCCTGGGGAGGAATGAGTCCGTGCCGGGGACGAAGATCAGCCACCAGATCGGGCTCCCACTGGAGTAAATAACCCAGAAGCCCCTTGGCGAATTTAAGGTCCATATTTTCTCGGATGAGGTTGCGCAGGGCTTCCACCGGACCCGAAAGCAAAAAACGACGCCGATCCAGACGATCGGCCGTAATATCCCGGGGGAGCCTTTCAAAAAGCCTAACCAGAGGGGTTTCGCTTCCGGCCGAGACCTCCAGAACCAGAGGGCGAAGATCTCGCGGAAGCTCGTCTTCCTCCAGCAACCCTACGTGCAATCTCACCCTCCCGGAAGGCCGAAACCCCGGTGCTTTAATCCTGATCGTTAAAGCTCTGGGCTCCGAGGGAATAGATCAGACCGGTTACCCCGGTTCCGTTCCAGTAATCGTCGGAGCAGTTATCCACCGTCCCGGTAAGGGTCCAGTCGGAGGTATTGATACTTCCGCTTCCCAAACACAGGACC
The DNA here is from genome assembly GCA_015494725.1 of Thermodesulfobacteriaceae bacterium. GTDB lineage: Bacteria > Desulfobacterota > Thermodesulfobacteria > Thermodesulfobacteriales > Thermodesulfobacteriaceae > Thermosulfurimonas_A. Next base: position 753 of record WGAR01000181.1, on the reverse strand, counting down.
AGACCGTCGGTGGCATTCTCCGCTCCATCGATGGAAAGATCTACGTTTCGAAAATAAAAGGCCACTTCCTCGGTAACATTGGCACTGGTGCAACTGGCGGTGTTTTCATCGCCGGGACACACCACCAGGACCTCACGCCCCCGGGCATCCTTCCCGAAACCGAACCAGAAATAAGTCCCCCCCAGAGGGATGGGATTCTGGACCTGGGCTCGCAGACCTCCCAATTTGTCCTTGTTGGCCGGAAATTTGTGGTGCCGATCATAATATGTCCACAACATAACTTCCCATTTGCGCAATTCACTGGCAAAGCGTTTAGCTCGGGCATTGGCAATCAGATCCTGACCCTTTATTACCGCCCCGAGAATAATTCCGATAATGACCAGAACAATGGCCAGCTCAACCAGAGTAAAACCCTGCTTCTTTTCTTTTCGCATCTAGACCTCCTTAGAATTCATTCCAGGAATTTAAGGATATTCTATTTTTTTCTCAAAGGCTTTGTCAAGAAGTTTTTTATTGGGTATATATTGAGACAGGGATTTTAGCCAAGGAGGTGTCCTATGTTTTTCCCGGAATACCGCCCCCGGAGGCTCAGACGCACCGAAGCCTTAAGAGGCATGGTAAGAGAAACGGAACTTTCTGCTAAACACTTCATTTATCCTCTCTTTGTGTGCCCGGGCAAGAACGTAAGGCAGGAAGTCTCTTCCATGCCCGGGGTCTATCGACTTTCGGTGGACGAGGCGGTGCGCGAGGCCC
>WGAR01000180.1 GCA_015494725.1 Thermodesulfobacteriaceae bacterium | reverse complement strand
GTTATGGATGCGGCACCAGGCCGCATATCTGGGCCACAGGTCCTCCAGACGATAGGCAAGGGCAAGTTCGGACTTATCGGTGACTTTGGCCTTGGCTTTCTCCTGCCTGAGTTTGAGTTCCCGGGCTTCGGCGGCGGATCGGGAAGGCCCCACCCGTTCCCGAATACGTCTTCCCCCTACCCACAGATCCACCCAGTAGACCACCCCCTGTCCCAGCACGGCTCCGCATTTCCGACACCTTTTCACGGAGACCGGGTTACGGTACTTGCACGAGGGACACTCCTTCTTCAGAGCCATATTCACCCCTCCCGAAGATGGTGTCCAAGATCCCTCATAGCCTTTGCAGGGGCCGGAAGTCAAATCCGATCACACCTGATTAAGAAACAAAATCAGGATTTGACTTTTGGACACCTATATGGACACCAGGATTTCGGTGGGGAGGGGTGCTTTCTAACTCAGCCTTAAATCGCTAATTTTTGGTTCCGGGGCCTGGATTCGAACCAGGATTCTGGGAGCCAAAGTCCCATGTCCTGCCAGTTAGACGACCCCGGAACCCAGTATATTCTAATCGAATCTACGAAAATGTAAAGTTCCTCCGAATTTTTCGGGTGTTGACAGGCCCCATGATCTATGTAATTACAAGGCTAATCTGCAAATTATCTTGGTAAGGAGTGGCCTATGATCGAGGTGAGGCTTCACGGTCGGGGTGGGCAGGGAGCGGTAACCTCCGCAGAGCTTATTGCGGTGGCCGCTATAAACCAGGGCAAATATGCACAGGCCTTTCCCAGTTTCGGGCCGGAGCGTCGGGGAGCGCCGGTACAGGCCTTTGTACGGGTAAGTGAGCACCCCATTCGCACCCGGGAAAAGATCTATTTTCCGGATGTGGTCCTGGTGCTGGATCCCTCCCTTCCTTCCATTGTGAAGGTAACTTCCGGGCTAAAAGAAGATGGCTGGGTCATCCTCAATTCCCATAAGAGCGAAAAAGAGCTGCGGGAGATGCTCGGATGGCAGGGAAAGATGGCTGTGGTGGATGCCACCAAGATCGCTCTGGAGGAACTGGGTCTCCCCATAACCAATACCACCATGCTGGGGGCTTTTCTGGCCGCTACCGGCCTGGTGGATCAGGGTTACCTTGAGGAGGCTCTGGAGGAGAGGTTCGGGCGACTGGCCGAAAAGAATAAAAAAGCCCTGGCCCGGGCCATCAAAGAAATCAAGATCTATCAGTAAAGGAGAAGCGCCATGCCCAAAGGAAAAGACACCGCCCTTATAAGCTGGAAAGAGGTCCCCTTCGGGTGCTATATCCTCGAACCCGGAAACTCGGTCCAGTTTAAGACCGGTGACTGGCGTTCCTTCCGTCCGGTGCTGGACAAAGAAAAATGCGTCAAGTGCGGCCAGTGCTACATCATGTGCCCGGATATGACCTATACCCAGGATGAAGAAGGTTACTACATCGTCGATCTCACCTATTGTAAGGGCTGCGGGATCTGCGCCAGCGTATGTCCCAAGGGGGCCATTACTATGGTGGTAGAGGAGGTTTAATCATGGGCAAACGTATAGCCAAAGAGGTCTCCATAGCCATAGCCGAAGCGGTAAAGCAATGCCGGGTGGACGTAATCGCGGCCTACCCCATTACTCCGCAGACCCATATTGTGGAACATCTCAGCGAATTGGTGGCCAACGGGGAGCTGGATGCCGAATACATCACCGTGGAATCCGAGCACTCGGCTATCAGCGCCTGTCTGGGCTCGGTAGCCACCGGGGCGCGCACCTTTACCTCCACTTCTTCCCAGGGTCTGGCCCTTATGCACGAGATCCTCTTCATTGCTCCGGCCCTTCGTCTCCCGGTGGTCATGGTGGTAGCCAACCGGGCCCTCTCGGCCCCCATCAGTATCTGGAACGACCACGGCGACATTATGGCCGAGCGGGATATCGGCTGGATCCAGACCTTTGCCGAAAACGGGCAGGAAGCGGTGGATCTGGTCTATCATGCCTTCCGGGTGGCGGAGGACCGACGGGTGATGTTCCCGGCCATCGTGAACATCGATGGTTTTACCCTGAGCCACATGATCGAGCCCATCGAACTTCCGGATCAGGAACAGGTGGACCGCTATCTTCCTCCTTTTCGGCCCCGCTACAAACTCGACCCTCGCAAGCCCCTGACCATGGGGCCGGTGGGCATTCCGGAGATCTATACCGAGGCCAAAAAGGCCCAGGACGAGGCCTTCAAAAACGCCTACCGGGTAATCCTCAAGGCCTGGGATGAATTCGAGGAGGTCTTCGGTCGGCGCTATCGTCCGGTGGAAACCTACCGTATGGAGGATGCGGAGGTGGCCCTTCTCATCATGGGGTCGTTGGCGGAAACGGCTATGACCGCCGTGGATCGTATGCGGGAAGCCGGGAAAAAGGTGGGCCTGGTACGGCTTCGTCTCTGGCGTCCCTTCCCTCTGCGGGACTTCGTAAAGGCGGTAAAGGGCCTTAAGGTTCTGGCGGTGATCGATCGAGCCCTCTCCCCCGGGGCCACCGGAGGCCCGGTGGGCACGGAGGTGCGCTCGGCCCTTTATCAGGTACCCGGACGTCCCCGGGTGGTGAACTTTATCGCCGGCCTGGGGGGACGGGATGTCACGGTAGAGGATTTCGAGGAAATGGCTGACCGGGCCTATGTCTATATGAAGAAGAAACCCAAGGAACCCTACGAGATGATCGGGGTAAAGGAGTAGAGCCATGCTGAAAGAATGGGCCAAGTTCAAAGGGTTTAGTGCCAAAAATCTCCCCAAGGAGGAACCCTTCGCTCCCGGGCATCGGGCCTGTCAGGGTTGTGGTGAGGTCCTGGCGCTGCGTCTGGCCTTGAAGGCTCTGGGGATGAACGTTATCGCCATCAGTGCCACGGGCTGCATGGAGATCATTTCCAGTCCCTTTCCCTACACCTCCTGGCGGGTACCCTGGTTGCACGTGGCCTTTGAGAATGCGGCGGCGGTGGCTTCGGGGGTGGAGGCAGCCCTCAGGGCCCTGAAACGTAAGGGGCGTTTTCCCCGGAATCGACGCGTGGATGTGGTGGCCTTCGCCGGAGACGGAGGAACGGCGGATATCGGGCTTCAAGCCCTTTCCGGAGCTCTGGAGCGGGGGCACGACCTCGTCTATATCTGCCTGGACAACGAAGCCTATATGAACACCGGAGTACAGCGTTCGGGTTGTACGCCTTACGGAGCGATGACCACCACCAGCCCTCCCGGGAAGAAATCCATCGGACAGATGACCTGGAAGAAGAATGTTCCGGCCATAGCCGCCGCCCATGGAATTCCTTATGTGGCCACGGCCACCCCGGCCTTCTTCCTGGATCTCATGAACAAGGTTAAAAAGGCCGCGCTGGTGGAGGGGCCGGCTTACGTGCATATCTACTCCCCTTGTCCCACCGGCTGGGGAACCAAGGGAGAGGATTCCATAACCCTGGCCAAGCTGGCGGTGGAAACCAGAATATTCCCGCTTTATGAGGTCATTGAGGGGAAGTACTATATCACCCGGAAGATTACCAAACCCAAACCGGTGGAGGAATACCTGAAACGCCAGCGGCGCTTCCGGCACCTCACCGAGGAGGAAATTCGCAAGATCCAGGCCCGCGTGGATGCGGAATACGAACGTTTACTGCGACTAGCGGAGTGCCTGTAATCTGTTTTCCCGGCCCCCGGAAGGGCCTTCCGGGGGCCTTGACAGAAGGGAAGCAGGGTTTTTAATTTAAATCTGTCGGAGCGGGAATAGCTCAGGTGGTAGAGCGCCACCTTGCCAAGGTGGAGGTCGCGGGTTCGAGTCCCGTTTCCCGCTCCAAAATCTTTTCCTTTAATCCTCCAGAAATTTTTCACCCCTTGTAAAAGGCCCCTCTTTTGGGTTACTCTTGAATTAAGAGAATCTTTGTGGTCCCGAAGATCATAATTACTGGAAATTAAGGAGGGGTCCATGGAGATCACTTTTTATGGCCATGCCGTCTTCAGGGTGGTAACACCCGGGGGTCTGAAGATCCTGATCGATCCCTGGATATCCAATCCTCAGGCTCCGCAGGAGGTTGACCGTGGCCCCTACGACTTCGTCCTTATCACGCACGCCCACGGGGATCATCTGGGAGAGGTGCTGGAGCTGGCTCGTACCGCAGCCACCGAAGTAGTGGCCATTCACGAGGTCCAGCAGTATCTCATGGCCCGGGGGATCCCCAAAGCCACAGGGATGAACATCGGAGGAACTTACGAAACCAGGGGGATCAAGATCACCATGGTGCCGGCGCTACACAGCTCCTCCTTTCCGGACGGGACCTACGGGGGGGATGCCTGCGGGTTCGTAATCGAAATGGAAGATGGACGCAAACTTTATCACGCGGGGGATACGGGACTCTTTGCCGAAATGGCCTTTATCGGTGAACTTTACCAACCGGAGGTGGTCTGTCTTCCCATAGGGAGTCATTATGTAATGAACCCCCGGGAAGCGGCCAAAGCCTGTGAACTTCTTCGGCCGGAAGTGGTCATCCCCATGCATTACGGCACCTTTCCCCTGCTCACCGGCACCCCGGAAGCCCTGCGGGAAGAACTGAACCTTCGCGGGCTCTCCGTCCTGGTAAAGGAACTCGCACCCGGTGAAACCTTTCGTTACGGAGAGTAGTCTTGCTTCCGGTGGTAGCGGTGGTGGGGGAACACGGGGTGGGGAAGACCACCCTGCTCGAGGGCCTGATACGGGTATTGCGGGCCCGGGGATTTAAAGTAGGGGTGGTCAAATCCACCAAGGAACCCCGGGGAGAAACCGATCGTCCCGGGACCGACACCTTTAGACTGCGGGAAGCCGGAGCCGAGCCCGTGGCCCTCTGGGCCGGAGAGGAGGTGGTGATCTATTCCCGGTCCTTTCCCTCTCGAAAGGCGGACTTTCCCTATCTTCTCTTTCGCGAGTTCGCCGACTGTCATCTGGTACTGGCCGAGGGATTCAAGGGGCTGGGTTATCTTCCCAAGATAGAGGTCCTGCGCAGGGAGGTCTCCCGGCGGTATCTCTTCCGCGAAATCGAAGGGGTGGTGGCTCTGGCCGCGGATTTCCGTCCCCCCACCGAGCTTCCGGTCTTTCGCCTGGAGGATGGGGAAGCCCTGGCCGATTTTCTGGAAGAACGCTTTCTGCGGGTTTATTTTCCCCGGGTCCAGGTTTTCGTGGACGGAAGACCCGTGGCCCTTAACCGCTACGTACGCCGGGCCCTTTCCGGATTACTATACGGGTTTCTTAAGAGCTTACGGGGGGTGCCCCAACACCCCCTCCGGGTGGAGATCCGGCTGGAAGATCAATAACGGACCGAAAAAGAAAATACATAAAGAAAAACAAAGATTCCCAGCAGAAGATAAATAAGGACCTGGTTCTTCCGGGGAACCAGCCCTTCGAATTCATACCGACAAAGATATCGGATGGTGTAAAGGCCCCCCAGGGTCCCTAAAAAGATCAAAAAGAGACCCGCTAACCGGATAAATTCCGGGGGAACGGTGAAATGGTAGGCCAGAAGATAGTCCCACCGTAGCTGACGCCCCAGGGTGGGCAGGAAGTCTCCCACGTTACGTAAGAAGTAATCCAGTCGATAAACCAGTTCGCCGGTAAAAGCCAGGGGTAAGACCACCGGCACCATGGGAGAAAAGCGGCCGAAAAGCTCGTCCTCGTAATAGACGAAAAGGTGCGATCCCAGGCGAATGAACTGGATAAAAAAGAGGGTGGATACCCCGAAGAGCAGGGTAAAGGTCACCGTGGATCCATAGCCCAGGAGGTTTTGTAAGCGCGCAAAATAGGGGGTTTCATAAAGAAACCGGGCTAGCTGCGAGCCCATGAGAAGAGGAATCACATAACCACAGGTTACATAACGTCCCTTATTGATGATCTGTTCCCGCAGGGGGTGCCGGAGATAAAGGGCCGGAGAATCGTGGGCGCAAAGGGTGAGACAGTGCCCGCAAACCAGACAGACCAGATTGTTCCGGGCGTGATAGGCCCCCAGAAAAACCGGACAGGGTTTCTTTCCGGGACGACCCCGCCGACAGGCAAAATCCTTGCATTGAGCACACTTGGCCGGATCAGCCCGAAATTCGGTCAGAGCCATGGTGGCCGCAGAACCGATAATCTTACCCAGCGGACAGAGATATCGACACCAGGTATAGCCTCGATAAAGAACTCCCATAAGAGTAGCCCCCAGGACGATACTCAGGAGGAGAAGTGCGGTGGAGAAAGGGGAATGTTTCATATCGGTGACGGTTTCCACCCAGATGATGAAGAAAAAGCCGGCGGTGGCCAGGTGAAGGCCTTTACATACCAGCCACTTAGGGGGAGAACGCAACCGGGAAAGCTTCAGGTTTTGGAGAAGACGGGCCAGACCGGGAAAGGGGCAGAAGGCGCACCACATGCGCCCTACAAAGAACCAGGAAAGGACCACGCTGGTCCACCACACTCCCCAGGCCAGGAAAAGCATAACGTTGCGATCGGCCTCCTGGGGGCCGAAAAGCCCCAGCAGGATAAGGATCAGGAAAACGATGTCCCCGAAGGTTCGGATCCAGGCAAAATAACGTCGATTATAAAAAAACCGCTTGAGGGCCGGAAAGGTCTCGAATAAATTGAGACGGCCGTTATCCAGTTCCAGGCAGAAAACGGTATGTAATACCTTTTTCCACTTTTCCATTAAATTTAAGTTTTACCTGATTTTGGCCGGATGGATAAGAGCTTGAGAAAGTCTTAACAAACGGAAAGGGCCGGGGTATCTTCAACCTGCCCCAGGAGCGTACAACATGGAAGAGAAGATCTACGTAACCGAAGCCATATTCCGGGAAGGATTTCCGGGTATCCACGTGCAATCCTCCTTCCCCATAAGACCCAAAAGCTTCGTTCTGGTAGAATTGGAAGAAAGAAAGGAGGTACTTCAGACCGTCTCGCGGAGCATTCCCCTTCCTTTACCCTCCGGGGCCCTGCCGCGGGTTCTGCGGGTGGCCCGGCGTAACGAGATCCGGCAGTACCGTGAAAACCTGCAGTTCGAAAAGAAGGCCGAAGGGTATTGCCGGCAGTTCGCCCGGGACCTGGGGCTGGAAATGAAACTGGTACGCGTGGAACGGCTTTTCGACCGGAGCAAGGTGATCTTTTATTACACCGCCGAGGGACGCATCGATTTCCGGGAGCTGGTGAAACAACTGGTGCGGGCCCTGCGTACCCGGATCGAGATGCGGCAAATAGGAGTACGAAACGAGACCGCCATGTGCGGGGGGCTGGCGGCCTGCGGTCAGGAGCTCTGTTGCTCGGCTTTCATCCGGCAGTTCGCCCCGGTTTCCATCCGTATGGCCAAGGAACAGAGTCTGCCCCTGGATCCGGAAAAGATCTCCGGAATCTGCGGAAGGCTCCTGTGCTGTCTCCTTTACGAATACGAACTGTATCAGGAACTCTCCCGCAGCCTCCCCAAGATAGGCAAAAAGATCCGCACCCCGGTAGGCCCCTGTCAGGTGGTGCGTTACAATATTTTCCGTCAGACCGTGGTCCTGGAAAATCAGGAGGGACGCGAGGTAGAGATTCCGGTGGAAGAACTCAAACAAATCCTGGCGCAGGGAACGGAGGGGGCATGAAACGCTTTTACCTCACCACTCCCATCTACTATGTCAACGCCGAACCCCATCTGGGCCATGCCTATACCACCGTGGTTGCGGACACCGTGGCCCGATGGAAGCGTCTGCAGGGATACGAGGTCTTCTTCCTGACCGGGACCGACGAACACGGAGACAAGATCGTGCGGGCGGCAGAGGCTCAGGGGCTTACTCCTCGCGAGTATGTGAATCATATCGCGGAAAAATTCCGTCAGACCTGGCCTCTTCTGCATATCCAATACACCCGCTTCATCCGCACTACCGAACCGAACCACAAGCGGGTGGTCCAGCACGTGCTCCAGCTCCTTTACGAGAAAGGGGACATCTCCTTCGGGGAATACGAAGGGCTTTACTGCTTCGGCTGCGAGCGTTTTCTCACCCGCAAGGAACTGCGCGACGGATTATGCCCGGATCACCGAACCCCCCCCACCCCC
>WGAR01000179.1 GCA_015494725.1 Thermodesulfobacteriaceae bacterium | reverse complement strand
TCAATAATTGCTGAGCTTTTTATCCCCCTCCTCCAGCCAGGGAGGGGGCTTTTTCTTGCCTTAAATCTGAAGGGTGAGATAATTTTTATTTGAAATGCAGTATGATATCGCCGCCAAGGTCGTCCTTTCCCGGTGCAAGGAGGCTGTCCTTTCCGTCCTCTGCAACCTTCCCGTAACCTCCGCCTTCCTCTTGGAGACCGCACCTCAGGAAACCCCCTCCCTGCGCCGCTCGGATTTCGTCCTCCGGGCCACCTTTGAGGACGGAACCGAACGCCTCATCCTCCTTGAACTCCTCTCCTCCTGGAAATCCTGGATCCCCATACGGACCCTTGAGTGCCGCTGCCGCCACCTCCTTGAGGAAAATCTCCCGGTGATAAGCGTTCTCCTCCTTCTCACCCCGGCGGGGTCCGCCACCGATTGCTACACCGACGAAGAGGTCCACTACCGGTACCGCCTGGTAAGGATCTATGAGTTTGAGGCCGAGGAGATACTGAGAAAAGGGCCGGAGTGTCTTTTTCCTTTCATCCCGCTCATGAAGGGCGGGGAGAGGCTTTTTGAGGAGGCGGGATATCATGCTTGAATCCGCGGCCTACGAGATCATAAAAAGGGAAGGATACGAGGAAGGGTTGAAACAAGGGATCCAACAGGGCTTACAGCAGGGATTACAGGAGGGAATTCAGCAGGGGATAGAACAGGGAATTCGGCAGGGAATTCTCAAGGCTGTAGAGTTGGGATTAGAGTTAAAGTTTGGAAGCGAGGGCTTAAAACTTTACCCTGAAATAAAAAAAATAAAGGAGGTGGAAAAACTTGAGGCCTTAAGCGAAGCCCTTAAGGTGATCCGGAACCTTGAGGAGTTTAAACATTTTCTGCGGGATTATTTGCCTTCCGGAAAAGAAGAAGAGAAGCCGATGGACTAAGGAGTGAAGACTCCGTACCTCTGGAGTTTGGCCCGGAGGGTGTTACGGTTTATGCCGAGGAGGCGGGCGGCCTGAACCTGGTTCCCTCCGGTCTCGGAGAGGGCCCGGAGGAGGAGTTCCTTTTCCACCGCGGAGATGATCCGCTCGTAGATTTCCCCCTCTTCGGACGAGGAGAAGGCCCGGGAGACGAGCTCTTTCGCCAGGGCCTCCAGGGCCTCGCGGGGAAGCGACCCTGAGCGGGGAAGGTCAAGGTCCTCGGGAAGGATGAGGGAGCCGCGGGAAAGCACCACGGCCCGGGTGAGAACATTCTTAAGCTCCCGCACGTTCCCCGGCCAGGAATAGCTTTCAAGCTTTTTCACCGCCTCCTCAGTGAGAAAGACCCTCTTTCCCGCGTTTCGTGAGGCCTCCTCCACGAAATAGTGGGCCAGGAGGGGGATATCCTCGGGTCTTTCCCTCAAGGGCGGAATGCGGATGTGGAGGACGGAGAGGCGATGGAAAAGGTCTTCCCGGAAGCGACCCTCGGCTACCTCCCGTTCCAGATTCCGGTTGGTGGCCGCCACCACCCGCACGTCCACTTTTATCGGCCTGGTGCCTCCGAGGCGTTCCACCACCCCTTCCTCAAGCACCCGGAGGAGTTTTACCTGGAGGGCCGGGCTCATGTCTCCCACTTCGTCAAGGAATAAGGTTCCTCCGTGGGCCTGTTCGAACTTTCCGGGATGCCGGCTCTGGGCTCCGGTGAAGGCCCCGGGCTCAAAGCCGAAAAGTTCGCTTTCGATAAGGGTCTCCGGAAGGGCCGCGCAGTTTACGGCTACAAAGGATTTTCCCCGTCGGGGGCTATAGTGATGGATGAGACGGGCCACAAGCTCTTTCCCCACCCCGGTCTCCCCGGTGATAAGGACCGGCATGGGCGAGGGAGCGGCAAGCCCGATGGTCTTACAGACCTCAAGGATGGCCCGGCTCTTTCCTACGAAGCGCCCTTCGGGAAGCTCCTCGATACAGGGAAGACAGGCGGCACTTTCCCGTTCCCGCAGGGCCAGTGCCCGGGAGATTACGGCCTTTAGCTCCTCAAGATCAAAGGGCTTGGTTACATATTCGTAGGCCCCGGCCCTCATGGCCTCAATGGCCGAGTCCGTATCCGCATAGGCCGTGATTACAATCACCGGGAGTCCGGGGATTTCTTCTTTAATACGTTTTAAGACCTTGAGGCCGTAAAGATCCGGAAGCTTCAGATCCAGAAGGACTACTTCGGGGTTTTCGTGAAGGAGCTTTAAGCCCTCCTTCCCGCTTGCCGCGGTAATAAACTCGTATTCCGGAAGGCTCCGGGGCAGGGCGTAAAGGATGGAGGTATCGTCGTCAATGAGAAGGAGGCGTGTTTTTTTCCTCATCTTGCTCTTCCGGACTCAAGGGTAACTCTATTTCCACCCGGGTGCCAGCTCCCTCCCGGGAATGGATATGGATCTCTCCGGAGAGGGCTTTTACCAGATTGTGGGTGATGGAAAGACCGAGGCCCGTTCCCTCAGGTTTGGTAGTGAAGAAGGGTTCGAAGATGCGACGGCGGATATCTTCCGGGATGCCCGGGCCGGTGTCCTCCACGGAAAGCCACACCTTTCCGTCCTTTAAGGCTGTGCGCACGGTAAGTCGCCCTCCTTCAGGCATGGCCTGAAGGGCGTTTAAGGCCAGGTTAAGGAGGATCTGTTTTAGGGCCTCGGGGGAGCTTTCGAAGAGTGGAAGCTCCGAAAGTTCGGCCCGGATCTCCACCCCCTGACGTCTGGCCTGGGGACGAAGGATCGTTAGAACCTCCTCCACCAGATTATTGAGCTTAACTTTTTCCCGGGGAAGGTCCTCCCGGCGGCTTTTGGCAAAATCAAGGAAACTCTTAACAATGTGGTCCAGACGCCGGATCTCTTTTCGCAGGATCTCAAAGTCCTCAGGACGGGCCCTGCCCCTGGCGGCAAGCTCCACCAGAAGGGAGATGGAAGTCAGCGGGTTTTTGATCTCATGGGCCACGCCTGCGGCAAACTGCCCCAGCGCGGCCAGCATCTCCGCCCGGGCCATGCGCTCGTGCGTGCGCTTGAGTTCCTCCACCATTTCCTTGAGGCTTTGCGACATGCGGTTAAAGGTCTCCACCAGCTCCCGGATCTCTCCCACCGCCGAAATCTTTACCGTGTGTCCAAACTCTCCCCGGGCGATCCTCTGGGCCTCACGATTTAAAACCAGAACCGGGTGCACCACCCTTCTTGCCACCCACAGAGCAGCAAGGATGCTGTTTATCAGGATCACCAGGACCAGAAGTAAAAGTCGTTTTTCGGTGGCCAGAAGCCTTTCGGAGATGACCCCGCGGCGAAGAAAAAGCCGGATCTCACCCAAAGTGCCGAGATCCGGCGAGGTAATGGCCTCGGAAATCACCAGGGCTCCTGTGAGGGAAAAGTGGTCGCGGGGATAGCGAAGATGGAGGTTCAGGTTTTTGGACCGTAACTCGGCTCCTAGGAGATCAGGATTGGTCTCCACCGTGTGCTTAAGAAGGGCATAAAGGGTATAGATATCCTCATAGAGCATGGGTTCGGTGAGATCCCGGGCCAGAGTCCGGGCCTGGAAATGCCAGCGGGAAAGGATCTCGCGGGTGAAGAGTTCTTTTTCCTTACGCAGGATCACATAAGAGACCGCCAGGGTGCTTATCAGGATGATAAGGGTCAGGGCCGCGGAGATCTGAAAGGCCGCGCTGCGAAGGAGTCTCAAAGGGGACATTGCTCTATAAGTCGCCGGGTCTCCAGGTAGAGTTCGTGTTTCGGGGGAATGAAACGATCAATTCCCATTTTCCTTAATACCTTCTTTCCCTCCGGATCCTCCGGCATGTGAAGGAGGATGGAAAGGACCTTCTGACGGAAGGCCTCGTCACTTTTGGGAGAGGCCACAAAAGGAGGGATTCCTAGCCGGGGAGACTTCTCTATGATGCGCACCCTCCG
>WGAR01000178.1 GCA_015494725.1 Thermodesulfobacteriaceae bacterium | reverse complement strand
GTGGTAAAGGCCAGGGAGGAGGCGTTTAATTCCAGAAGGGCCGCGTCGAGCAAATAATCTTCCTGCCCGAAGGCCGGAAGGATTATTTCCCGCAACAGACGGTGGGTGGCCCGGCCCCCGCTTCCATGGTCGAGAAGGATTATCTTTTCATTCCCAGAGACCATCAATGACCGCCCCGCACTCCGGACAACGCCCTTCAGGGGTGATTTCGCTTTTCAGGATCCGGAAACCGTAACGTTCAATGAGCAGGCGTCCGCAGGACCAGCAATAGGTGTTTTCCCCTTTGTCTCCGGGAATGTTACCGGTATAGACGTACTTCAACCCGGCCTCACGCCCCAGGCTATAGGCTCGCTGGAGGATCTCTACCGGGGTGGGAGGACGGGTAAGGAGACGATAGGTGGGGTAAAAGCGGGTTACGTGCCAGGGGGTTTCGGGTCCCAGTTCGTCCCGAATGAAGGCAGCGATCTCCCGCAACTCTCCGGGATCGTCGTTTTCTCCGGGAATGATAAGGGTGGTTACCTCCAGCCATACCCCCAGACGCTTGAGATATTTAAGGGTTTCAAGGACCGGTTTCAGCCGGGCCTTACAGTGTCGGGCGTAGAATTCTTCCCGAAAGGCCTTAAGATCGATATTGGCGGCATGAAGATGGGGATGCAGGGTGTCCAGGGCTTCCGGGGTCATATAACCGTTGGAAACAAAAACGTTTTTGAGCCCCTTCTCATCGGCCAGTCGGGCACAATCCAGAGCGAACTCGAAATAGACCGTGGGTTCGGTATAGGTATAGGAGATGGACCGGGAACCCGAGCGCAGGGCCTCGGCCACCACCTCCTCTGGAGAAATTCTCTCTCCGGTCACATAACCGTAATGGCGGGGAAATTGCGAGATCTCGAAGTTCTGACAGAAATCACACTGAAAGTTACAGCCCACCGTGGCTATGGAATAACTCAAACTCCCGGGCAGGAAGTGAAAGAGGGGTTTTTTTTCTATGGGGTCCACATGTCGGGCGATAATCTGGCCATAGACCAGGGAATAAAGAACCCCCTCCTCGTTTTTGCGCACCCCGCACAGACCGGTCTTTCCCGGGGGAATGCGGCAGCGATGGTTACATAGATGGCACCGCACCTCCCGTCCTTCCAGCCGCTCGTAGAGAAGGGCCTCCCGCATAACTTTAAAATAGGTCTCTTAAGGCCTTGAGGCAAGGCGGAAAATTTTCTATAAAAGAACAAAAGACCACGGGGAGGAGCAGATGGGGGATTGTATCTTCTGTAAGATCCTGAGGGGAGAAATTCCCTCCCGCAAGGTTTACGAGGATGAACTGGCCTATGCCTTTCATGATATCAATCCGGTGGCTCCCATACATATCCTCATCATTCCCAAGAAACATCTGGCCGGGATCCATGAGATGGAGGAGGAAGATCGGGAGCTTATCGGGCATCTTTTCTGGGTGGCCCGCAAGATTGCCGAGGATCTAGGGCATTCCCCCTCCCAGGATCCCACCCGGGGGTATCGCCTGGTTCTTAATTCCGGTTCGCTGGCCGGTCAGACCGTGTTTCACCTTCATCTGCACCTTCTGGCCGGTCGGGAGATGAGCTGGCCTCCGGGTTAATCTCCTCAAAGGGTTCCAGATGCACCACCACATCGATGATCCGGGGGTGGTGATGGAGAAGGGTCCTTTTGACCCTTTCGGAAATAGCGTGTCCTTCCCGCACCGAAAGTTCCGGGTCCACCTGGATATGTAGATCCACCAGGGTATGTCCGGCGTGCTTGCGGGTGCGGATACGGTGGGTGCCTTTAACCCCCGGAACCCCCAGGACTTCTTTACGGATGGTTTCGGTTTCCCCGACGCTCACCCCGTCGCAGAGTTCCACCACCCCGGGATGAATGATTTCCCAGGCGGCCTTAAGGATGAAGAAGGAGACGGCCACCGAGGCCAGGGGGTCGAAGAAGGTCAGATCCGGTCGCCAGGCGGCCAGGGCCGGTCCGGCTATGGCCGGGATGGAGCTTAAGGCATCCGAACGGTGGTGAAGGGCATTGGCTATTACCGCCGGGGAACCCAGACGTTGTCCTACCTTCAGGGTTACCCGGTAGAGGGCCTCCTTGAGAAAGAGGGAGAGGGTAGGGGGAAGGAGGACCCAGGCCGGGAGAAGTTTCCCCTGAGAACAGGTAACCAGGGAATAGAGGGCCTTGCCGGTAAGGGCCAGGGCTCCGGCCCCCAGGATCACGCCGATGATTACGGCGATGAGGGTTTCGATGCGTCGATGGCCGTAAGGATGGCAGGCGTCGGGGGGTGCGCTTCCGTAACGGATACCGAAAAGGGTAAGAAAATCCGTGGCCAGATCCGAAAGACTGTGGATACCATCGGCGAACACAGCCTGGCTGTGTCCCCACCATCCGGCAGCGATTTTGAGAGCAGCCAGAAAAAAGTTGATCCCTATCCCGATCAGGGTTACCTGATAGGCTCCGTTCATAGGGATACCAGTTCCACCGCTTTCCCTCTGGCGCCCAGTCGATCCTCTACCACTGCCACCACCCCCAGGATTCCGGGGATATCCTCTGCGGCCTCCAGCACCCGGGGCAGGGACTTGCGCCCCTTTACCAGATTGGCCAGAGCGGTGGCTGCAGCGTCGGCCAGAGCGGTGTCGCGGGCGATGACGCAAACCGCTTCGGCGCGGCCCAAGGAGAGGCTGTGTCCTACCCGTCCGGAGGAGGTGCATACCCCGCAGGGCATGAATTCCCGGGCTATGCGCAAACCCACCCGTCCGGAAAGGGGGGATTCCCCGGCGTAGAGGGCCACGGTGGCCGAACGCTCAAGGGCCAGGAAGATGTCTCCTCCGTTTTCCACCACCACCTGAGAGGTTAATCCCCGGGCGAGAAGCCGATGTCCCACCTCTTCGGCAATGGCTCCGGCCACCGCAGCCATGGGACCCACCCGGGCCAGGCGTGCCGCGGTCATCATCTTTCGGACCAGGGGCGGGGCGCTGGGGTCTTCGGAGAGGGGTTTCAGGGCCTTGAGGAATTCCGGATGATCCTGGATGTATCTTTCCAGTGGTCGCCGGATCTCCTGGATGAGATGGAGCACTTCCATGGAAAGATCCCTTTCGGCCAGGAGGGCCAGGTCGGTTTCCCGATACACCACCCGGAAGGCCCGAAGTCCCTGGCCGGGGCGCAGCCAGGTGCGATAATGGCGAATTTCACCCCAGGCTACCGGCACGCCGGAGCACCTCCTGGTAATAATCCTCGCCGGAGGGGGTATTGATGACCACCGCAGGAAAGTTTTCCACCTCCAGTTCCAGCAGGGCTTCGGGGCCCAGGTCCTCGAAAGCCAGCACCCGTACCGAAGTGATCCGGCGGGCCAGATAAGCTCCGGCCCCTCCGAAGGTGGCCAGGTAGAGGGCCCGGTGTCGTTTTATGGCTTCCCGTACCTCCGGCCCCCGCGGCCCCTTGCCCATGGTGGCAGCCAGACCCAGCTCCAGTAAACGGGGAGTATAGGGATCCATGCGATAGGCGGTGGTAGGGCCGGCAGCCCCGATCATCTTTCCCGGGGGGGCCGGACTCGGCCCCACGTAATAAAGACACTCTCCCTCCAGGGGAACGGGAAGGTCCCTTCCCTGGTCCAGAAGTTCCAGCATCCGTCGATGGGTGGCATCCCGGGCCCCCAGCAACCTGCCCCGGATCAAGATCAACTCTCCAGGACTCAGGGCCTCAAAAATTTCCCGATCCTCCACCGGGAAATAGAGGATTTTAGGCATTTATTTCCTTCCCCCTTGATCTAAACTCTAGATGATCGGTAAAATAACTTTTTATAATTCCAAATTTTACCACAGGAGGTCGTGAATGGGACTTACGGAAAGGGTGGATCGCTCTCTGAAGATGTGGCAGAAGTTGGCCGTGGTCCTTGCGGGAATAGTGCTTTTGAGTTTGTTTAATCTGGCGGTTCTCTGGTATCTACAGAAGCAAGCCTTTAAGGATTATGAAAGGGCTCAAAGAGCCACCGAGGTCACCCGAAAGGTTAAGGATTTTCTGGCCTATCATATTCGCTGGAAGGTTAATTTCCTTACCGGTCTTCTGAACGAGAGTGCTCCCCGGGTGGAGACCGATCCCTCTCGCTGTCCGTTGGAGAGGTTTCTGGCCGAATACCATCCGGAATCCCCGGAGGAGGCCGCTCTGGTAAGTAAGATTTTAGAGACCGATCGTCGTTTACACCTTTCCGCAGCCAAAGTGCAGAAGCTTTTTGCTGAGGAGGCCGATTACGAGGATATAGTGAGGATTTATAATGAAGACATTAATCCCACCTCCAAACGACTTTTTGCGCTCCTGCGCAAGCTCAATGCGGAATTTGTTCAAGTGCGGGAAGCCCGGGCCAAAGAGGAGGCCTATTCGGCCCTGGAATTGAGTAAAAAGGCGGTGTTCATTACCACCCTGATTCTGATCGTGGCGGCTTTTCTGATGCTGGTCTTTATCGCGGTAAGGCTTTCACGGGGCGTAGGGATGATCCTTTCCGTGGTGGATGATCTGGCCCACGGGGATTTTTCGCGTCCCTTTTCCATTCCCGGACGGGACGAAATCTCCCGGATCCTTCAGCGGTTGGAACAGATGGTAGTTTCGCTGCGGCCCCTGCTGCGGGATGTAGCTTCCGGTTCCGAGAACCTGGAGAGGGTGTCCGAGGAGGTGAGAGGCCGGCTGGAAGAGGCTTCGCGGGAGGCCGAGGAGGCCGGAGAGAGGGCCACCCGGATGCGGGAGGAGGCCCACCGGGTTCTGGAGAGCGTGGAGGAAGAGGTTCGATCCATAAACGAGATTTCCGCAGCCATTCAGGAGATCAGTCAGAACACCACCAAGGCGAGTATGGTGACCCGGGAGGCGGTGGAGAAGGCTCAACGGGCCCAGGAGATCATGAACCGGGTGGGGGAGGCCTCGCAGGAGATCGAGGGGGTGATCCAGCTCATTACCGGCATTGCCGAACAGACCAAGTTCCTGGCCTTAAATGCCACCATCGAGGCCGCCCGGGCCGGGGAGGCTGGCAAGGGTTTTGCCGTGGTGGCCAACGAAGTCAAGGAACTGGCCCGCCAGACCGCTGAAGCCACCGAGGACATTACTCAGCGAATTCGAGCCATGCAATCCGGAAGCGAAGAGGCCATTCGGGCCGCGGATGAAATAGCCTCTATTATCCAGGAAATAGATCAGATTGCCTCGGCCATCGCCAGCGCGGTGGAGGAACAGACTGCGGTTATCGGAGACATCGCTCAAAAGGTGGAGGATCAGAAGGCCGGGGCCGAGGAATTTGCCCGGGAGGCCGAGGAGGCCTATCAGGCCGCTCAAAAGGCCCTTTCCGGCATCAAGGAGAATATGGAAGCCATGCGCAAACTGGTGGCCCTGGCCCACCAGCTTGCCGAAAACGTTTCCCGTTTTAAAGTTTAACCATGCGTTACCTGAGTACCCGGGGTGGTATTACTCCGCTTCCCTTCTGTCAGACGGTCCTGGCTGGACTGGCCGAGGACGGGGGTCTTTTCCTTCCGGAGCGGATTCCTGTTCTCTCCGAGGAGGATCTGCGCTCCTGGGCGCGGCTTTCCTATCCGGAGCTGGCCTTCCGGGTCTTCAGCCTTTTTGTGGATGATCTCCCCCCGGAGGACCTTTATCAACTGGTGGAACGATCCTATCGCACCTTCACTCATCCCGAGGTTACCCCGGTGGTCAGGAAGGGCCCTCTGTGGATCCTGGAGCTCTTTCACGGTCCCACTCTGGCCTTCAAGGATGTGGCTCTTCAATTCCTGGGAAACCTTTTTGAATATCTCCTTCTCCGAAGCGGGGAGAAACTGAACATCCTGGGAGCCACTTCCGGGGATACCGGTTCGGCGGCTATTTACGGGGTCCGGGGGAAAAAGAATATGGCCATCTTTATCCTGCATCCCCACGGAAGGGTCTCCCCGGTGCAGGCCCTCCAGATGACCACGGTAACGGATCCCAATGTCTTTAATCTGGCCATTCAGGGGACCTTTGACCATTGCCAGGCCATTGTGAAACGGCTTTTTTCGGATCTGGAATTCAAACGTCGATACCGTTTGGGGGCGGTGAATTCCATCAACTGGGCCCGGGTAATGGCCCAGATCGTCTATTACCTCTGGGCCTATTTTCGGGTCTCCGAAGCCGAGGGGAAGGAGAGAGTGCGCTTTTCCGTTCCCACCGGGAACTTCGGAGACATCTTCGCCGGGTATCTGGCCCGGCGTATGCTTGCCGGCCGGATAGAGCGCCTGATTCTGGCCACCAACGAGAACGACATCCTCACCCGCTTTGTGGAGAAGGGGGATTACTCGGTGCGGGAGGTTGTTCCCACCATCAGCCCCTCCATGGATATTCAGGTGGCCTCCAATTTTGAACGTTATCTTTATTATCTCTGGGACGGAGACACGGCCAGGGTGCGCCAGGCCATGGAGCGTTTCGCCCGGGAGGGCCGACTTCGCTTTTCCGAGGAGGAGGTTCGTCGGGTGCAGGAGGATTTTCTCTCCCGCTCGGTTTCTCAGGAGGAGACCTTAGCCACCATTCGGGCCTTTTATCAGGAGACCGGTTATATCCTGGATCCGCACACGGCGGTGGGGGTGAGGGCTGCTCTGGAGTTTGCGGACCCCGAGGTGCCCACCATCTCTTTGGCCACGGCTCATCCGGCCAAATTTCCCCAGGCGGTGGCCCGGGCCTTGGGATTCGAGCCCCCGGTACCCGAGCCGTTGCGCGACCTGGGGACACGCCCCCGGAAGGTGGTCATCCTCCCGGCCCGGGTGGAGGCCGTGCGGCGTTTTATCGAGGAGCACGCCCTTTAACGCCAAGGCCGGGGTTTTTCCTTTTCTTTCCGGGAATGACCCCTTTACCGGGTTTCTTTGCCGAATCGGACGGAGATTTCCGGGAAACTGAGGAATTGGTGCTCTCCAGGGTGCATCCCTCCCAGGCTCCGTGCTGGGCATGGGCCAGGGCCGGCCAGAGAAGAATGAGGACCAGAGCCAGACCGCATACTTTTCGAAACATCCTTTGGCCTCCTTCTTTGAGATCCAGGGAATATTTTATCCTTTAATTCTTGGCCCGGGGCAAGACCGGAGAGTTGACCCACCGGCTCTTGCAGGCTAACTTTGGGCCAAAGTCGGTAAAAAGGGGGTTTTTATGGCATCCAGGGAGGAAGCTCTCAAGGAACTTAAGGAAAAGCTGGCTTATACCCCGAAGCCGGTGTGGGACCAGGTTAAGGAAGAGGAAAAGGAGGCCATAGAGCGCTTGGCCGAGGATTATCGGCGATTTCTTTCCGTGGCCAAAACGGAAAGAGAATGTGTGGAGGCCATGGTGGCCCTTCTTAAGAGGCACGAGTTTTCCGAGAGACCTTCGGCCAGATTCTACCAGGTCTTTAGGGGGAAGAGTCTGGCCGTTTTTGTGGCCGGAAAAAAACCTCCCTATTATGGCCTGCGTTTGATCGCCACCCATATCGACAGTCCCCGGCTGGATCTTAAGTTGCATCCCCTTTATGAGGATCTGGATCTGGCCTTTTTCAAAACGCACTATTACGGCGGGATCAAGAAATATCACTGGGTAGCCAGGCCGCTGGCCCTGCATGGAGTGGTAGTCAAACCCGATGGGAGCCGGATCCGGATAGTTATCGGCGAGGATCCCAAGGATCCGGTACTTACGGTCTGCGATCTCCTGCCTCACCTCTCCCGCAAGGTGCAGGGGGATAAAAAGCTCTCCGAGGCTATTCCCGGGGAAAAACTCAATCTTCTGGTGGGAGGCCTGCCCCTGGTAGGGAGTACGGAGGACAAGGAAAGGGTCAAACTTTCGGTACTCAAACTCCTTCATGAGAAATACGGTCTTACCGAGGAGGATTTTGTAAGCGCCGAATTGGAAGCCGTTCCGGCCGGGCCGGCCCTGGAGGTGGGGCTCGATCGAGCCTTTATCGGAGGCTACGGTCAGGACGATCGCATCTGCGCTTTTGCGGCACTGGCGGCTGTCCTGGAGATTCGGGAACCCGTTTATTCCACTCTGGTGCTCTTTCTGGACAAGGAAGAGATCGGTTCTGACGGAAATACCGGGGCCAAGAGCCGTTTCCTGGAAAAACTTGTCTATGATTACCTGAAGATCTGGGGAGTTAGTCCGCAGGGAGATACGGTGCTGGAGACCTTTCTGCGTACCAGGGCCGTCTCCGGAGATGTTACCGCAGGCATGGATCCCCATTACCTGGAGGTACACGAAAAGCTGAACGATGCCCGTATGGGCTACGGAGTGGTGCTTACCAAATACACCGGCCACGGTGGAAAATACATGGCCAACGATGCCCATGCCGAATACATGGCCTGGCTAAGGAGGGTTTTTTCCGAGGCCGGGGTGGTTTATCAGGCGGCTTCCATGGGCAAGGTGGACGAGGGTGGAGGAGGTACGGTGGCCAAGTATCTGGCCCTTTACGGAATGGACATCGTGGATCTGGGGCCTCCCCTCCTGGGAATGCATTCTCCCTTCGAGGTGGCCCACAAGGCCGATCTCTACATGACTTATAAGGCTTACCGAACCTTTCTTTCCGCCGGAGACTAAATGACCGAACGGATCAGGGAAGGGGATCTTATTCTTCTCCTTTCCGGGGACGGGAACACCTATCTCCTGCGGGTGGAGGACCGTCCCTTTCATACGCATCGCGATTATGTGAAGCTGGCCGACCTTGTGGGCCAGCCCTATGGAACCCGGTTAACGGGAGTCCACGGCACCCCCTTTTATGCCCTGCGACCGGTGATTCACGATTACCTGATGAAGCTCAAACGGGCCACCCAGATTATCTATCCCAAAGAGATAGGGATTATCCTTCTGAAACTGGATGTGGGTCCGGGGAAGACCATTGTGGAATGCGGAACCGGCTCCGGGGCCCTTACCATGGCTCTGGCCCGGGCCGTGGGGCCGGAGGGACGGGTTATTACCTACGAGAAGGAGGATCGTTTTCGCCAGCTGGCCAGAGAGAACCTGAGGAGGGCGGGACTGGAGGAAAGGGTGGTCTTCAAGGGAGCGGCGGAGCCGGGTTTTGAGGAAGAGGAAGAGGCGGACGCGGTCTTTCTGGACGTGCGGGAGCCCTGGGACCTCCTGGACACGGCTTGGAAGGCCCTTAAGGGAGGGGCGCCTCTCGGGGCCCTGGTCCCTACCACCAATCAGGTTTCCCGGCTCCTTCAGGCCCTGGGGGAGCTTCCCTTCGTGGCTCTGGAGGTTCAGGAGGTGCTTCAGCGTTTTTACAAGCTTAATCCCGAGCGTCTGCGTCCGGAAGATCGCATGGTGGCGCATACCGGCTATCTTATCTTTGCACGCAAGGTGTGGGAACGATGAACTATCATCAGTTCCTTCAGGAGGGCCTTTTCCGGGCCCTGCAGCTTCTGGGACTTAAGGGCAAGGTGGTCCACCTGTATCTGGTAACCGACGAAGAGATCGCCCTTCTTAATCGGGAATATCTGGACCGTGAGGGCCCCACCAATGTCATTTCTTTCTCTTTGTGGGAGGGTCAGCGTCCCGCCAGCCCCACTTATCTGGGAGAGATCTTTATCTCCCGGGACACCGCCCGACGGGAAGCCCGGGAATACGGAGTGCCTTTGAGGGATTATCTCCTGTCGCTGGCCCTTCACGGTCTTTTGCATCTTCTCGGTTACGAACACGAACGAGGTCGATGGGCTCCCTGGCTTATGGCCAGGAAGGAGGAAGAACTCTTGCGGAGGCTCTTAGGGCCCGAAAGACGGGCCATTTTAAATCTCGTAAGAAGGAGGGAATATATGCCGGCTAAACTTGCGGTAAATGTGGATCATGTGGCTACGGTGCGGGAAGCCCGCAAGGTGCATTACCCGGATCCGATACACGCCGCGGTACTGGCGGAACTGGGTGGAGCCCACGGCATTGTGGTGCATCTGCGGGGCGACCGGCGTCATATCCAGGAGCGGGATGTGCGGCTTTTGAGAGAGATCATAAAGACCAAATTGATTCTGGAGATGGCCCCCACCGAGGAGATGATAGAATTTGCCCTTACGGTAAAGCCCGATCAGGTGACCCTGGTTCCGGAGCGTCCCATGGAAGTCACCACCGAAGGGGGGATGGCGGTAAAGGGTCGGGTCAGGGAGGTGCGAGCCACGGTGGAACGTTTAAAGAAAGGCGGAATCCCTAAAGTGAGTATTTTTATCAATCCGGATCCGGCGGAGTTAAAATCGGCCTCCAAGACCGGGGCCGATGTGGTGGAGCTGCATACCGGTCATTACGCCGAGGCCCGGGGAGCGGAAGAGATGGAGCGCGAACTTTCCCGTCTGGAGGAGGCCGCCCGGGTGGCCCGGGACCTGGGGTTTGAGGTACATGCCGGACACGGCCTTTCTTACGAAAACATAGAACCGGTAGCGGCCATCCCGGAAATAGAGGAATTCAGTATTGGACACGCTATTATAGCCCGGGCCATTATGGTGGGAATGAAGGAAGCCGTACGAGAGATGCTTTCGCTGATAGAGAAGGCCCGGGGTTAGGCCTGGCCCTCGGGGAGCCTGGCCTTTTCCAGACGGGCCAGGGCCTCCTCGAGGCTCATTATGCCTTTAGCTACCGCATAGGCTACGTAAGGATATACTCGAGGGTCATAGCCCTCCGGACGGGGGAATAGACCTTTAGCCCGCAGCTTGGCCAGCTTGGCCCTTCGACGGCGACGGCGTTCGATTTCCCTTTTCCGCTCGATCTTTTTATGTCTAGCCATGCCCTCTTCACCCCTTGATTTTCGTTTTCGGCTCCTTTATATAAAGGCTACTTCGGTTTTCGTCAAGGAACCGAGCCGGGTTCCTTGATAAGCTTTAGAGAAGGAACAAATTTTAAGATTGAAGATTACGGGTGAGACTCCGAAAGATTTAGAAGAGGGTTAAGGAAAGATGCAGTGCAAACGGCTTAGAACTTTGGCCCGGGAATGGTTTTTAAAAGTTAGGGAGGATGCCCTGGCTCCGGCCCGGATGATGGAATTTATCCATCGTCATGTGCGACAGTGCAGCACCTGTCAGGCGGACCCGGATCTTCCCCAGGAGATCGAAAAGATCCGGGAGTTCATCCGGGCTCCGGAGGTCATTCCCAGTATCCAGGAGATTTCCGAAGATCTAGAGGAAGAGAAGGTCCTTCTTTAAAGGCAGGGGTTGTTTCAGGGGGTATTTTCTACCCCCAAAGAACGGTTAAAATAATATAAAAGTGTGCCCCCGTAGCTCAATCGGATAGAGCAGCGGCCTTCTAAGCCGTTGGTTGGGGGTTCGAGTCCTCCCGGGGGCAC
>WGAR01000177.1 GCA_015494725.1 Thermodesulfobacteriaceae bacterium | reverse complement strand
CTGGCCGTGGAGGCCAAGAAGTTCCTGCGTCGGGTGGCCGGGTCTTGACGCCCCGGGCCCGGGAATAAATACTTCTGGATATCCCATCCGAGGAGGATAGCCGTGCGTCTGGCCATCATCAGCGACAGTCACGATCACATTCCTCATCTGCGAAAAGCCCTTTCCCTGGCCCGGGAGAGGGGAGCCGAGGTGGTCTTCCATTGCGGAGACCTCATTTCTCCCTTCATGGTCCCGGTGCTTGCGGAATTCCCCGGCCCGGTACATCTTATCCTGGGGAACAACCGGGGAGATCCCCATCTTCTGGAGAAACAGGTGGCCCGTTTCCCGCACATCCATTTTCACGGAGAGTTCGCCTTTGTGGAGGTGGGAGGCCTGCGCATCGCCATGGTGCACTATCCGGAACTGGCCCGGGGGTTCGCCGCCACCGGGGATTACGATCTGGTCCTCTGCGGACATACCCACGTATGGAAGACCCTGCAGGTGGGAGGGTGCCTGATCCTCAATCCCGGGGAACTGCTGGGCAAGGAAGGCCCCCCTACCCTGGCCCTTTATGATACGGAGGAGCGACGGGTGGAGAAGGTGGAATTCTGATGCGGGTGGCGGTGGATACCGGGGGAACCTTTACCGATTTTGTGGCCCAGGCCGGGGAAAGACTGGTAACCCTCAAGGTTCCCTCCACCCCGGAGGATCCGTCCCGGGCCATCCTGGCGGGGCTTTCCCGCCTGGAAGAACTTACCGGGCAGCGGGTCGCGGAACTCCTGCACGGCACCACCGTGGGGACCAACGCCTTTCTCACCCGGAAAGGGGCCCGGGTGGCCCTTCTTACCACCCGGGGCTTTGAGGAGGTAATCTTCATCGGGCGCCAGGCTCGCCCGGAGCTCTATAACTTCCTGGTGGAAAAACCCCGTCCGGTGGTGGCCAGAAGCCTGGTGCTGGGAGTGCGAGAAAGGGTCCGGGCTGATGGGACCGTGGAGATCCCCCTCACCCAGGAGGAGATCGAGCGGGTGCGGCTCTGGGTACAGCTCAAGCGCCCCGAGGCGGTGGCCATTTGTCTGTTACATGCTTACGCCTTTCCGGAACACGAGCGGCGTCTGGGACAGGCCCTGGCGGACCTGGGAATTCATCTCTCCCTTTCCTCGGAGATCCGGCCGGAGTTTCGTGAATTCGAGCGCACCTCCACCACCCTGCTCAATGCCTATCTGGCCCCGGTGATCTCCCGGTATGTGGAAAACCTTTCCCGGGCCCTTCCCGGGGTCCGGCTCTTTGTCATGCAATCGAGCGGGGGGCTCATGCCGGCCGAGACGGCGGGGAAACGGGCCGTCCTGACCCTTCTCTCCGGCCCGGCCGGAGGGGTAATGGGAGCCCTGGCTCTGGCCCGAAAACTGGGGTACTCCCGCCTGATCACCCTGGACATGGGAGGGACCTCCACGGATGTATCCCTGGTGGAGGAGCAACCCTCCTTCACCCGGGAATACGAGATCGAGGGGCATCCGGTGGCACTCCCGCTTCTGGACATCCACACCATAGGGGCCGGGGGCGGATCCCTGGCCTGGTTCGATCCGGGAGGGGCGCTGCGGGTGGGGCCGCAGAGCGCCGGAGCCGATCCCGGCCCGGCCTGTTACGCCCGGGGAGGCACCCATCCGGCGGTAACCGACGCCCATCTTCTGGCCGGAAGACTCCTTCCCCATCGTTTTCTGGGGGGAAAGATGCCCCTGGATCCCCGCCGGGCCGAAAGGGCGCTGGCGGA
Organism: Thermodesulfobacteriaceae bacterium; assembly: GCA_015494725.1. Lineage (GTDB taxonomy): Bacteria > Desulfobacterota > Thermodesulfobacteria > Thermodesulfobacteriales > Thermodesulfobacteriaceae > Thermosulfurimonas_A. Next base: position 6,085 of record WGAR01000177.1, on the reverse strand, counting down.
ACTGGCGACCCGAAAAGGTTATTCCCCGGAGGAACTGGCCCTGGCCATCCTTACCATCGCCAACACCAACATGGAGGCGGCCCTGCGTCGGGTTTCGCTGGAAAGGGGGCACGATCCCCGGCGGTTCGTGCTGGTAGCCTTCGGAGGAGCCGGGGCCCTGCACGCCGCGGAACTGGCCCAGCGGCTGGGGATCCCCAGGGTCCTCGTTCCCCGGCTCTCCGGCGTCCTCTCCGCCCTGGGAATCCTCTTCGCCGAACCCCGTTTCGATTTCTCACGGGGCCTCCGCCCGGGACGCGACCCCTTCTCCCGGGAGTTCCTGGAAACCCGTCTCAGGGAACTGGAGGAAAAGGCCCGGAGGGAGGTGCGGGCCCTGGGCTTCGAGGAGGAGAAACTGGAAATAGCCGCGGCGGTGGATCTGCGTTACCGGGGGCAGTCCTTCGAGATCACCGTACCCTTCGGCCCGGAACTGGAGGAAACCTTCCACCGGGAACACGAAAGGCTCTACGGATTTCGTCTGCCGGAAAGGGAGCTTGAGGCCTGTGCGGTGCGGCTCAGGATAACCGTAAAACGGTCTCTCCCGGACCTTCCGCCCTTTGAGGGCGGACGAAAGCTGACCCCGGTGGAGTTTACGGCCCTTCTCCTAGCTCCGCACCAGCGCTGCCGTGCTCCGGTCTATCTCTGGGAGGAGGTGCCGGTTGAGGCCGAGATCCCCGGCCCGGCGTTAATCGTGGGGGACTTTGCCACGGTCTATGTCCCCCCGGACTTTAAGGCGGCCTGCGACCGCTTCGGACACCTGCACCTTTACCTCCCCTGATCCGGGATTATCTTTGAGAGAGGAAGGCACCAAGGCGCGAAATTTAAAGGAGGTGCGCTTTGATGGAAATAATTCTTAAAGATCAAGAAATCAGGCCTCTATTAGAAGAAATTCTCTGTAAATTACTCCTTGAAAAAAAAGATCTCCTTAAAGAGGTGATCACAGAAGTTATTGAAGATGTAGCCTTAAGCAGAGCCATAGCAGAAGGGAGAAAAAACAAGTTCGTAACAAAAGAAGAAGTGTTGGAAGAGATTGAAAGCAAACTCAAATGAAACTCAAAATAGAGGAAAGTTTTAAGCGGGACTTAAAGAAAATCAAGGATCGTTCTTTGACTTAAAGAGATAAAGTCCTTGATAAGCGAAATAGAAAACATTTCGTCCCTCTCGGCGCTAAGAAGAGATCTAACAAAGCTGAAAGGCGGCAAAAATTTCTGGAGGATAAAAATAGGCGACTACCGAGTCGGTATAGAAGTAGAAGGTGATACGGTAATCTTGGTACGCATTTTGCGCAGAAAGGACATTTATCGCTATTTTCCGTAGGGGGCCACCATGGAGCTCAAAAAACTGGTAAAGATCAACGATTACGAATGGGAGATCCCCCGGCAGGGGGAGATGCGGGTGCCGGGGAAGATCTTTGCCAGCCGGGAGCTCCTGGAGGAAATGGACGAAAAGGTCTATGAACAGGTGACCAACGTGGCCTGTCTGCCGGGGATCGTCCGGGCCTCCATGGCCATGCCGGATGCCCACTGGGGCTACGGATTTCCCATCGGAGGGGTGGCGGCCTTCGACCCGGAGGAAGGGGGTATCATCTCCGTAGGCGGGGTGGGCTACGACATCTCCTGCGGGGTACGAACCCTGCGCACCGGGCTTAAACGGGAGGAGGTCCTCCCGGTCCTGGAACCTCTGGTGGACGAACTCTTCCGCACCGTGCCCTCCGGCGTGGGTTCGGAGGGGGAGATCCGGCTCACCCCGGAGAAGCTGGACCAGGTCCTGGTGGGAGGGGCGCGCTGGGCGGTGGAAAAGGGGTACGGAGAACCCGAGGACCTGGAGTATATCGAAGAGAAGGGCTGTATGCCCGGGGCCGATCCCTCCTGTGTGTCTCTGGAGGCCAAGCGCCGGCAGCACCGTCAGGTGGGAACCCTGGGTTCGGGGAACCACTATCTGGAGATCCAGTACGTGGCCGAGGTTTACGACCGGCAGGCGGCGGAGGCCTTCGGTCTGGAAGAGGACGACATCGTCATCACCATTCACTGCGGGTCCCGGGCCCTGGGGCACCAGATCGCCACCGACTATCTGCCCCTCCTGGCCAAAGCGGCCCGGAAATACGGCATCCCTATCCGGGAAAAGGAACTGGTCTGTGCCCCCATCCATTCTCCGGAGGGGGAACGTTACTTTCGGGCCATGCTCTGCGGGGTGAACTGTGCCCTGGCTAACCGGCAGGTCATCACCCATCTGGTGCGAGAGGTAGTGACGGACTTTTTCAAGCACGCAAGGGTCACCCTGCTCTACGATGTAAGCCACAATACCTGCAAGGTGGAGGAACACGAGGTTGACGGCCGGAAGCGGCGGCTCTTTGTGCATCGCAAGGGGGCCACCCGGGCCTGGGGGCCGGGTCGTCCGGAACTGCCGCCGCGTTACCGGGAGGTGGGCCAGCCGGTGATCATCGGCGGCTCCATGGGAACGGCCTCCTACATCCTGGTGGGCACCAGGCAGGGGGAGGCCAAGGCCTTCGGCAGCGCCTGCCACGGAGCCGGACGCAGCATGAGTCGTCACCAGGCCCTCAAACGTTTCCGCGGCGAACGGGTCATCGAAGACCTGCGCCGGAGAGGCATCGTTGTCCGGGCCAAGAGTAAACGGGGAGCGGCGGAGGAAGCCCCGGAGGCCTACAAGGACGTAACCCGGGTCATCGAAGCCACCTGTCGGGCCGGACTTACCCGGAAGGTGGTGAAGCTCCTCCCCCTGGGCTGCATAAAGGGTTAAATCGTTGATCCTTTAGTCGTTTTTTAATATCCTGATCCTGTGAAGCGATTATTTTTTCTGAGTCTGGGCCTTTTCCTGCTAACCGCGGCCCTTCCGGCCTTCGGACGGGAGATCGTACTGGCGGTTCTGGCCAAACGCGGGCCCCAGGCCACGGTGAAACGCTGGCAACCCCTGGCGGACTACCTTTCCCGTAAGACCCCCTATCATGTTATCCTGCGGCCTCTTTCCTTTGAGGAACTAAAACGGGCCGTTCGCCTGCGAGAGGTGGATCTGGTCCTGGCCAATCCGGCCATGTACGTGGAATTCGAGACCTGCTGCGGGCTATCCCCCATCGTGACCATGAAGAACCTCAAGTTCGGGAAGGTGTATTCCCTCTTCGGAGGGGTAATCTTCACCCGGGCCGACCGGAGGGATTTACGCAACCTTCACGATCTCAAGGGGGCCCTGATCGGGGCTGTGGACCCGGATTCCTTCGGGGGATGGCTCATGCAATGGCGGGTGCTCAAAGAGGCCGGGCTGCGCCGGGGGAAAGACTTCCGGGTACGTTTTTACGGTACGCACGACGCCGTGGTCTATGCGGTGCTTAAGGGCGAGGTGGATGCAGGGTGCGTGCGCACGGACACGCTCGAGACCATGGCCCGGGAGGGAAAGATCCGTCTCCGGGATTTCAAGGTCCTGCACCGGGTATATCCTCCGGGCTTTGATCTCCTGGTGAGCACGGAACTGTACCCGGAATGGCCCCTGGCCCGCAGTCCCCGGCTCCGCGACGAGATCGCCGAGGTCATAGCCTCGGTGCTCCTGGCCCTTCCCAAGGATTCTCCGGTGGCCCGCCGGACCGGAGCGGCCTGGACCATTCCGGCCAACTATCAGCCGGTACACGCGTGTCTGCGTTACCTGGGGGTGGGGCCTTATGCGGAACTCGCCGCCCGGGCCCTGCGCAAGGCCCGTCAGCGTTATCTCCTGATCATCACCGGGTTGCTCATCTTCTCCCTTTCCGGGGTTCTGGTCATCTGTTATATCCTCTCTCTCCACCACCGCCTAAGAAAGGCCTATCTGGATCTCTCCCGACACCGGGATCATCTGGAGGAAGAAGTCCGAAAACGCACCCGTTCTCTGGAGGAAGCCCTACGAAAACTCCGGGAGGAGAGGGAGAGACTGGAGGTGGTGCTTTCCGCGCTGGCCGATGCGGTGGTGGCCACGGACGTGGAGGGACGCATCACCCTCCTTAACGCATCGGCCGAAAGGATCCTGGGACGTAAGGCCCAGGAGGTCGTGGGCAAACCCTTCTGCAAGGTTTTCTCCCTGGAACCCACCTCCTGTAAGGATCTGGAAGAACTTTCCTCCTCGGAGAAGGCTTCCTATCTGGAGGAGGTCCCCTTCCGGCTCCCCGAGGGAGAGGAGGCCTATTTTGAGGTGGTGGCCCATCCGGTGTGTGATGAGGAGGGGAAGATGGTGGGGAGGGTGGTGGTATTCCGGGACATCACCCTGAGAAAACGCCTGGAGGAGGAAGCCCGACGCACCACCCAGCTGGAGACCCTGAGCATCGTATCCTCGGGGCTGGCCCATGATTTCAACAACCTTCTGGCCACCATCAGCGGTTATCTGGAGGTGCTCAAACTCAAGTTTCCCTCCTCCGAGATCCAGACCCTGGTGGAAAAGGCGGAAAAGGCCTGTCTTACCGCCCGCACCCTCACCCGGGAGCTTCTCACCTATACCAAGGGCGGAGCCCCGGTAAAAAAGGCGGCTTCGCTGGAAAAGATCGTTCGCGAGGCCCTGGAGTTTGCCCTGGCCGGCTCGGGCATTCGCATCCATCAGGAATTTCAGGCCCGGTTTCCGCCCCTCCAGCTGGACGCCGAACAGCTAACCATCTGCCTGCACAACATCTTCCTCAACGCCCGACAGGCCATGCAGGACCGGGGAGAGATCTTTGTGACCCTCCGGCAGGAAGGGAACGAGGCCGTTATCGAGATCCGGGATACCGGCCCGGGCATTCCCGAGGAATTACAGGCGAAGATCTTCGAGCCCTTCTTCTCCACCCGCGAGGGGGGCTCCGGGCTGGGGCTTTATACCTGTCGGAGGATTATCGAGGCCCACGGGGGGCGCATCGAGGTGGAATCCAGGCCCGGGGAGGGGGCCCTTTTCCGCCTTCGATTGCCGCTGGTCCCGGCCCGGGCCGAGGAGAGGCGGAGGGAGTCCCCGCCTCAGGCCGCGGATGGGAAACCTCCCCGGCGGATCCTCATCCTGGACGATGAGGAAGGGGTGCGGGAATCCATGGCCGAAATCCTGCGTCTGCACGGTTTTGAGGTGGAAACCGCGGCGGAGGGAAGGGAAGCCCTGGCCCGGTTTCGGGAGGCCCTGGAGCAGGGCCGGCCTTTCGATCTGGTAATCCTGGACCTCACGGTTCCGGGAGGATGGGGAGGAAGGGAGGTCCTTCCGGAGCTGCGCAAACTGGATCCGGGGGTGCGGGCCCTGGTGGCCAGCGGTTATTCGCAGGATCCGGTAGTGAGTAAACCCCGGGAGTTCGGCTTCGACGGGGCCCTGCTCAAACCCTTTACCGCCCAGAGTCTGGTTTCGGAGATCCAGCGGATCCTGGAGCGAGAAAGTCCTTCCGAATGAGTTCTGCGGCTTCCCGGAGATCCTGCGCCACCAGATGGGGGCGGAGGCCCTTGGCGGGAAGGACATATTCCAGTTCCCCGCGCCCGTAGCCGGTGAGGACCAGCACCCCCCGGGCCCCCACCCGACGGGCCAGCTCCAGATCCACCCACCGGTCTCCCACCACCCAGGCCCGGGAGAGATCCAGGTTCAGGTCCTCGGCGGCCCGAAGGATCAGGCCGGGATTGGGTTTCCGACAGACACAGCGGGCCTCGGGGGCGTGCAGGCAGACATAGATCCCGTCCACCTCCGCTCCCTGGGCCGCCAGACGCCGCAACAATTCCCGATGCACCTCGTGCACCAGGGTCTCCGGGAAATATCCCCGGGCCGGCCCGCTCTGATTGGTTACAATGACCACCGCCAGACCGGCCTCCCGAAGACGTCTTATGCCTTCGGCCGCCCCGGGGATAAGCCGCAAGCGGGAGATATGATTGAGATAGCCCACCTCTTCGTTTATGGTCCCGTCCCGGTCCAGGAAGACCACCGGTCGTTTCAGCATTCCGCTACCTCCAGTGCGGCCAGGAGGACCTCCTCCACGGAGATCCCCCGGAGACAGAGATAGTGTCCTTGGGGGCAGGTCCTTTTAAGGCAGGGACTACAGGGGAGGTCTTTGCGGATCACCACCGCGCGGGGATTAAGG
>WGAR01000176.1 GCA_015494725.1 Thermodesulfobacteriaceae bacterium | reverse complement strand
TATTGACTCCGATGATCCGGGCCCCGAGGGAAAGAGCCGTCTCCAGCTCCTCCTCATCGTGCACCTCCACCAGGGCCGAAAGCCCCAGGCGCCGGGTGTAGCCCAGGAGTTCTTTCAATTGTTCCGGGGAAAGGGCAGCCACGATGAGAAGTACCGCGTCGGCCCCGAAGGCCCGGGCCTCTTCAATCTGGATGGGATCCAGGATGAAGTCCTTCCGGAGGAGGGGGATCTCCACCGCCTCCCTCACCGCAGCCAGATATTCCAGAGAACCGCGAAAGAAGGGTTCATCGGTGATGACGGAAATGGCCCTGGCTCCTCCCCGAACGTAGGATCGGGCCAGCTCCGGAGGATCAAGCCCGGGGCACAGAAGCCCCTTGGAGGGAGAGGCCTTTTTGATCTCGGCAATGACCGAGAGTCCTTCGGCCCGAAGGGCCCCCTCGAAATCCCTTCGGGGTGAGTCCCAGAAGGGACGAAAATAGAGTCCCCTTTCCCTTCGTCGGGCGATTTCCTCCTGTTTCTGTTCCAGGATGCGCGTCAAAAAATTCTGTGCCGTTGACATTCCCTCGCCCCGCGGTTTTATTTAGGGCAAACTTACGGGGTAATTTTTGAAACTGCATTATAACCGAAGCAGCGGAGGCTCGGAATGAAGAGAACCTATCAGCCCAGTCGAATCAAGCGTAAACGGTGTCACGGGTTTCGGGCCCGCATGAGCAGCCGTTCCGGACGCAGGATCCTGAAGAACCGGCGCCGCAAGGGGCGCTGGCGACTTACGGTTTGAAGATTTGAAGGGTGAAGGCCTATCCCGAGCCGAAAGGCTTTCCCGCAAGCGAGATTTTGAGCGGGTTTTCCGGAAGGGGAAAAGGATGGATCTCCCCTATCTGCGCGTGGTGTATGCCCCTAACGGACTCCCCTTTCGGCGAATCGGTTTTGCGGTATCTAAAAAGGTGGGTAAAGCGGTGGTGCGTAACCGGATCAAGCGCCGGTTGAGGGAGGTCTTTCGACGGAATAAAGACCTCTTTCCTCCGGGTTGCGACCTGGTATTCATTCCCCGGAGGGAAATCCTGCGCTTGAGGCCTGAAGAACTGGCGCGGGAACTGGCCCGGGCCTTCGGAAAAAGATGCTGACCAGGTTTCTGATCCTCGGCCTAAAGGTCTATCGGCTCCTGCTCTCGCCCTGGCTACCCGGGGGCTGCCGTTTTTACCCCAGTTGCAGTCGTTATGCCGAGGAAGCACTGAGGAGGTTCGGTCCGGTGCGCGGGGGATGGCTGGCCCTGCGGCGGATCCTTCGCTGCCACCCCCTCCATCCCGGAGGCTATGATCCTGTCCCGCAAGGAGGAAAGAGCTAATGGAAACACGAGCCCTTCTGGCCATAGTCCTTTCGGTAATCATTCTGCTGGCCTTCCATCTCTGGTATGCCTCCCATTTCGCTCCGGAAACCCGGCCCTCCTCCCCTCAAGTAACGAAAAAGGAGGCTTCCCGGCAGGCGAAAACGGTGGCCGGGGCCTCCCGAATTTCCCGCGAAATCCCGGTAAAGCTTTCCCGGGTGCGGGAAATCACCGTGGATACGGAAAGTTTTCGAGCGGTGATTACCGAGGCCGGAGCCCGGTTCAAGAGTTTCGAACTCAAGAAATACCGCCGGGATCCTCGCCCGGATTCCCCCCTGATCCAGCTCGTCTCCGCTCCCAAACAGGGTCTCCCCATAGAGATCTATGTCCCGGAAAGGCCCGAGCTGGCCATCCTGCCCTATCGGGGGCCGCAGAAGACGATCTGGAAGCTCTCCGGGGGAGAGGAGGAAACCCTCAGCTTCCAGCCGGCCTATTCCTATCCGCTTCTCCTGAGCAAGAGTCTCACCTTCAGGGGAAAGAATTACTTCTTTGAGCTTACGGTAAGGGTCAAGAACCAGAAGAAAGAAGCGGTGCGGGAACGTCTGCTCCTGCGCCTGGTGGGGGCTCCTTTCTGTCGAAGCACCCGTTATGTATTTAAGGGCCCGGCCTATTTCGATGGAAAACACCTGGAGGAAGTGAAGATCAAGAAGGGCCATCGGGAATACGCAGGGCCCCTCTCCTGGGTGGGTTATGAGGACGCCTATTTTCTGCTGGCCCTTCTTCCGGAGGAGAACCTCAACTGGCGTCTCACCATGCGCCGGCTTGCGGATGAGGTTCAGGAGGTGATCCTGTGGTCTCCGGAATTCACCCTCCCTCCCGGAGGGAGCCGGGAGTTTCGTTTCGGGGTCTATTTCGGCCCCAAAAAGATGGAAGACCTCAAGGCGGTGGGGCGAGGGCTACCGGCGGCCCTTCATTTCGGCTTTTTTGATCCCATAGCCAAACCCCTCCTCTGGGCCCTCAAGTTCTTCCATCGGTTTGTGGGCAACTACGGCCTGGCCATCATTCTGGTCACCGTACTGATCCGCATCATCTTCTGGCCGCTCAATCACCTGAGCTACAAGAGCATGAAGAAGATGCAGGAGATTCAACCCCTGATCCAGCGTCTGCGCGAGAAATACAAAGACGACCCCCAGGCCCTGAATCGCGAACTCATGCAGGTCTATCGCACCTATAAGATCAATCCTTTCTCCGGATGTCTGCCCATGCTCATCCAGATTCCGGTCTTCTTTGCCCTTTACAAGGTCTTGCTCCAGGCCATTGAGCTACGTCATGCGCCCTTTTTTGCCTGGATAAACGACCTTTCGGCACCGGATCGGCTGCCTGTGGGCTTTGATATCCCCTATCTTCACGGTCTTCCGGTGCTCACCATCCTGATGGGGGTCTCCATGTATGTACAGCAGAAACTTTCTCCCACCTCCCTTGATCCCACCCAGGCCCGTCTTATGCTTATTATGCCGGTGGTCTTTACGGTATTATTTGTCAATTTTCCCTCGGGCCTGGTGTTATACTGGCTGGTAAACAACCTGCTTTCCATTGCACAGCAAGTTATGATCAATAAACTTCATGCGAGGTGAGGAGGATGACCGAGGAACGCATTTTCGAAGCCAAGAGCGTGGATCAGGCCATTGAAGAGGCTTGCCGGGTTATGGGATGTCTGCCCGAAGATCTGGAGGTGGAGATTCTGGAACACGGCTCGGCCGGGCTTTTCGGTCTGGGGGCCAAAAAGGCCCGAATCAAGGTTCGACTCAAGCCGGAAAAGATCCTTTCCGAACGGGCCAACCGGGCGATAATGTTTCTGAAAGAGCTTTTTCTTTCCGGAGAACTCCGGATCGAGCCCCAGGTGGAACTGGCTGCGGACCATGTGGTGGTCAACCTTGCCGGCGAGGATTCCTCCATCTTCACCCAAAACGGGGGCGCAGCCATCGAGGCCCTGGAATTCCTGGTGAACAAGGTGGTGGCCCGCAGGCTGGGCGTGGGGCCCAAGATCGTGGTGGATGTGGAGGGGTTCCGGGAAAGGCGTGAGGAGGAACTGCGTCGTATGGCCCTGGAGGCGGCGGAGAAGGCCAAACGCACCGGAAAACCCGTGGCCCTGCCTCCCATGAGCGCCCGGGAACGCCGCCTGATCCACATGACCCTCCGGGGACGCAAGGACATCCAGACCCGCAGCGCCGGGCAGGGCGAACGTCGCCATGTAGTGGTGCATCCCGCCCACGAACGTCCGCGTAAGAAAAAATGACCCCGGCCCACACCCGGACCGAGGATACCATTGCCGCTATCGCCACTCCTCCCGGTCCGGGAGCCATAGGGGTCATCAAGATCAGCGGGCGGGAAGCGGAGGGGATCCTGCGGCGTCTTTTTCGCCCGGCCCGGCCCAGAGAACATTTCGAGTCCCATCGTTTTTATTACGGCCATATCGTGGATCCGGATACCGGCGAGCCGGTGGATGAGGTGCTGGTGGTGCTCATGCGGGCCCCCCGAAGCTATACCCGCGAAGACGTGGCGGAAATCCACGCCCATAGCGGCTACCGGGTCCTCACCCGCATTCTGGAACTGGTCTTTCGGGCCGGAGCCCGTCCGGCCGAGCCCGGAGAATTCACCCTCAGGGCCTTTCTCCACGGACGTCTGGATCTGGCTCAGGCCGAAGCCGTACAGGAGATCATCTCCGCCCGCTCCGACACCGCCCTGCGTCTGGCCCTGCGGCAACTCTCCGGGGGTCTGTCCGAAAAGATCCGGCGGATCCGGGAGACCCTGCTCCATCTCCTGGCCCTTACCGAGGCGGCGGTGGACTTCCCGGAGGAGGACCTGGAGATCCTCTCCCCGGAGGAAACCCGGGAGCGGCTCCGAAAAGAGGTGCTTACGCCGCTTGAGGAACTCATCCGGGCCTCCGGAGAGGGGAAACTCTTTCGGGAAGGCATCGCCGTGGTCCTGGCCGGACGCCCCAATGTGGGTAAATCCAGCCTGCTCAATGCCCTGCTGCGGGAGGAACGAGCCATCGTGACCCCGATCCCCGGCACTACCCGGGACGTGATCGAGGAGACGGCTCAGATCGCCGGTCTTCCGGTAAGACTGATGGACACCGCCGGGCTGCGGGAAACCGGCGATGAGGTGGAGGCCATCGGGGTGCGCAAGGCCCGGGAAAAACTGGAGGCCGCAGACGTGGTGATCTTCCT
>WGAR01000175.1 GCA_015494725.1 Thermodesulfobacteriaceae bacterium | reverse complement strand
TCCTCCGGGACTTCCGCCTCCCGAACCCTTCCGGAAGTCCTGTCCCCGGGGATCTCCCGGTGGAAATACCGGGCATAGATCAGGGAAAGCGGCGGTTCCTTCCCGCCCCCGGGGCCTTCTCCTGCCGCAATCCCGCCTTTTTCTCCGGGCCTTTTTTCCCTTCCGGGAAAGGTCCTCGGGAAGATCCGGCTGTCTTCCCCGGGGATTTCCCTCTGCTCTGTGAAGCCAGGCCCCGATCCGGGAAAGGACCCCCTCCAGACAAGGGAAAGCCCTTCCCTCTCCCCAAGGCTTCCCCGGACCCGCCAAAGGAGGGTGAAGTTTTCCCGCCGGACCCCTCCTGCGGGAGCGGCAAGGTCCCTCCTCTCCCGTACGGTGTCCAGGAAACGGGTAATTTCTTTTCGGAGAGGTCCTTCCCCGGAAGGGGTAACCGGAGGTTCCGGGCTTCCTTCCCGGACGATACGGAGAGATTCCTTCCCTATCAGGATCTCCGGTCGGGGAAGGAATTTCTCCTCCTTCGGGGCGGAAGGGAGAGGAGGCGAGGGAGAGGAAGCCCCGGTCGGGGATAGGATCCCGCGGAGGGTGATCCGTTCCCGGAGAAAAACCGGTGGTTCGAGGATGAGGATATAGCGGGAGAAGGTTTCCGGCTCCGTTCCTCCGGAAGCCCCGGAGGCGAGCAGCACGAGAGGGGGCCTCCCGGGGGTTTTTTCTCTTATCCGGATCACCCGCAGGAGGAGCCCCGGGCCCTTATCTCCGGAATGCTTTTTCGGCCGGAAGGCTATCCGGGACCGCAGGGGGCGGAAAAACCTTCCTCCCGGTATCCGCCAGACCAGCTTAAGGAGGGATGGAGATCCTCTTTCCAGGTGATGCCGTTTTCGGATCCTTTCTGCCAGGAAAATGCCCGGAACAAGGGGTCGGAATAGGGCTACCCCCGGCGTCTTTCCTCCTCGGCCAATCGCTGATTGATACGGCTTATTTCCCGGCACCAGCGTCTCCTTTCCGCATGATCCAGCTCCAGGAGTTCCTGATAGCCCCAGTGCAGGTGATAAGCCAGAAAGGCCAGTTCCTCATAAAGACGCTCCAGGGGGTAGCCCTTCAGGCCCCCGGGTTGGTCACCTCCACCGTCACTTCCTGTCCGCATTGCGGACACTTGGTCTTCAGGGTGTATCCGCCCCCGCCGTTGATGCGTTGATAGAGATCCTGGAGGTAGAGCAGATCCTCCAGAAAAAGCCCCTCGATAATGCGAGGATTTACATCCGGAAGGTCCCCCAGGCGGAGAATGACCCGCGAAAGAACGATAACCGTTAGATAAGCCGGATTGGTCTGTACCCGGGGGTCCTTGAGGGGCAGGATCTCATCCGCGGCGGTGGCCAGCCTCATGACCCCCTGACGGTGGAGACGACCCTCATCGTCCACATAGCCTTTGGGCAGGGTGAACTCGAACTCCGTCTGTAACATGGTCTTCCTCCTAGGCGGTGCGTTTCATGCCTTCATGGGTTATTTCCAGGGTTTCGATGGCCACCTCGTTGCCTTTGGCGTTGAGATCCGGGGCGTCGTATTTGCTCGGCCAGGCCTGATAAAACTCCCACCGGGCCGCGGGTTCTCCCTCCTCGTTAAGGACGATGATGGCCACGTTGCGCCGGGCCTCGCCCATCTTCCCCTGTTCCACCAGCCGACGCCAGTTATAGAGTTCCAGGGAATCGGTAACCCCCCACTTGAGGGTTACGTTGCCGTACTTGGCCAGACCCGGCAGCTTTCGCAATACCGGCGGCTCATGCCCCTCCCGGTATTCCACCACGTCCTGGGTGCTGTCCGGAAGGGTTACCTCGCTGAACCCGGCCTGAACGATGCCGTCGATCTCCACCAGAAAACGGAAATTACGATAGGGATCCTTCCTCTGTCCTACAGGCATAAGGGACCTCCTTGTAAGGGGTTATTCGCTGACCTCGCTGCCTCCGGACCATTGGGCGATCCGGAAGATAACAAACTCGGCCGGTCTCACCGGGGCTACCCCCACCATCACCACCAGACGACCGTTTTCTATATCCTCCTCGGTCATGGTGGTCTCGTCGCATTTCACAAAAAAGGCCTCCTCCGGAGTGGCCCCGGTAAGGGCCCCGTCCTTCCAGACCCCGGTCAAAAACTGGGTCACGGTCTGACGGACCCGGGCCCACAGCCTGGGACTATTGGGTTCGAAGACCACCCATTGGAGTCCCTGCTCGATGGATTTCTCCAGAAAGATGAAGAGCCTCCGGACGTTGACGTATTTCCACAGGGGATCGGAGGAGAGGGTACGGGCCCCCCAGATCCGGATCCCCCTCCCGGGCAGGGCCCGGATGCAATTGACCCCCAGGGGATTGAGAATCTCCTGTTCCCCCTTGCCTACCCGATAGGCCAGACCAGCCACCCCCCGTACCGGTTCATTGGCCGGGGCCTTGTGTACCCCCCGTTCCACATCCGTGCGGGCATAGACCCCCAGCACATGTCCCCCCGGCGGCACGGTCCGCAGGCCCTGGGTTAGAGGATCGTAGATCCGGAGCCAGGGATAGTAAAAAGCCGCGTACTTGCTTTCCCAGTGATCGCGTGGAGGAGAGCCGGCCAGATCTGAAGGGGTCTTTCCCGGAGGCGGGTCTATGACCAGGAAACGATCCTTCAGTTTCTCGCAATGGGCAAGGAGCCGGGGAACCAGATGCGCGTAAAAATCCTTTTCGTAGGGGGCATAGACCAGGGAGATTTCTTCTATCTTCTCCAGGTCCGGGAAAAAGGATTGGTAATTTTCCAGCTTAAGGGTGCCGTCGCTGCCCCCGGAGAGGCGATAGACCCCGGGCGCGAGGTTCTGGGCCTGGGATTGGTCCAGGTTCAACCTCAGCAGCTGGGAACGTTTGAGCTGCTCCCGGAGATCCTCCAGCCTCGAGGAGCTTCCCGGACGGGGAGCGTAAGTTTCCCGGTCCCGGGCCTTTTCCAGAAGACGCTTCAACGCGAGGGGATCCACGTCTCCCCAGGCTTTGTGGGGGTCGGTGCCCATAAGGGCCTCCAGGGCCTTCTCCTGCGGCACCAGGGCCAGCTCCAGTGCGCCTATCTGGCTGGAGTCTTTTTCGTCCGGACGGAGCACCACCAGTAAGCGATTTCCCCAGGCCCCTTTGGAGCCGGCCCGGAAAACGGGATGGGCCGCACCGTTGAAGGTGAAACGGGCCTCCTCGGCCCCCTCGCCCAGGACCCGGCAGACGAAACCGCGTTTTCCCCCGTTCAGGAAAAAACCCTCCAGGGCATAGGGAAGATAGGCCTCCTCGGAAAAAGGCCCTCCGAAAAGGCGCCGGAACTGGGTCAGGCTGGTTACCAGAACCGGCTCCTCCGTGGGACCGCGTTCGGTGCGCCCCAGAAAGACTGCCGTGGAGGTGCTTACCCCCTCGATGGGTTTGGCCCCCAGCTCTATCTCCTCGATGTAAACCCCTGGTGCAAGATATTCCGGCATAAGTCTTCCTCCTTCCTGGTGATTTGAGATTCGGAACCGGCGGAGGCCCTTTTCATGGTCGCACCTCCACCTGGATCCGGGTTTCTTCCCCTACGGGCCAGCGCGGATGCCGTCGGATGATCATCCCCTGCGGGGTCTCCACCTGAAGGGAGATCCGGCGTCCGCCCCGGGGCCCGGGGATAAAAAGCCCCTGCCCCCGCCGCAGGAGTCTCCGTCCCTCCACCCTCCGCGGGAAAAGGACAAAGGATCCCTGGGTGTCGGTACGGGTGAGGATCTCCTCAAAAAGGGTCCGAGCAAGGACCCGGACCCCGCCCAGGGGCCGTCCCTCCCGAAATACCTGCCCGTAAAGCAGGGTGGCCCCGGAGGGAAAGGGATAAATCCTTTCCGGCCAGAGCTCGATCTCCAGAGGTCCCTCCCGGGGCAGGGAAAGCCTCAACTCCCGCGGCTGATAATACGGCCCGGAAACGGAAACGGTTACCTCCAGTCCCTCCCCATAGAGCCGGTAAAAAAGAAGATGATACCCGTGCGGATTTCTCACCCTCCGCACCGGCGGGGGATCTATCCTTAGAAGATAGGGTAAATGGGGTCTTTGCCCGGTGTAAGCGTCGGTGATGAGGAGGATCAATTCCGGAAGGATGCGTCTCATTTCCGGGCCTCCAGGTCCAGAAGGATCTCCCGCACCGGTTCCCTTTCCCGAATCGGGGTTTCCATAATGACCGGGGTAAGGAGATAACAGACCGAGAGCTTGAAGGGCCGGGAATGGAAGGCGTTCCAGATCCGGGCCATCTCCTCCACCGGCAGGGGATGCAGGATCAGACGAAACTCTAGGCCCTGTCCGGCCAGCTCACCCCGCAGATAAGGATCGCGGAGGACAAGATGGCGATGAAAGATGGCCATGGCCCGCCCGAGCAGACGGTATTCCTCCAGGGTGGCGGAGGTGCGGTCGGTCAAACGCGAGGGAGCATAGGCCGTGAGCATAAAATAGAGATCTAGTGCCAGGGGAGGTCTCCTTTCCTCCGGTGTAAAGGCGTTCCTCAGAGCGGTGTTTTCCCGGAGATGGTAGAGGAAAAGACAGAGTCGTGGATTCTCCGCCGGGCCCAGATCCCCGGGGGAGGAGAGCACGATGGCCTCCTCGGGATGGGGAATCACCCCCTCAAAGCCCTCCCGAAGGATACCTATCAGGGTCTCTCCGAGGTCAGCGATTATCTGGCTCATCGGGCCCCGAGCCTCCTTATCAGCAGGGGATAACACCGTTTTATATGTTCTCCGGAGGCAATCTCCCGGGAGGTCCAGAGGTCCCCGCCTCCCACCCGGCCCCGACCGGGATGAACCGGTTCCCCGGAGAATTTGACCAGTTTTACCTGGCTCTTTCCCAGTTCCGTGGCCTTCTTGCGCATGGCCCGAAAATAGGCGGCAAAGGCCCCGCCGCTGGAACGATTGGCCCGGGAAGTGAGGAGCACATAGTTTTTCCGGGGATCGTCCTTTCCCCCCACCGCCAGTTCCACAATATGATCCACATCATAGGAAACGGACTTGTCACACTCCTTCCTTCCCCAGTCGGGAAACACGTGCCAGCGGCGTTTTACGATCTCTTCCAGGAGAAACCGGAGGGAGGGATTTTTCTCTTTCATAGATTCACAGATATTTTCCCGGGTCCGGCCGGAAGAAGTCCCTTCCTTACTCCTGATCTTGATCTCCCGGGGTGGAACCTTAGAGGCCAGGAATTTGCAGATACTTTTCAGGGCCGGCTCGGCATAGGTCGCCTCCCAGGCCTTCCGCTGGGCCTTGGCCTCCCGGGGATGGACCGCGGAAACCCGCGCGACAAGGGCCCTTTTTTCGTACCTCGAACGATAGAAATATTCGCCCCCGGGGCCCTGGGTGTAGTATTTGGCCCGGGGCAGATAGAAGGTCCGGAAGATCAGGGTGTCGCCGCTTATTTGATAAGCCGAGGGGCAGGTGGGATCGGACCCGAAAAGCGGAATCCCTTCCTCCACCGGACCCGTATAAATCGTTCTTTCTTTACTCAGAGCGGCCCGGATTTGAAAACGTTTCCCCCGCACCACCGCCTCCAGCCGCCGGAACCGATACCGTCGCCGGAGTTTTCGGGTCAGGGCATAGACCCGGCCCAGGGGAAGGGGCTTTTTCTCCCGGGCGAAGGCGGCCCGAACCGCAGCCAGGGCCCGAGCCTTGCGGGGATCCGTAGGGGCCTGGCCGGGGACCTTTGGCCGTTTGCGGGCCAGCCCCTTGGGGATTCCCTTCCCGTGGCTTCGGACCGGTCTGCGGGCCCTCTTCCGCAGAGCCCTCCCTCTGCCAGGGACCCGGGCCCGATGTCCGGGAGCCGGGAACCCCTTTTTCCGTACCCGCATCCGCCTGGCGGTCCCTCCGGGGCGGACCCCCGGCCTCTTCTCCGGGGCAGAGGGAGCCCGGGCCCCGGGGCGGTTCCTCTCTTTCCAGCGTCCCGGGGCTTTCCTTTCTCCTGGCCCGCTCTTTACCCGGCGGTGAACCAGATCCGAAGCGAATTTCTCCGGATCGAAATCCACCCGTCCGAATTCGATCCGGGGCCAGTCCCGGGAACCGAACACGTAATCCACCCGGGCCCGGATACCCAGGGTGCCCGGAAGGGGCCACTCCTTGTGCATAAAAGGCCAGCTCCATTTGCGGTCCCCCAGCGGCGACCACCAGGGGCTGTCCACCCGAAGGAAAAAGTCTCCGGAAAGTCCCAGGAAGGGCTGGGCTCCGAGCTCCAGGTCTCCGCTAATGAAGAATTCCCCCTGGCCGTTCTTCGGGTTTTCCCGGTACCCCACCACCGGGGTGGCCTCGGCGTATCCTTTGATGCCGGCCCGACCCGTGAGTCCGATACCGGCCTTCACGTCGTGGTCGGCGATCTCCACCCCGGCCCCACCTTCGATCCGGGCATCCAGCCCCGCCGCTGCGGAGATGTTCAGGGACCCTTGGATCCGAAAATCCTTGGCTACCGCCGGATCGGTGGAATACTGTCCGCTCACCCTGAGGTTATAGAATTTGGCCGGCCCCACTACGGCCCAGAGTTCAAGCCCGATCCCCAGGAAAAGAAATACGTTGCCGAGGACCGGAATACCGTAAGCCGCCCGGGCCTCGAGCGAGGGAAGCTCTCGACGGTAGTTCTTTTGGGGGAAGAGCTCGATCTCGGCCTGAGGGGTGATTTCCCCGCAGACGGTAAAATGTCCCCAGGGATCGATAAAGACCCGGGCGCTCCCGGTGAGCCAGTCCGTAAAATGGAAACGCAGGACCCCCTGGGCCACCAGGGCATAGGGCCGGGGAAAGGGTTTGCGGCGGGGAATCCGGGAGCCCAGCACCTTCCCGGCCCGATCGCTGCTCACCACCTCCAGATGGACCTTTCCGTCGAACTTTTGGTCCCGGTAATTCAGATCTCCCTGGGCCTGAAGACCCTCGCGGTCCCAGAGGAAGTTGGCCTTCCCGGAGGCCCGTCCCAGGGTGACTTGGGTCTGAACCTTCCCCGTAAGGTAGCCGTCCTCCGCGGGAACCAGTTCCATTTCTACCCGGGCTATCTTTCCGAAATCCAGAAGGGCCCCGGCCCGGGTGACCCGGGGGCCGCGATCGGTAAGAGAAAGATCCAGATGCCCCCGAAAACGTTCCTTAATCCGAAGTCTCAGCCCGGAGGCCGCAAACTCCAGTACCCCCTGCTCGGTAAGACGATTGGTGATCCGGGACGAACCGCTTATCCGGATCCCCTGAAGCCCTAGGGCCTGGGGACGAAGCCGCAGGAGAAGGGCCAGATGTCTCAGATTGTGGACCCCCTTTTCCGTGCGGAAGGCCAGATACCCCGTGGGGCCCCGGGGGGTCACCTTTACCCAGAGCCCCACATCCTTTACCGGAAGGGCAGGCCGGGTCAGGGGCAGGAACCCCTTGCCCCGGAGATCATGACGATGGTGAGTGATTTCTATCTCTCCCCGGGCCATGGCTCCATAGGAAAAGATCAGGCGTCTTTTCTGGCCCTGGGGGACCTGCCTTCGGATCTCCTCGATCACTTCCTTTCCGGGACGTCCCCGAAGGTCCACGCCTTCCTTTCTTCTTTCCTCCCGGGCCGGTGCCTTCACCTCGCCTCCAGCATGGCTCCGAGTTTGGTCAGCTCGAGTTCCAAGGCTTCTTTTATTTCCTCGGGGCCTACCGGTCCTTCCCCGGCCAGATAGGCCGCGGTGAGGACGATGTTTCGGATCTGTCCCCCGCTCAGGGGATACTCTCGAGCCAGCCTGGTTACCTCTATACCCCGGGTACGGGGAAGCCGGGCCAGAAATTGCCGCCAGAGCCGTTCCCGCATCTCCTCATCCGGGAAGGGGAATCGGAGGATCAGATCCAGTCGGCGCACAAAAGCCTGGTCCAGAGCCGGTTCCAGATTGGTGGCCAGGATTACACACCCCCGATGATCCTCCAGTCGCTGAAGGAGATAGCTTATTTCCATGTTGGCATAGCGATCCTGGGCCTGTCGATTTTCTACCCGGCGTCCGAAGAGGGCCTCGGCCTCATCAAAGACCACCACCGTCTCCGGGCTTACCAGGTCCTCGAAGATGAGACGCAGATTTTTTTCCGTTTCGCCCACCCATTTACTGGCCACCCCGGCCAGATCCACCATCACTAGCGGCAACCCCAGAGATCCGGCCAGGATTTCCGCGGCCAGGGTTTTGCCTGTACCCGGAGGCCCGGAAAAAAGTACGTTGACCCCTTTGCGGGGATAAGCCAGGCGGGCCAGGCCCTCATCCTCCAGGATCAGAGTCCGGCGCCGCAGACGAAGTAGGAGGTGATCCAGGAGCCTCTTTTCCCTTTCCGGTAATACCAACTCTTCGGGGCTCCGGCAGGGCTTCCGCACCAGGGCCAGCCCCTGGGCCCGGCGACGGTATTTTTCAAGGAGGATCTCCTCCGGCGTAAGCCCGGCCCGGATCCATTTTTTGAGATCCCGCCGGCAAACCGGGAAAGGCCAGGCCTCGGAAAGCCCACACTGTCGAAAGACCCCGGCCAGATAGTCCCCGGAAGGAGAGGGGACACCGAGACGGTGTTCCGCAAACCCCAGGGGGCGTTCGGCCACCAGGACCAGATAAAGGGCCAGATCCCGCAGTAGGTCCCGCGGAAGTTCCTTCCGATCGGCCTCGGTAAGGACCACCAGCCGCCCCTCCAGAAGGGCTTCCCGCAGGATCTCTCCCAGACCCTCCTCCCCCACCTCCGGGAGGGAAACGGACCAGGCCGGAAGCCCTACCTGGGCCAGGGCCTCCTCCAGGGCCAGAAGCGCGGTCTCCCTCTCTCCGATGAGTTCCAGGAGGAAGGGTTCTCCCCTCTCTTGAGATTTGCGGGCCAGGGAGACGATCCGGCCGGCTAGAGGACCGGCCTGCCCCGTATCCGAGGCCGGGAGTTCCTCCACCCCCTCCAGCCAGGGCTTAAGACCGCAGAGACGATCCATCAGGGCCTCCGGGAGCCCGTAAGGACGGTCCAGAAGGGGATATTCCTCCGTCCCTTTTACATAGCGAAGGAGCCGAAAACGGTGGAGTTTCCCCCGGGGATGAAAAAGTTCCCGGACCCGGGAATAGGAGATCCCGGTCAGGTGCAGGAGAAGTCGGGGGGTGGCCCGGGAGGGTTCGCCGGAGGATTCCGCATACCCGCTCTCCAGGGCGAAGGGCAAAAGCAGGGCCCATTTTTCCTCCTCCTCCAGACCGAAGATCGCGGCCAGGAAGTCCCAGAATTCCCGGTAAAGGGCCCGCTCTATATCCTGAAAAAAGGGAGACCGCTTAACTCCACCCCCCTTAAAAGGGCCTTTTTCCCTGGATAGCAGCCGGGACCGGAGTCTGTCAAGAGGAAAGATGTCCCGGGCGGGGTTGTGTTTTCGCAAAATTGCGTCACTATGTATAGATTGAATTTACCGGAGGATGGAGGGCCATGATTATCATTCTGAGGCCGGAGGTCGGTCCGGATAGTCCGGAATTTCAGAAGATCCGGGATTATCTATCCCGGTTCGAGGGGCTGAGGCTCCACGTAGCTCAATACGAGGGGATGACCCGGAGGGTCACCGAGATCCACCTCATAGGCGACACCCAGCGGGTCCCTCTGGAGGAGGTTCAGGCCCTGCCCGGGGTGGAGAGGGCCATCAGGGTTTCGGCCAAATACCGGCGTATAGGGCGACACGGAACCCTGGAGCCCTTCGGGTTCGAGTATCAGGGCCTGCATTTCGATCAGGATTCCTTCCACATCTTCGCCGGGCTCTGTGCGGTGGACAGCCGGGAGAACGCCGAGGCCATCTTTAAGGCCCTCTCCGCGGCCGGAATCGTTACCGCCCGGATGGGGGCTTACAAACCCCGTACCTCTCCCTATGACTTTCAGGGCCTGGGGAAGGATTGTCTGCCCTGGCTCTTTGAGCTGGCCGGGAAATACGGTATCCGGGTCATCGCCATGGAGGTGCTGGCCCCTCACCATATCGAGGAGATCTACGAGGCCCTGGAGCGCACCGGGCATCCCACCGGGGTGATGCTCCAGATCGGAACCCGCAATGCCCAGAACTTCGAACTCCTCCGGGCGGTGGGGAGTCAGCAGGAATTTCCGGTGCTCTACAAACGGGGCATGGGGCTCTCCCTTGAGGAATCGCTCAATGCCTGTGAATATATCGCCAGCGAAGGGAATCACCGCATCGTGTTCTGTCTGCGCGGGGTGAGGACCCATCTGGGAGATCCCCATCGCAACCTGACCGATTTTGGGCATGTTCCGGTGGTCAAACGACTCACCCGGCTCCCGGTGTGTGTGGATCCCTCCCATCCTATAGGTTCCCGGGTGGAGGCCCCGGACGGGATCAAGGACATCTACCACGTAGCGGCGCAGGGGGTTATCGCCGGGGCCAATATGGTCCTGGTGGAATTTCATCCCCGGCCGGAGGCCGCTCTGTGCGACGGGCCTCAGGCCCTGTACCTGGAGGAACTGCCCTGGTTTCTGGAACACATGCGTATCGCCCGCGAGGCCTACGAAAAGATGCGGGACCTGGCCCGGAGGTAGCCTTTTCCCTCCGACCGGGAGCCCGGAGGAGGCCAATTCCTTAAGAGGAAGAATGCCTGTATTCGGTCCGGTTCGTTCGAGACGTCTGGGACTTTCCCTGGGGGTGGATCTGGTCCCCCGCAAGGTCTGCTCCATGGACTGTGTATATTGCGAGGTGGGGCGCACCACCCTCCTTACCACCCAACGGGCGGAATACCGGAGCCTTTCCGAGGTGATGGAGGCCCTGGAAAGGGCCCTCCGGGAGAAGGAATGCGACGTGATAACCCTCACGGGGTCAGGGGAACCCACCCTGAACCTGCGGTTCCCCGAGGTGGTGGAGCGCATCCGGCGCCTCACCTCCAAACCTCTTGCGGTGCTCACCAACAGCACCCTCCTGGCCGTGCCCGAGGTCTTTGAGGCCCTCTGCGAGGTGGATTTCGTGCTGGCCTCTCTGGATGCGGCTCGGGAGGAGAGTTTCCGCCGGGTGAATCGTCCGGCCCCGGGGCTTTCGGCCCGCGAACTGGTGGAGAATCTGATGGCCCTGCGCGGAAAGATGCGCGGCCAATTGTGGCTGGAGATCCTCCTGGTGCGGGGGATCAACGATGCCCCGGAGGATATAGAGGCCCTCAGGCAGGCCCTGGAACGTATTCGTCCGCATCGTGCCCAGCTCAACACCGTGGTCAGGCCTCCGGCCGAACCCTGGGCCAGGGGACTGGCCCCGGCCGAACTCCTGGCCCTCTCCCGGGAACTCTCCGCCGAACCCCTCACCGTATCCCCGCGGGGGCCGGGCCGGAAGGGAGCCGGGCTTTCCCCGGAGGAGGTGGAGGGTTATCTCTCCCGGCGGCCGGCTCCGGTGGAGGAACTGTCCCGGGCCTTCGGCGTCCCTCCGGAGGAGGTACGGGAGATCCTGGATCGACTGACGACCCGCGGTCGGGTCCGGACCGTGCTCTTCCGGGGGGAGACCTTTTATCGAACCGTGGCCGGGGGTTCCCCTTAAAGACGCACCAGGATATAACGCAGGTACCGGGGAGAGGGCGGCTGGTCCGGGTCCGCAAAGGCCAGTTCCTCCTCCAGGCGGGAGATCACGAAACGCAGGAAACTCTCCGTAAGTTCCCGGTCGTAGTAGAATTCCCTCTGGGCCAGCCAGCGGAAGTTCTGATGGAGTTTTTCCTCCAGCTCCGGGCGGAACCGGTTGCGCTGGGGCTCGGGATGAAATTCCAGGAGCCGGCGAAAGACCTCCGGCCATTTTTCCGCCGGAAGCGGAGCGAACCGGAACTCCCCCGTTTCCATCCAGTTGGAGAGAGCGGTGAGAATAAGGGCCGACCAGGTGATGTCCCGGGGTTCCAGGAAGTTGGTGCGGGCGGTGGCGATCTCCGCCACCCAGAGGGGCGGGGTGCCGAAGGCCTTCTGGATCAGCACCGCCCAGTATCCGATCTCCTCCAGGATCCTCTCCACCCGCCGCACCTCGGAGAGTTCCCTGAACCAGCGGTATTCCTCGTCGGTTCCGGCCTTCTCCGGCAGATAGAGCCGGATCCGGTTGGCGTCCCGCACGGTTACCCCGCGCAGATAGGAGGCATAGGGTTCATCCAGGTGTCGCAGGACCCTGGGGTCCAGCCCCTCCTGGGAGGAGATCTCGCGGGCCTTCTTCCTCAACCCCACGATGAGGGTGTGAGCGGTGCGGAAGATATCCTCCAGGAAATAGGTCTCCAGAACCCGGGCCCCGGCCTCCGGATCCGGGCCGGCCAGATACTCCACCCCGATGTTCAAGTATCCCAGCACCTTGCGCAGGGAGTCCTCCACCTGGGAGATCTCGTCTATGTTTACGTGATCCACGATGAGGACCTTGTTGGTGATCCAGGCCAGTTCCCGCTGGAGCCGGTCCAGCTGGGCCGGGTCGGTAATCCGGCGCAGGGCTTCGGAGAACCGTTCCGCCCCGGGGTAGGCCAGGGCCGGAAGGAAAGCGGTGCCGGTATCCCGGGGTTCCTCCTCCGGGACCCTTCCGGGAAGATAGCGCGGATCGATACGCCGGGGTTCCCTGCCCACCAGAGGGGCATAGATATCCAGGGCGTCGAAGTAATCGGGGATCCCGTGATCCGCCAGACGTCCCCGGCGCCAACGATAGGCCATCTCCTCCACATGGGAGGGGAGTTCCCAGATCAGGGCCTCCATGAGATTGTAGTAGTAGGTTTCCTCCCGGTCCCGGATGATTTCGATGATGCGCCGGAAATAGAATTCGAACTTCTGGGTCTTGAATTCCACGAAATACACGTTGTCCAGGGTGTAAGGGGGAAGCCAGTCCAGGGCCTCGGTGAGTTCCGTATCCTCCGGGAGTTTTACCACCCGCAGGAAGCGCTGGAGCACCGCCACCAGAAAATCGAAATCCGCCACCTCCAGCCACCGGGCCACCACATCTTCGCCGGCCTCGAAGAAGAGCACCAGCCAGGCCATGAACCTTTCGGCCACAATACGATCCTTGCGCCAGGCATCCAGATCCAGGAGGAGCTGGAGCTGTTCCCCCTTGGCATAGGAGAGAAGGTCGATGGCGTCGTCGGTGGAAGCGGCCTTCAGGGTGAGAAAGAGTTCCTGAGGGGGAAGGTTACGTACCAGGCCCTCGGCCAGCGGGGAGAGGGTGATGATCCTTGGTCTCAGGGCCCAGGGGGTGGAAAGGACCAGCTGGAGCTGATCCCGGAAGGGGATTTCCGCCAGGATCCTTTCGGCCTCCCGGGCGGGCCGGGCCAGAAGATCCTCGTGGGTAAGGGGCAGAGACCTTTCAGCCATCCTCCAGCACCCCCTTGAGATGTCGAACCCGGGGTTCGCCGCCGGCCACCTCCAGGGCCAGGACGTCGAAGCGCACCCTTCGGGCCTTTCCCCGATAAGAAGATAAGTAGGCCCGGGCCAAAGTTAAGAGCTTGCGTTTTTTGGCCGGGGTTACGGCTTCCTCCGGGAGCCCCTTGCCCCGCCCCCGGCGGGCTTTGACCTCCACGAAGACCAGGGTGTCTGCCTTCTCGGCGATGAGATCGATCTCCCCGAAGCGGGTACGCCAGTTACGTTCCAGGATACGGTAACCCCGCAGGCGCAGATAACGGGCGGCCAGGTCCTCGGCTTCCCGACCGAAGGATTTAGGATCCCTGAGCCTGGCAAATCGGGCGAAAAGTGCGGCGATGTATCGGGCAGGGTCCATAAAGACGCAGGGCCTCCAGGTGCTCCCGGGTGCCGTATCCCTTGTGCCGGGCGAACCCGTAAGAGGGATATTCCGGGCTCAGGGACTCCATGAGACGGTCGCGATGTACCTTGGCCAGGATGGAGGCCGCGGCGATGGAGGCGCACAGGGCGTCTCCGTCCACCACGGCTTTCTGCGGGCCACCCCAGCCCGGAAGGGTGAAACGACCGTCCACCAGAAGCAGTTCCGGAGTAAGAGAGAGCCCGGTTACCGCCCGGGCCATGGCCAGGAGGCTGGCCTGAAGGATACCCAGGGCGTCTATCTCTTCGTGCGAGGCCTCGCCTATGGCCCAGGTGAGGGCCTCGCGGGTAATGATCTCGTAAAGCTCGGCCCGTTTTTCCGGGGAAAGGACCTTGGAATCCGCCAGATCCGGATGATCGAACCCCTCGGGCAGGACCACCGCCGCAGCCACCACCGGGCCGGCCAGGGCCCCGCGTCCGGCCTCGTCCACCCCGGCGATGAACCGATAACCCACCTGCCGATACCGTTTCTCCCGGGCCCAGCGTTCTCCCGTAAGGTCTTCCGGGGACCAGAGCATCATCATTAGAACCGCTCCTTTATGCGGGCAGCCTTTCCGTAACGGCCGCGGAGATAGTAAAGCCGCGCCCGACGCACCTTACCCCTGCGCACCACCTCGATCTTCTCGATGCGCGGCGAGTGAAGCGGAAAGGTCCGCTCCACTCCCACCCCGAAGGAGACCTTGCGCACCGTAAAGGTGGCCCCGGTACCGGAGCCGCGCCTGCGAATCACCACCCCCTCAAAGACCTGTATCCGTTCCTTCTCTTCCCCCTCCTGGATGCGATAATGCACCCGTACCGTGTCTCCGGGACGGAACTCCGGCAGATCCTTGCGCAGATACCGGCTTTCCACCTCGCGAATGAGCGGAAACATCACGTTACCTCCCTTAACAGACGATCCAGAATTATGCTTGCCGCTGATCTTACCGAAAGATGGTTATAGTCGTCAAGGGCCCCCCGGATGGGAGGAAGAAAATGGTCCGCCTCCTCCAGGATCTCCGGAGCCAGGCCCCAGGCGGTCCCGAAGAGGAGAAGCACCGGACGTCCCCGGCGGATGATACGGGCCGCCTCCTCATAAGGCAGGGCCTGGCGCAGGGGCCGGGCGTCGGTGGCCAGGGTAAGGGGTCTTTCCCCCTCCCGTTCCTCCACCTCCTGCCGCACCTCCTCCAGGGAGGAACGCACCCGAACCAGCCGCAGGGCCTCGGCCCGGTCGGGATTGTGCCGGGCCCCGGGACCGGAGAGCCAGAAGGAGAGCAGATCCTCCACGATGGAGCGCTGGTCGGAAAGGGGTTGCACCAGATAGTAGCCCTTAAGGCCATAGGTGCGGCAGACCCTGGAGATGTCGTGTAGATCCAGATTGGTGAAGGAGGAGGCGATCCGTCGCCCTTCCTTATTGATGACCGGATAATGCACCAGGGCCAGATAGATCCGCAGCCGCTCCCTCTTCAGGGCCCGGAGGAACTCGCGATCCTCCTGCGAGAGAGGGGCCCGGGAGAGGAGATCGGGCCGCCTCTCGAAGGTGACCTCCAGGGATTTTTCCCTGCGCCAGCGCTCTATCCGGGCGTGATCCCCGGAGAGCAGGATCTCCGGGACCCGGTAACCCATGAACTCCCGGGGGCGGGTGTACTGGGGATGTTTGAGGAGCCCCTGGGCCAGGGAATCCCGGGCCACGGAATCCTGGCATCCCACCACCCCGGGCACCAGGCGGGCCACCGCTTCGATCAGGACCAGGGCCGCGGCCTCGCCCCCGAAAAGCACGTAATCCCCTACCGAGATCTCGTCATCTACAAAGTGTTCCCGGATCCGGTCGTCAATGCCCTCGTAACGACCGCAAAGAAGGACCAGCCGTTTCTTTTGCGCCAGTTCCCGGGCGATCTCCTGCCGAAAGAGCCTCCCCTGCGGGGAGAGATAAATCACCCAGGGTTCCGGGGACTCGGCCCGCAGGGCCGAAAGGGCCCGATAAAGAGGCTCGGGCTTAAGAAGCATCCCCTCCCCGCCGCCGAAGGGTTTGTCATCCACGGTGCGGTGTTTGTCTAAGGCAAAATCCCGCAGATTATACGTACGTACGGTAATAAGGCCCCGCTCAAGGGCCTTTCCTAAAAGGCCCACCCGCAGGGGAGAATCGAAATATTCCGGAAAGATGGTCACCACATCGAAGATCATGGACCTATCTGGGCCTCGATGAGACCGGGAAGGGGTCGGACCAGGATATAACCCCCGGGGAGATCGATCCTCAGGATCACCTCCTCCACCATGGGGAGATAGAAGCCCCGTCCCTTCGGATCCTCCACCTCCAGAAGGTCGTAGGGCCCCACGGGCATGACTCCCTTTACCCTCCCCAGGACCCGGCCTTCCTCGTCTCGCACCTCCAGGCCCTCCAGCTGAAAGTAATAGTATTCGTCCTCCTCCGGGGGTGGAAAATCGGAAAGGGAGGCATAGAGGGTCTTTCCCCGCAGGGCTTCAGCGCCCTCCAGGGTTTCCACCTCCCGGAAGAAAAAGAGAAAATCGCGCCCCCCCGGGGCCTGGCGGACTCTTACCGGATGGAGCCTCTCGACGGGATCCCGGGGGCCGAGATAGAACACGGGGATACGGGTCAGCAGATCGGCCTCCCGGAGGAAGGGCTGAACCCGGAGTTCTCCTTTCAAACCATGGGGGCGGGTGATTCGCCCTACCGGCACCCGCCCCGTCTTTCGCTCTTTATTCAATAATTTCCAACACAGCCCGTTTGCGGAGTTTGGTGGAAGCGGCACTGAGGATGGTACGCATGGCCCGGGCCGTGCGCCCCTGCTTGCCTATAACCTTACCCAGGTCTTCCTTGGCTACCCGAAGCTCGATCACCGAGGTCTGCTCGCCTTCGATCTCGTTCACCTGAACCGCATCCGGATTGTCCACCAAGGCCTTGGCCATCTGCTCCACCAGTTCTTTGAGCTTGCCCATGATCTACCTCCTCACTGTCGAGTTTTTACCGTTGCCACCTAGAGCGGCTTTGTCCAGCCGATCTGTCGGAGAACCCCGGTACGCTTCAGGAGGGCCCTTACGGTCTCCGTGGGTTCGGCCCCCCGTTCCAGCCACTTTTTGACCTTTTCCGGATCTACTTTGAATTCGAAGGGTTCCTTGACCGGGTCGTAATACCCGAGAATCTCCAGGAATCTCCCGTCTCGCGGGGCCGAGGCCTCGGCTGCCACCACCCGATAAAAAGGACGATTCCGCCTTCCCATGCGCATGAGCCTGATCCTTACCGCCACCTTTATCCCTCCCTAAAGGTCTTTGGGCTCCAATTTAAACTATTTTGGGGGAAGTTCAACTGGTAACTCCTAGATGGCCCTCAGCAGACGCTGGGCCAGACGCTCCAGCCCCCTGGCTCCCCGGGCCTTTTTCAGGAGTTTGCGCATCTCCTCATAACTCTTGAGCAGCCGGTTTACGTCCTGGACCGTGGTGCCCGAACCCCGGGCGATCCGGCGTTTGCGACTGGCGTTGATGATCCGGGGGTTGAGCCGTTCCTGGCGGGTCATGGAATTGATGATGGCCTCCATCCGGACGATCTCTTTCTCGTCAAAGGGGATTTGCTTGATCTTCTTCCCGATCCCCGGGAGCATACCGAACACCTCCTGCAGGGACCCCAGCTTGCGCACCTGACGCAGCTGTTCCCGCAGATCCTCCAGGGTAAACTCCTGGCGCCGCAGTTTTTCGCGAAATTCCTGGGCCTTTTTGAGATCGAAGGTCTCCTGGGCCTTTTCGATCAGGGTGAGGACATCCCCCATGCCCAGGATCCGGGAGGCCAGACGATCGGGATAGAATACCTCCAGGGCGTCTATCTTCTCGCCGGTTCCCAGGAACTTGATGGGTACTCCGGTAACCTCGCGGATGGAGAGGGCCGCTCCGCCGCGGGCGTCGCCCTCCACCTTGGTAAGGATTACCCCGGTCAGCCCCACCTTCTCCTGGAAACTCCGGGCCATGTTCACCGCATCCTGACCGGTCATGGCATCGGCCACCAGCAGGACCTCTCGCGGGGAGACCGCCTCTTTGATGGCCGCGGCCTCGGCCATCATGGCCTCATCCACGTGCAGACGCCCGGCGGTATCGATGATGACTACGTCCCGCCCCTGGGCCTTGGCCTCGGCCAGGGCCTTCCGGGCTATATCCACCGGGTTCTCCGAGGGCTGGGTGTCGTACACCGGTACCCCCACCTTCTCGGCCAGGGTCTTGAGCTGATCAATGGCCGCGGGACGATATACGTCCGCCGGAACCAGATAGGGTCGATGCCCCTTCTTGCGCAGGAAAAGGGCCAGTTTGGCCGCGGTGGTGGTCTTTCCCGAACCCTGGAGCCCCACCAGAAGCAGGGGAACCGGCCGGGGACCCCCCAGATCCAGAGGGGCCGGGGTTTCGCCCAGGGTGCGGATGAGCTCCTCGTGGACGATCTTGATGAGTTGCTGGGCCGGGGTGAGGCTCTCCAGTACCTCGGCCCCCAGGGCCCGTTCCCGCACCCGCTCTATAAAATTCTTGACCACCCGGTAGTTGACGTCCGCCTCCAGCAGGGCCAGACGTACCTCGCGCAGCCCCCGCTCCACGTCCTCCTTGGTGAGCTTGCCCTTGCCCCGGAGCTTCTGAAAAACGCCTTCCAGGCGATCGCTCAGATTTTCGAACATGTTTTCAGGATAATGGTTGGCCCGGGGCTGTCAAGCAAGGGAGGGAGCGGTGAAGGTCTTAAAGGCCATGTAGAGGAGATAGAGTATCACCAGGAGCAGACCCTCGCGGCGACGGATGGTCCCGTCCAGGGAGACCAGGAACAGGAGCCCGGAGAAGAAGGTGAGCACCAGGAGATCGGTGAACCCCTGGGCCGGAACCGGTACCGGACGGATGGTCGAGGTGATCCCCAGGATGAAAAGCAGGTTGAAGATATTGGAACCCACGATATTTCCGATCAGGAGATCCGTTTCGCCCCGGCGGACCGCTATCAGGGAGGTGGCGATCTCCGGAAGACTGGTCCCCAGGGCGACGATGGTGAAACCGATAAAGGCCTTGGGCAGGGAGAGATCCGTGGCCAGGGCCACGGCATAGCGCACGGTGATCTCCGCACCCAGCACCAGCCCCGCCACTCCGGCCCAGAAAAGGAGCAGGGAGCGGAGCACGGAAGGGGTCGGGCCGGAGATTTCCTCCGCCAGGGGGGAGGCGGGTTTTTCGGTCCGATTCCCCAGGACCTCCAGGAGATTGTAATAGAGAAAGACCAGGAAGAAGAGCAGCAGGAGGAGCCCTTCGGAGCGCTGGTACAGGGCGGGGGTATGGGAGAGATAAGGGTCCAGGCCGCCGATCAGGACCGCGGCGGTGGCCAGCAACATCATGGGGATCTCGCGCCGCACCACCACGTGGAGGATCCGCAGGGGGCGTACCAGGGCCGCCAGGCCGATCCCCAGACCGATGTTGGCCAGGTTGGACCCCACGATGTTGCCGAAGGAAATCTCCCCGGCCCGAAGGGCCGCAGCCACGTTCACCGCCAGTTCCGGGGCACTGGTGCCGAAGGCCACCACGGTGAGCCCGATCACCATGGCGGAGATGCCCATCCGCCGGGAAAGCCCTACCGCTCCGCGGACCATCCCCTCCCCTCCGGCAAGAAGGACCCCCAGCCCCACCACGGTGAGAATCAGGTGCAGAAGAACCCCCATAGTCTCCTTACCCTAGTCGGGGACCATCCTCTGTCAACCCCGTGATCTGGTATAATGGAAGGATGAAACTTCCCCGGACCGAACTCCCCCTTAGAGAATCCGCCCTGCGGGTGCTGGCCTATCGTTATCTGGTCAGGGACGAAAAGGGCCAGGTGGTGGAGACCCCGGAAGAGATGTTCTGGCGGGTGGCCCGGGCCGTGGCCGAAGCGGAGAGGATCTTCGGCGAAGACCCCGAGGAATGGGCGGAAAGGTTTTATCGTCTCCTGGCCTCGCTGGATTTTCTGCCCAATTCCCCCACCCTGATGAACGCCGGGCTTCCCCTGGGGCAGCTTTCGGCCTGTTTTGTCCTTCCGGTGGAGGATTCCCTGGAGGCCATCTTCGAGGCCCTTAAGGCCGCGGCCCTGATCCATAAGTCCGGCGGAGGAACGGGTTTTTCCTTCTCCCGGCTGCGTCCCCGGGGGGACGTGGTGCGCAGCACCCAGGGAGTGGCGAGCGGCCCGGTCTCCTTCATGCGGGTCTTTAACGCCGCCACCGAGGCCATCAAACAGGGTGGGAAACGCCGCGGGGCCAATATGGGGATCCTGCGCATCGATCATCCGGACATCGAGGAGTTCATCCGGATAAAAAGCGACCCCGCGGAGCTTACCAATTTCAATCTCTCCGTGGCCATAACCGACGCCTTCATGGAGGCCTGGCAGAAGGATGAAATTTTCCCTCTGATCAACCCCCGCACCGGCCGCGAGGTGCGCCGGGTAAAGGCCCGCAAGCTCTTCGATCTCCTGGTCGAAAATGCCTGGCGCACCGGTGATCCGGGAGTGATCTTTATCGACACCATCAACCGGGCCAATCCCACCCCCCTTCTCGGGGAGATCGAAAGCACCA
Organism: Thermodesulfobacteriaceae bacterium; assembly: GCA_015494725.1. Classification (GTDB taxonomy): domain Bacteria; phylum Desulfobacterota; class Thermodesulfobacteria; order Thermodesulfobacteriales; family Thermodesulfobacteriaceae; genus Thermosulfurimonas_A. The sequence goes on along the minus strand of WGAR01000175.1, from coordinate 5,351 downwards.
ACCCCTGTCTGCCGGGCGATACCTGGATCATGACCTCCGAAGGGCCCCGCCGGATAAAAGACCTCCTCCACCGTCCCTTTATAAGCCGGCTGGACGGCAGGGATTATCCCTCCCCCGAGGGCTTCTTCTCCACCGGGAAGAGGCCCCTTTACCTCCTCCGCACCAGAGAGGGCTTTACCCTTCGGGCCACGGAAAACCACCCCCTCCTGCGGGTCTCCGGCCTCAACGGGGATTCCCCGAAGGTGGAATGGGTGGCGGTGCGAAGGCTTCGCCCCGGGGATCGCCTGCGGCTTAACGCCCACCTGTGCTCCCCGTTCTGGCCCGGGAAAGGCGGTTTTGAGGAGGGGTACCTCCTGGGGCTCCTCTGCGCCAGGGGGGATCTTAAGGAAGACCGGCCCCGCAAAAAGGAAGACCAGGAGGGGGCCTTCTTGCGGGATCTGGCCCGGGACTTCGGCCTTGAATCCGGAGGGGTCTCCCCGGCTCTGGAGCAGGCCTCAAGCAGCTTTTACCGGGGATTTTTGCGTGCGCTCTTCGACACCGCGGCCTCGCTCCGGAACGAGGAGGAAGGAGGCCTCAGCCTCCGGTTGACCCTATCGGAGGGCGATCTGCTCCAGATGGTTCAGCGGATGCTCCTTCGGCTGGGGATCTTTTCCCGTCTCGAGCCCTCGGGGCCTGGTTCTCTCCCGGAGGCGGAGGGAGGGAAGACCCTGATCATCTCCGGAGGGAGCCTTCGGCGTTTTGAGGAACGGGTGGGGTTTTCTCATCCGGACCGGAAGAGACGCCTCAGGGAGCTTCTTTCCCGCTACGGGGATGTCCCGGAGGCGGAGGAGTTTGTGGTGGAGGTAAGCGAGATCCTCCCCGCCGGGGAGGAAGAGGTTTACGATTGCCGGGTGCCGGGAATAAACGCCTTTGATGCCAACGGCTTTGTGGTTCACAACTGCGGCGAACAACCCCTTCTGCCCTACGAGTCCTGTAATCTGGGGTCCATCAATCTCTCCCATTTCGTGCGTGAGGGCCGGGTGGACTACCCGCGACTGCGGGAAACCGTGCACCTGGCGGTGCGGTTTCTGGACGATGTGATCGAGGTGAACCGTTTTCCGCTTCCGCAGATCGCCCGGATGACCCGTCTTACCCGGAAGATCGGATTGGGGGTGATGGGATTTGCGGATATGCTCATCCAGATGGGGATTCCCTACTCCTCGGATCAGGCGGTGCGGGTGGCCGAGGAGGTCATGGCCTTTATCGAGCGGGAGTCCCTGGCCGAAAGCCAGAGACTGGCGGAGAAGCGGGGGAGTTTTCCGGCCTTTCCCGGGAGTATCTGGGATCGGAAGGGTTTCCCCGCGCTGCGTAATGCTACCACCACTACCATCGCTCCCACCGGGACCCTCTCCCTCATCGCCGGGACCTCCTCGGGTATAGAACCCCTTTTTGCCCTGGTCTATCGACGCCGGGCCCTGGACGGGGTGGAATGGACCGAGGTTCACCCGGGATTCCTCCGGGCCCTTGAGGAGCGGGGGCTTTACCGGGAGGACCTGATCCAGGAGATCCTGGAGACCGGGGGGCTCGCCGGGGTGAAGGGGATCCCCGAGGACCTGCGAAGGCTCTTTGTTCCCGCCTTTGAGATCCCTCCGGAAAGACACCTGGCCATCCAGGCCGCCTTTCAGAGGCATACCCACAACGCGGTCTCCAAGACGGTAAACCTTCCGGCCGAGGCCTCCCGGGAGGAGGTGGCGCGGATCTATCTTCAGGCCTACACCCTGGGGCTCAAGGGGGTCACGGTGTACCGGTACGGGTCTCGCCCGGAGCAGGTTTTGCGTCTGGCCCGGGAGCGGGTGTGTCCGGAATGCGGGGAACCCCTTTCTCAGCAGCCCTACTGTGTCTTCTGTACCGGGTGCCCCCACCCCGAGTGCGGCTAGGACGAGCGCAGGTGGATACAATCTCCGGAGAGGATCTCCCTTAGTCCCTCCGGGGTTTCCAAAAGGAGCCCTCCCTGAGGGGTCAGGTCCAGGGCCCGTCCGCGGATCTCTCCGTGCGGGGTGTGTACCCGCACCTCTTGCCCCAGGGTGGCTGAAAGGGCTTTCCAGCTCCGGAGAATCTCCTCCGGGGGAAGCTCCAGGCTGTGCAGGATCTCCGCAAGAAGCACCCGGAGGATCTCGTCCCGATCCACCCGGTGTCCCAGGATCTCCAGGAGGGAGATGGCCCGGGGTTCTTCTCCGGATACCGGGGTGTTCAGGTTCAGCCCCAGGCCCAGGAGGATAAATTCAGGGATCTCTTGGTGAAAGGAGGCTTCGAGCAGGATACCTCCCAGCTTGCGTTCCCGGTAGAGGAGATCGTTGGGCCATTTGAGGCGGACCTCGATTCCGTAGAGCCGGCGCAGGCCCCGGGCCACGGCCACTCCCGCGGCTAGAGGAAGAAGGGAGAGCCGTGGGGGTGGGGAGGGCAGGATAAGGGTGAGATATAGGCCTCCCCGGGGGGAGAGCCAGGTGCGTCCGTGGCGCCCCCGGCCCCGCTTCTGCATATCCGCCACCACGGCCCCTGTCTCTCCCCTGCGGGCCAGTTCCCGGGCCACGTCCATGGTGCTTTCCACTTCCGGGAAGAAATGGATTTTGACACCCGCGGTCATGATCATTAAGATTAAAACAAGTATGCAAAGGTTGAAACGTTTCTGGCGAAAAAACTGGTGCTGGATCTGCGGGGGGATGTTGGTGCTGGGCCTGGGCTGGGCTCTGCAACATTTCACCGCCCAGGCGCGGATCGAGTCCGGTCCGGTGGGGAATCTTTCCCTGCAGGAAGTGCTGATGCTCAAGGAATATCACGGGGCCCGGGTGGCCCGCCTTGAACACGGGCACTGGTATTTTCTGGGGCCCCGGGGGCGCAGATGGTACTCTCTCACCACCCCTGCCGCCTGTCGCGACCTCAACCTGGTGTGTACCCGTACCGCGGCTAAGTAGATGAAGCCCCTCACCGTAGGTATCATCGGCGGCCTCGGAAGGATGGGGGCCTGGTTTGCCCGGGTCTTCTCCCGGGCCGGATACCGGGTGTTGATCTCCGATCTGGGGACCCCGCTTACCAACCGGGAGGTGGCCCGGGCCGCCCGGGTGGTGGTGGTCTCCGTGCCTCTGGAGGTCTTTCCGGAGGTGGTGAAGGAGATCGCCCCGGTGCTTCCCCGGGATTCCGGTCTTATCGATCTCTGTTCCCTGAAGGCCCGGCAGGTGCAGGCCATGCTGGAGCATACCGTTTGCGAGGTGGTGGGGGCGCATCCCCTGTTCGGCCCCTACGAAAAGGACCTGGCCGGGCAGACCGTGGCCCTGTGTCCGGCCCGGGGCGAACACTGGTACCGGTGGTTCAAAGCCTTTCTGGAAGAACAGGGGGCCCGCACGGTTACCGTTTCCCCGGAGGAACACGATCGTCTCATGGCCCTGGTGCAGGTGTTGAATCATTTCTGGCTCATGGTGCTGGGGGAGGTCCTTTCCGAGAGCGGGCTGGACCTGGAAAAGGTGGTGGCCCTTTCCACCCCCAGCTTCCGGCACCAGCTGGAGATCCTGGCCCGTTTGGCCCTGCAGGATCCGGATCTCTATGCCGCCATCCAGTTCGATAACCCTCTGGGGGACGAGGTGCGGGAGCTCTTCTGGCGTTCGGCGCGCCGGCTTTCGGAGATGATCACCCGGGGGGAACGGAAGGCTTACGTGCGGGAATTTGAACGGGTGAAGACCCTAGCCCGCAAGATAGGGGCCCTTCTGGGGAGCCTTCCGGCGGAGGAGGAAGAGCCCGACCCCGACCAGGAACATGAGCAGACAGAAGAATTGTCCCCGGGTCATCCATCCCCAGAAAAGACCCACTCCCGGGTCCGGTTCCCGGAAGAATTCCAGGCCGAAACGGATGCTTCCGTAAAGCACCAGAAAGAGGGCTAATTTAAACCCCTCGGGCCACTTTTTTCGGCGCAGGGAAAAGAGGATCAGGAACAGGATCAGGCCCTCGCCCAGGGCTTCATAGAGCTGGGAGGGATGCCGGGGGACCGGTCCTCCGGCGGGAAAGATCATGGCCCAGGGCACGTGGGTGGGACGTCCGTAGAGTTCTCCGTTGATGAAGTTTCCGATCCTTCCCAGGCCCAGACCGATGGGGGCATAGACCACCAGGAGATCGGCCCACCACCAGAAGTTGAGCCCCCGGTGCCGGGCATAGAGCCATCCGGCTATTACCGAGCCCAGAAGGCCCCCGTGGAAGGACATTCCCCCGTGCCATACCGCCAGTATCTCCAGCGGCCGATGGAGATAATAGGAGGGATAATAGAAAAAGACGTGTCCCAGTCGGGCCCCCACGATGAGTCCCACCCCGGCCCAGAAGATAACGTCCTCCAGGGTCTTCTGGAGCTCGGGGTGGCCTGCCAGCCGGAGGTCCCTTCGGGCTAGAAAATAGGCCGCCAGAAACCCCAGGAGGTACATCAGACCGTACCACCGGACCGCCACCGGACCGAGCCGGAAGATTACCGGATTGATGTGGGGATAGGGTAACATGAGGGCTCCCGTACTGGATTCTCGAATTTTAGTTCTTATTTTTAACCCCGGGAAGGAAAAAGGCCAAGTCAGGAGGGAGGAGATGCCCATCGTCCTGGGGGAGGAAGAGATCCGGGAAAGGGATGTGGATACGCAGGCTTTGCGGGTCTTCCTCAAGGCCCTGGAGATTCTAGGGGGTCCGCGCAAGCTTATTGAGCTGCGCAATCTGACCTGGGTGACCAGTCTTATGGAGGCGGCTTATGCCATCGTGCTGGCCGAGGAGGCTTACAAGACCGAGGACGACATTGCGGCCTTCCTGGGGCTTACCCGGCAGACGGTGCGTAACATCCTGCGGGCCGATCCGGAACTGGTGATGATGAAGCTGGAGGGCGAGCTTCAGGAGAAGACCCCCAAGGCCCATACCGCCGGGGGCCTGGCCAAACTGGCCTATCGGGAGATCAAAGAGGGACGCGACGCCCTGGTCTTTTTCGCCGGCGTGATCCAGGAGGGGGCCCGGCTCCTGGGGGTGGGCTGGCCGGCGGAGGTGCTGGCCCGGCTCAAAGGGGTACGGTATCCGGTTTCCGGGGCCGAGGTGGCGGAACGCCTGCGCGGTCTCCGGGTGAAGGATCAAGACCTGGGAGAACTGGCCGCCCGGCGGGAGAGCTACCCTCACCCCCGCGAAATCCTTCACTTTCTGGCCGAGGCCCTCAGGGATTGACCTTGGAGGCCAGGTCCTTCAAACGGAAGGAGGAAAGATATTTCTGGGCTTCCGCCGGGGTGAGCCCCTCACATTCTACGATCATAAGCGCCGGAGTGCGGGTCTTCTCCTGGGAGAGGAGGATGAGCAGGGTGCCGCCT
>WGAR01000174.1 GCA_015494725.1 Thermodesulfobacteriaceae bacterium | reverse complement strand
GAGCGGTTTTCCTGGCGGTCAGCCGATATACCGCGGAAAGATTCCTGCACCTCAACCGTCTTTCCGCCCCCTGGCACCTTCTTCCTCCGGCCCTGGATCCCGATTTCGGAACCCATCCCGCCCGGCTGCGCATCCTGGACCCCTATATAGTTACCGTGGCCCGGCTCAGTTCGGATGCGGCTTATAAGGGAGTGGATCTGGTCATTCAGGCCCTGGCCCGCCTCCGGGAAGATTTCCCCCGTCTTCATTATCTGGTGGTGGGAGGAGGAGATCTCCTTCCCGGATATCATCAGCTGGCCCGGAGGCTGGGGATAGGCGAAAGGGTGCATTTTCTGGGGGAAAGAAGGGAGGTGGCTCCCTTTCTGGCCGGAGCCCGGCTTTTTCTCCTGGTCAGCCAGGGAGAGGGGTTCGGAATCTCTTTCCTTGAGGCCATGTACTTTCGCAAGCCTCTCCTGGGAGCCCGGGCCGGAGGGATTCCCGAGGTGGTGCGTCACGGCCAAAACGGTCTGCTGGTGCCCTACGGAGATCTCGAGGCCTTGACCGCGGCCCTTCAGGAATTATTAACCCAGAAGGAGATGGCCCGGCAAATGGGAGAAACCGGTTTCCGAATCCTGCAGGAAGAGTATGTTTATCCCCGGTTCAGGGAACGACTGAGACGAATCCTGGGAGAACTGGGATGGGTTTGAGACATCGAGGGCGACAAATCGCCCTTCAGGTTCTTTATCAGTGGGATGTGGCCGGGATTTCTCCGGAGGAGGCCCTTTCCGCTTACCGGGACCATCTTTCCCCCCCGGAAGGGGCCTTCTCCTTCGCCCGGGAACTGGTGGAAGGGGTCCGGGAGAAGCGGGATCTCCTGGATGAGATTATCCGCAAATATTCCCGTAACTGGCGCCTGGAAAGGATGCTGGCTACCGACCGCAATATCCTGCGTCTGGCGGTGTATGAACTTCTCTTTCGGCCGGATATTCCTCCCCGGGTGAGCATAAACGAGGCCGTGGAACTGGCCAAGGAGTTCGGAAGCGAGGATTCCCCGGCCTTTGTTAACGGTATCCTGGACGCGGTTTATCATCACGAGGTGGGTAATGAAGGAAATAACCGATCCCTTTCAGCCTGAATTCTGGCGGGCCTATCAGAAGAGGTTTCAGCGTCCGGAGGACGAGATCTTCCTTCAGCCGGATCTCTGGGACCGAATGGCCGAAAGCTACGATGATCTCGAGGAGAGCCCCTTTTATCGGGAGATGGTGGAGACGGTGGTGGCGGAGATGGAAAGAATCGGAGCCCTTTCCCCGGGGCTCTCCCTGCTCGATCTCTGCTGCGGTACCGGCACCTATACCGTTCGTTTTGCTCCCCGGGTAAAACGGGTGGTGGCGCTGGATGTCTCCGCGGGGATGCTGGCCATGCTCAGGCAGAAGATAAAGGTTCGGGGATTCGAAAACGTGGAAACCGTGCAGGCGGACTGGCGTTCCTGGGAGCCGGGAGAGAGCTTCGATACCGTCTTTGTCTCCCTCACCCCGATCCTGAACGATCTGGAACAGGTGGAAAGGATCCTTTCCGTCACCCGCAGATACCTGGTTCTGGTTCACTGGGCCGGCCTCCGGGAGAACGAACTCTTTCTCGAGATCCTCCGGCGTTTCTTTCAGGCCTCTCCCCGTCGCCGTTCTCCGGGAGCTGTGGTCCTTTTTAATTATCTCTTTTCCCGGGGGTTTCCCGCCGAGGTTCGCTTCTTCTGCGGGATGTGGGAACGGCGAAGACCGGTGGAAAAGGAACTGGAACGCGTGCTCTTCCGGCTCCGGGGCGAGGGTTATTCGGTGAATGAAGGGGTGCGCGAGAGGATAAGGACCTTTCTGGAAGAAAGGTCCCGGGAGGGGAGGGTGCTCTCCAGGACCCGGGTCCGTATCGCTCTTCTCCTGGCGGACCTCAAACGGGAGGCCCTTGTATTCGGAAAAAAATAAACTAAGCTTTTTAGGGCGATGACCGCGCTGGCCGAGGTGCGGAATCTCACCATGTTCTACGGCTCCCGGCCTGCGGTTTCCGGGGTTTCTTTCCGCGTATCGGCAGGGGAAATATTGGGCCTCCTCGGTCCCAACGGAGCGGGTAAGACCACCGTTCTGAACATCCTGGCCACCCGTATGGTTCCCTCCTCCGGGGAGGTGTCCATTTGCGGGGTGGATGCCCTGAAGGATCCACAGAAGGCCCGAACCTATCTGGGGTATCTTCCGGAAACCCCGCCTCTCTACGATTATCTGGAGGTGGGGGAATACCTCTCCTTTGTGGCCGAGGCCCGGGGGCTTTCCGGGGCCCGAAAGAAGGCCCGGGAGGAGTGGGTGGTTGAGGTCTGCGGTCTTAAGCCGGTATGGCGGCAGCCCATCGGGGAACTCTCCAAGGGGTATCGGCAGAGGGTGGGGCTGGCCCAGGCCCTGATCCATGATCCACCTCTTCTCATCCTGGATGAACCCACCACCGGGCTTGACCCCCTTCAGATTGCCGAACTGCGGGCGCTTATCCGGGAAATGGCCCGGGAAAAAGCGGTCATCTTCTCCACCCATATCCTCCAGGAGGTAGAGGCCCTGGCCGACCGCATCCTTATTCTCAACCAGGGGCGGGAGGTTATCTCCGGGACCCGGGAGGAGATCTATCGCCGGCTTTATCCTAACCCCGTATATCGGGTAAGACTGGCCCGGGAACTTCCTCCCGAAACGCGGCTCCCCGAGATCCTGGAGATAACCCCTCTCGGAGAACGGAGCTACAGGGTGGTCTTCAGGGAGGAGGTCCGGGAACCGGCCTGTTTTCTGTGTGCCCGGGGCTGGCCGGTGGAGGAATGTTCCCCGGAGACGCTTTCCCTGGAAGAGATCTTTATGCGTACGGTAGGTGGCGATGCGGGGTCTGCTGGTATTGCTTAAAAAGGAATTCCTGGCCTATTTTCGTTCTCCCCTGGCCTATATCTTTGCGGTGGCCTTTCTCCTGGTGGTAAACGGCCTCTATATGAACACCTTCTTCCTGGCCCGGGTGTGTGACCTGCGCAATTTCTTCCAGATCCTTCCGGTGCTCCTTCTCATCTTTGGGGCGGCCCTGACCATGCGGGTCTGGGCCGAGGAACGCAAAAGCGGCACCCTGGGGCTGCTTCTGGGATTCCCTTATCCCACCTGGTCTCTGGTCCTGGGAAAATTTCTGGGTACCTATCTCTTTGCCCTTACCGTGCTTGCCGGCACCCTGGTGCTTCCCCTTATGCTGGCCGTCCTGGGAGATCCCGATCAGGGAGCCATCCTCTCCGGATATCTGGGGGCCGCTCTTCTTCTTTCCTTCTATCTTTCGCTGGGGATCTTCCTTTCGGCCCTTTTCGAGGATCAGATCGCGGTTTTTGTCCTCACCGGAGTGATCGGCCTGGTCTCCATCCTGGTGGGGACCGATCTGGTCTCCTCCACCCTGGATTCCTGGCTCCCGGGAGTGGGAGGTTTCCTGCGCGAAGCCCTGGGGGTACTTCCCCATTATCGCTCCTTCTTTCGGGGAGTGGTCCCCCTGCGGGACGTGCTCTTTTTCCTGAGCTATACCCTGGTGTTTCTGGTCCTGAACGGTCTTACGGTGGGAGGTTTCCTGCGCTATCACCGGAGGCGCCTCTTTTATCCGGCGGTGGCCATCTGGCTGGGACTGGCCCTCTTTGCCAACGCCATCCTCTCCCG
>WGAR01000173.1 GCA_015494725.1 Thermodesulfobacteriaceae bacterium | reverse complement strand
CCCCTCCCTTTCCGGTGAAGACCGCGGTCTCTTTCCTCAGGGGCCGCGACCCGTCGAGCTCTCGAAAAATTCCGGCCCCTCGTTCGGGCTCCCCTACCCTATTTCTTTCCTGCGGAGCCCTTTATTTCTATTCCGAGGGGACACAAAAGTTTATCCGACGCTTACAGAAAAGCGGGCTTGATCCGGGGGTTTCCCCTCCCCTGTGTTGCGGCCTTCCCTTTCTTACCCTGGGTTGGCCCTCCCTTTTTCGAAAAAAAGCCCTGGAGACCCTGGAAGCCCTCTCCGATACCCGGGGGCCTATCCTCGTGCTCTGTGCTTCCTGCCTCTGGACCCTGACCGATCTCTATCCCCTGTTCTTTGCCGGGGAACCCGAGGAGGAAACCGTCCATGAAATAGTTTCCCGGGTCCGAGATGCTCTGGAGTGGACCTTCCGCCACTTTCCCGAGGCCTTTCCCGAAGGACTCGTCTTTCATCTTTCCTGTCATCTCCGAAAAACCCCCCGGGATATACCCTTTCCCGCCCTATCCGCGTGTTGCGGGGCTCATCAACCTTTTCTCCCTCGAATCTTTCATGAGGAACTGTTACGATGCGCTCCTTATCTACTTGCCACCGCCTGTACCGCTTGTTATCTTAAATTAAAACACAGTCTTTCCTCCCCGCCTGAAGTGAGGCATTGGGCGGAGTACTTAAGTGTTTGAGCCTTCTTATCTAGAACTTCTCGAAAGCGGGGAACTCGATCGACGGATAGAGGCCCTCTACGCCCGGTTGAGCCCCTGTGTTCTTTGCCCCAACGAATGTCGGGTGGATCGACTGCGGGGAGAAAAGGGCCTTTGCCGGGTGGGGGATCGTCCCATGATTTCCAGTTACGGCCCCCATTTTGGAGAGGAGGCCCCTCTGGTGGGTTTCGGGGGGTCGGGAACCATCTTCTTCACCTATTGCAATCTGGCCTGTGTCTATTGCCAGAACTGGGAAATAAGCCATCTGGGCGAAGGGGAAGAGATCAGTGTGGAGGAACTGGCCCGTATCATGCTATTGCTTCAGGCCCGGGGATGCCACAATATCAACCTGGTGACCCCCACCCATCAGGTCCCCTTTATTGTGGAGGCGGTAAAAAAGGCGGCTAAGGAGGGCCTGCGGCTCCCCCTGGTTTATAACTGCGGGGGTTACGAATCGGTGGAGACCCTGAAACTACTCGAGGGCATTGTGGACATCTATATGCCGGACTTCAAATACGCCGATGAAAAAGTGGCGCTCAGGCTTTCCAAGGTTCGAAAATATCCTCAGATAGCCCGCAAGGCCCTTAAGGAAATGCACCGGCAGGTGGGAGATCTGGTCATCAAAGATGGGATTGCGCTACGCGGCCTCCTGGTGAGGCATCTGGTGCTTCCGGGAGGTCTGGCCGGCACCCCGGAGGTCCTGCGCTTTATCGCTCGGGAATTATCTCCCGAAACCTACGTAAACATTATGGATCAATACAGGCCCTGCGGCGAGGCCTGGAAATATCCCCCGCTGGACCGTCCCCTTTATCGGGAGGAATACGAAGAGGCCCTGGCCTGGGCCGAAAGGGTGGGCCTCAAACGTCTGGATCCGGGGCGTTCGCGTTTCTGGTGATGCGTATATTCGCCATCGGCGACATACACGGTTGTGCCGAGGCTCTGGAGAGATTGCTCGGCCGGTTACCTGTGGACTGGGGGGTCGATCTGGTGATCTTCCTGGGAGATTACATCGACCGGGGGCCTGAACCCCGTCGGGTAGTCGAAAAGGTCATGGAGCTCCGAAAACTTTACCCCGAGCGAGTGATCGCCCTGCGGGGAAACCACGAATGGATGTTCCTGCGCTATCTACGGGGGATCGAACCCGAAGTCTTCCTTTTTAACGGGGGCGAGGCCACGCTCAGGGCCTATTATCAGGAAGGGAAACTGGATATTCCGGAGGAACATCGAACCTTTCTGGAGGATCTGCCCCTTTATTACGAAACCGAAGATTACTTTTTCGTACACGCCGGGGTGCGCCCCGAACGACCCCTGCATAGCCAGGAAGAAGAAGATCTTTTGTGGATCCGAGAGGGTTTCTATTATTATCCCGGAACCTTTCCCAAAAAGATCGTTTTCGGGCATACTCCCTTTCCCGAACCCCTTCTCCTCCCGGATCGCTTGGGAATAGACACCGGATGCGTCTATGGAGGGAAACTTACCGCCATTGAGCTTCCGGCCGAAAAGATCTATCAGGTAGAATGTCCCAGGAGGTGGCCATGAGCGTGTCTTTTGACGATCATGAGGACGATTATTATCAGAGGCGTCCCTCCTGGCGGGAGATAGACCGTCGGAGGGATCGCAGCCTGCACTCGCGTATCAAGGAGAAATACGAACGGACTGATTCCGAAAAGGCCATCCAGCGTTCGGGGTGGCTGAAGGAGAAATATCTTCGGGAGGTGGAAAAACTCTTTTCCGGGAAGAAAGGTTCTCCGGAACACGAAAAGGCCCTCAAACGCCTTCAAAACGCCTACGGGACCAAACGTTTCACCCGGGCAGCCCGGGAATATGTACGTGAGTACGGCCTTCCCGAGGAATGGAATCTCCTTCTGCTCCTTCTGGAAGCCGAGGACGAAAAGGTGGTCTGTGAAGCCATGGAAAGCTTATCCCGAAGACTGCCCGAGCGCAGTCCCATCGAAAGACAGGGGTTCCTGGCCAAGATCCGCAGCCTTTTACTGGTCAACGAGAATCCCCGCATACGGGCCTGTGCGGAAAGGATCCTGGCGGAGGTGGGAGCTTGAGGTCCTGGGTGGATAAATTTCTCACCCATCTGGAACTGGAAAGGAATCTTTCCTCCCATACCCTGGAGGCGTATGCCCGTGATCTAAGAGACTTCCAGACCTTCCTGCAAAAAGAGGGGGGAGGGACACCGGAAGAAGCCGGAACCGAGGACATCCTCCTTTTCTTGGAGGAGCTCAAGCGCCGGGGGCTTTCCTCCCGAACCCTGGCTCGAAAATTATCGGCCTTGAAGAGTTTTTACCGTTTTCTGGAACTGGAAGAGCGCATCGAACACAACCCTTTACATCTGATAGAGGGGCCCCGTCTTCCCCGAAACCTCCCCAAGGTCCTGAGTGT
>WGAR01000172.1 GCA_015494725.1 Thermodesulfobacteriaceae bacterium | reverse complement strand
TCCGGGTGAGTCCGGGGGATCTCCGCGGGGGCCGGGTGGAGCTTTCCGCGGAAAAGAGCAGCCAGTTCGTCTCCGCCCTGCTTCTCATAGGTCCCTATCTTCCCGGGGGGCTTAAGATCGAACTTCGGGGGGAGATGGTCTCCACCCCTTATGTGGATCTCACCTGTCGGGTGATGGAGGACTTCGGGGTGAGGGTGGAGAGGGAGGAAAAGGGGTTCAGGGTTCCGGAGGCCCAGTATCAGGCCCGGGAGTACGAGGTGGAGGGAGACGCCTCCAGTGCCTCCTATTTTCTGATTCTTCCGGCCCTCCTCAGGGGTTCGGTTACGGTGGAAAACCTTCCGCTTTCCTCGGTGCAGGCCGACACCCTGCTCCTCCGGCTTCTGGCCGATATTGGAGGGCGGGTGGAATCCGCAGGAGAGGGGGTGCGGGTGAGTTTTTCCTCTCCTCCCCGGGGTTTTGAGGTCAATCTGAAGGAGGCCCCGGATCTCTTTCCCACCCTGTGTGTGCTCGCGGCCTTCGCCGAAGGGCCTTCCCGGATCTTCGGGGCCCCCCACCTGCGCTACAAGGAATGCGATCGTATCTCCGCCATGGCCACGGAGCTAGCCCGATGCGGGGCCCGGGTACGGGAGCTTCCGGATGGGATAGAGATCCAGGGCGGGGCCCCCCTCACCGGGGCGGAGATCGAGACCTACGACGACCATCGCATCGCCATGGCCTTTGCCGTACTGGGGCTCCGGGTACCGGGCATAGTCATACGTAATCCCTCCTGTGTATCCAAATCCTTCCCCGAGTTCTGGGACTATCTGGAAAAAGTTTCTTCTTAGTTTTTAACTTTCATACTTTCGGTTAAGTAGAAATTATACTTTCGATAAGGCTAAGTAGAGATTTAATTCTATTTTTCGTTAAGTATTTCTATAGTTTGATCTATTTTTAGATCATTTTTAGACTTGATTTTTATCTATCTATTTGATACTTTTAATCTTAGAATGTTGCTTCATCACTTGAATTTAAAATTGATTAAAGTTTTAAACTCCGCTTCCAAATGGTCCATCCTTTATATAATATATAACTGCCCAGGTCTTTCCGGCCGAAAAATCGCCTATCTTGCGGGAATGGGGTGGGTACCGGTGAGAAATTCGCTGGAGGATCTATGTCACAAGCACCTGATCTTTCGGAAGAAGCGGGGACGGGCCTACGTATATTTTCCGAACGAGGATCATATCCTCTATCCCCTGCTCAAGAGGTTCTTCGGCCAGCTGGACGGGCTCTATGAATCCCTTTACGGGGATCTGGAGCAAAGGGCCCGGGAACACCTCCGGGAAAAACTCATCGGCATGAAGGTCACCCTTTCCACCCTTTACTGTATCACCCCGAACGATTCCCATCATCTGCGCCGCTTTCTGGAGGAATGTCTGCACCAGAAGGGGCTAACCCGCCTTTTTAACGTGGAGGTAGTCCCCTACCCCCGGGTAAGGGAGCGGCGTCAACCTCCGGAGCTCTTCACCGCTCCCGGCCCCTGTTACGGTAACCCTATCTTCTGATCTCCGGAGCTGGTTTTCCGAGCCAGTACCCCTGGGCGTAGTCCACCCCCAGACGGCGCAGTTCGTCCATCAGTTCCTCGCTTTCCACGAACTCAGCCACTATCCCGGCCCCCAGGGTGCGGGCCAGGGTCACGGCTCCGGCCACAAAGGCCCGATCTATCTCGTTCCGGTGCATGGAACGGACAAATTCGCCCTCGATTTTGATAAAATCTATGGGAAGATGCCGCAGATACCGGTAGGAGGAATAACCGGAACCGAAATCATCCAGGGCAAAACGGATCCCCCGGGACCTCAGTTTGCGGGCCAGGCCCCGGAGTTCGGTGAGATCCAGCACCGATTCCCGCTCGGTGATCTCCAAGACCAGATGTTCCGGAGAAAACCGATACTTCCTCCAGAGCTCCTCCAGGTGTTCCAGAAAATCCCTGCGCAGGAGGGCCACCGGAGAGACATTGAAAAAGAGAAGGAAGTCTCCCCAGGAGGAAGAGAGTTTTTCCAGGGTCTTTTCCCAGAGGATTTCCTCCATTCGCCCCAGAAGCCCTATCCTTTCGGCCAGGGAGATAAACTTGCGCGCCGGAAGCGGCACCCCGGTATCGGTCTCCAGACGCATCAGGACCTCGTAGGCGAAGATCCCGCCCCGTTTTAGATCCACAATGGGCTGGAAATAGGGAATGATCCGGCGCTTCTCCACGGCCTCAAGCAGGGTCAGGAGATGACCGGAGGGTTCGAAGCCCTCGGCGGAGAGATCCGCCGGGGAGGGAATCTCTATACCTCGTTTTCCCTTCTTCTTGGCCCGGTACATAGCCCGGTCGGCCAGGAGAATCAACCTCTCCGGATCCGTGGCATGATCCGGAAAAACGGCCAGGCCTGCGGAGCAGGAAATCCCCAGACTCTTGCCATCCGGGGTGGAGAAGGAAAAGCCCTGCAGGGATTTGAGGATCCGCCGGGCCACGGAGAAGGCCCCCTGAAGCCCGGTATCCGGAAGGAGGGCCACAAATTCGTCTCCTCCGTAACGGGCCAGGATATCCCCGCGACGCAGCTGCCCGGAGATACGCTCGGCCAAAGAACGCAGAAGACGGTCGCCTTCCTCGTGGCCATAAAAGTCGTTGATCAATTTAAGGTTATCCACATCCAGAAACAGCACCGCCAGCCGAGAACCCCTTCTTTTAGCCCGGGCTGTTTCCATGTTCAGGAATTCGCGAAAGGCCCAGCGATTGTACAGCCCGGTGAGTGCATCCCGGGTGGCGTGAAACTCCAGGTGGCGGGTGTAATCCTCCATTACCCGCACCGAAAGCACCAGATTGAGGAGCAGGGAGAGCAGATTTTCCAGGATCAGAAACCGGGTTTCGTG
>WGAR01000171.1 GCA_015494725.1 Thermodesulfobacteriaceae bacterium | reverse complement strand
TGGCCTCAAGCCCCAGCTCGTCAAGGGCCAGGATCACGTTCTCGTAAAGGGCCTCACACCTCGGGCACCCCGGCCCCAGAACCTTAATCTCCTTCCCCATGGCACACCTCCTTTACAAATTTTTCATCTTGTGATTGAATTTTATTCAAGCTATGAATAATTTTGCATACCATCCCCGGGATCTGGCCCGGCTCCTGCGCCGGGCGCTTTCCTTCTCGCCGGTTACGGTCCTTACCGGGCCCCGACAGGTGGGAAAGAGTACCCTTTTGCGCGAGGAGTCCCCCTTCCGCGAATGGCCCTATTTTTCGCTGGACGATCCCGAGGTCCTGGCCCTCCTTCGCCACCGGCCCCGGGAGATCCTTTTTGCGGAAAAACGTCTCATCCTGGATGAGGTTCAGCGGGCTCCGGAACTCCTCCTTTATGTAAAACAGGCCGTGGATGGCGACCGTTCGCGCCGGTTCGTACTCTCCGGCTCGGCCAATCTTCTCCTCATGAAAGGGGTGGCGGAGTCCCTGGCCGGACGTGCGGTCTATCTGGAACTCGGTCCCTTCAGCCTTTCGGAATTCCTCAAGCGTCCCTCGGGCCTCCTTGCGCTCCTTAAAAAAGACCTTCTTCCGGAAGCCCCCAAACCTCCTTTCAGCCTGGAAGAAATCCTCTTCAAGGGTCTCACCCCTCCGGTGGCCTTTCTTTCCTCCCCGGAGGAGGCCCGTCTCTGGTGGCGGGGGTACGTGGCCACCTATCTGGAAAGAGACCTTCGCGATCTCTCCCAGGTGGCGGATCTTGCCGATTTTCACCGTTTCCTTGAGGTCCTCGCCAGCCGCATCGCCTCGCTTCTCAATATAAGCGAAGCCGCAAGGGACGCCGGGCTCTCCCAGCCCACCGCCTCGCGCTACCTCAACCTTCTGGAGACCTCCGGTCTGGTGTATCGACTGCGCCCTTACTACACTAGCCTCGCCAAGCGGCTTGCCAAGCGCCCCAAACTTTATTTCTTTGATTCCGGACTGGCCTGTGCCCTTGCGGGCTATACCCATCCCGGAGAGATACCCGAGACCTTTCTGGGACATCTTTTTGAAAACCTTGTCTTTCAGCACCTGCATGCGGCCTCGGTGCTTCTTTCCGGGGAACTTTATTTCTTCCGAAAACTCGGCGGCCGGGAAAGGGAGGTGGATTTCATCCTGCGCTGCGGAAGACACCTTTACGCCTTTGAGGTCAAGCTCACCTCGCAGCCCGGCCCCCGGGAGGCCGAAAACCTTCTCCTTCTCAAAGATCAGTTCCCCTCCCCTCCCAAACTCTATCTGGTTCATGCCGGGGACGACACCGGCACGCTTCCCGGGGGAATAAGGCTTGTCCCCTGGCATCTCCTCTAACCCCCGAAAAAGGTTCCAAAGAGCCACCCGCAGAGGGTGGAGATGACCACCACCAGGGCCACATAGGCGGCGGTCTTCTTGGTGCCGAGGACCGAGCGGATGACGAGCATGCTCGGAAGGGAGACCGCCGGCCCGGAAAGGAGAAGGGCCAGCGCCGGCCCCTTCCCCATGCCGGCCCCGAGCAACCCCTGCAAGATGGGGACCTCGGTTAAGGTGGCAAAGTACATAAAGGCCCCGGAGATAGCGGCAAAGAAGTTGGCGAGAAGCCCGTTTCCCCCCACCAGTTCGGCCACAAACCGCGAGGGGATGAAGGCCTCGTGCCCCGGACGCCCCAGAAAGAACCCCGCCCCGAGCACCCCCAGAAAGAGTAAAGGCAGGATCTGTCGTGCAAGCCAGTAGGAGGAATCGAACCACTCCCGGGCCTCGCCTCCGGTACGCCACAGGGCCACGGAAAGCACCACCACACCGGAAAGAAAGGCTATGGCATGCCCGGGGAAAAGGGCCTCCCCCAGGGCTGCAGCCCCGGCCGTAGCGAAAAGCCAGATGGGACTTACCCGGAAAAAGAAATAGAGTTCCACGAGAAGGGCCGCAGCCGAGGCGGAGACCAGTTTCCACTTGAAAACGTAGATCCTCTCCCAGAGCCCGGTTCCGTGCCCCCAGGTGGCCAAGACCAGAATAGCCACCAGCGTAGCCATAAAGAGCACCGTCTGCCAGAGGGGGCGGCCTTCTTCCGGAGGGGCAGCGGAAAATTCGGCCATGCGTTTGGTTTCCTCCCGATGGAAGGCCAGAGCCATGAGAAGACCGATCAGGATGCTTGCTCCGATGGCTCCGACCGCCCGGGCCAGCCCGAGCCCGGCTCCGAGCACCCGGGCGGTGAGCACGATGGCGAGGATGTTTATGGCCGGGCCGGAATAAAGAAAGGTGGTGGCCGGCCCGAGCCCGGCCCCGTTCATATAAATTCCGGCAAAAAGCGGAAGCACCGTGCAGGAACAGACCGCAAGGATGGTCCCGGAGACCGAGGCCACCCCGTAGGCAAGCGGCTTGGGGGCAGTAGGCCCCAGATAACGCATGACCGATTCCTTGGAGACGAAAACGCTTATGGCCCCGGCGATGAAAAAGGCCGGAATGAGACAGAAGATCACGTGTTCCCGGGCGTACCAGTGGGCAAGCAGCAGGGCCTCCCGCGCCCCGGAAAGGACCCGCTCCCGGGCGGGAAAGAAGAAAAAGAAGAGAAAGACCGCGACCCCGATCCCGATCTCATAAAGACGCTTGAGGGCTTTCATCCTTCCTTCTCCGCAAGGGTTTTTTCTTCGGGCCCGGCGCAGAGCCCGCAGGCCTCTTGCCGCAGAAAGGGTGGCCCCACCTCAAGCCGGCGGAGCTTCTCACGAAGGGCTTCGGCTGCGGGATCGTCCTTTAAGGCCTCAAAAGCAAGCATAAGAAGCCTCCGGGCTTCATCGTCCTCCGGGGCGAGGCGGTAGATCTGGAAAAAGCCGTGTCTTTCCGCGGAAACGAAACCCGCATCGGAGAGTTTTTGCAGATGACGGGTGACCGTGGGCTGCGAGAGGTTAAGGGCCGCGGCCAGCTCACACACGCAGCAGGGCCTTTCGGAAAGAAGGACCAGGAGGGAGAGCCGCGTTCCGTCGGAGAGGGCCTTAAACCGCCGCGTAAGCCTCTTCATAAACCCTCCTCGGCATTCTTTGTCTTCTTAACTATAAAGTTATATAGCCAAATGGCTAAGAAGTCAAGAAGCTGAAAAGATTTCCTCTTTGGGATAAAATCCCCTTCATACAGGAGGGGGAATGAAACTTCGGCGATTGGCCATAAGTGAGGAGGGGTTCATTTTCGATCCTGAAACCGGAAACAGTTACACAGTAAACGAAACCGGCCTCTTTATCCTGGAAAAACTGCGTCAGGATCTTTCTCCCGAAGAGATAGCCCGGCTCCTGAGCCAGGAATACGAGGTCTCGCCGGAAGAAGCTCGGCGCGATCTGGAAGACTTCCTGGAAGTCCTTACCCGCTACGGCCTCTGGAAGGAACCCAGATGATCAAGGTGGCGGTCTCCGGAATAAACGCCGTGGATAATCCCGGACCAGGGCTGGGTATTATCAAGGGATTAAAGGAGGGAGCAATCCCGGTCTCGGTGGTGGGGCTGGCCTATGACGCCATGGAGCCGGGGGTCTATCTCACGGACCTCATCGATAGGGTCTATCTCATGCCCTATCCTTCCGAAGGTGAGGCCCCCTTTCTTAATCGTTTGCTTTACATCCAAGAAAAAGAAGGAATCGAAGTGGTCATTCCCGCCCTCGATCCTGAACTCCCCCTTTTTATAGACCTGGAACCCCGCCTTTCGGAGTTAGGAGTCCGCAGTTTCCTTCCCACCCGTAAACATTTCAAGTTACGGGCCAAAGATAGACTACCGGTAATAGCCGAGGCCACCGGCCTGAAAACCCCCGCCACCTTTGCGGTTTCCTCCTATGAAGAACTCCAGCGGGCTCTTTCCCGTCTGCGTTTTCCGGTCATGGTCAAGGGACTCTTCTATCGGGCCTTTCGGGCCTACAATTCCACCGAAGCCCTGCAATATTTTCAGAGTATTTCCGCCGAATGGGGCTATCCGGTGATCATCCAGGAAATAGTAGAGGGCGAGGAGATGAACGTGGTGGGAGTGGGAGACGGAGAGGGTGGGCACTTCGGTCTCCTGGCCATAAAAAAACTCTGGATCACCTCTCTGGGAAAGATCTGGACCGGGGTAACCGTGAAGCATCCCGGGCTTCTTGAGGCCGCCGAAAAATTCGTCCGGCATTTCCGCTGGCGAGGGGCCTTTGAACTGGAAACCATCGTCTCCGGGGAAGACATCTATCTTATCGAAATCAATCCCCGTTTCCCGGCTTGGATCTATTTCGCGGTAGGGGTGGGGCTCAATCTACCTGAAAGATTACTTCGGGCCGCTCTGGGAGAGGAACCGGAAAGAGACTGGGAATATCCGGCCGGTAAACTTTATATCCGATTCACCGACGATCTGGTAACCGACCTGGACCTCTTTCAACGCATGGTCACCAGGGGAGAAAGATGAAAAAACCCTATCAAAAACCCTCCATCATCAAACTCCAGGTGGGCCTGCTCAGGGACAAAAAAAGCGGTCTTCTGCGCATGGTGCGCCGGGAAATAGACGGGGTACCGGTAAAGGATCTGGTGCGCAGATTCGGATCGCCCCTCTTCGTCTTCTCCGAAAAGCGACTTCGAGACCAGTTTCGCTATCTCCGAAGGCTCTTCGAGAGTCACTATCCGCGGGTAGAACTCAGCTGGTCTTATAAAACCAATTACCTGGATGCCATCTGTCGTATCTTTCATCAGGAGGGAGCCAGCGCAGAGGTGGTTTCTGATTTTGAATATCACAAGGCCCGGAGATTAGGGGTACCCGGAGAAAACATCATCTTTAACGGGCCTTATAAGCCCCGGGAAATCCTGAAACAGGCCGTCCTGGAAGGGGCCCGCATCAATGTGGACTCTCTGGACGAGATTCTGGATCTGGAGGAGATCGCCAGGGAAACGGGGCAGAAAATTCGGATAGGCCTGCGCATCAATATGGACACCGGGATCTATCCCCGGTGGGATCGGTTCGGGTTTAACCTGGAAAGCGGCGAGGTATTGAGTGTGGCCCGGAGGATTGCCGCCGGTGACCGACTGGAGGTCGCGGGCCTGCACTGTCATCAGGGGACCTTCATCCTCGACCCCGAGGCTTATGCCCGGGCCGCGGAAAAACTCCTTCGTCTGACCCGCAAACTGGAAGAAGAATTCGGCTGGAACATAGAATACCTGGACCTGGGAGGGGGCTTCCCCTCCCGGAGCCGTCCTAAGGGCCTGTATCTTCCCCCGGAGGTGGGAATTCCCCCTCTTTCTGAGTATGCGGAAAGGATTGCCCGCTCCCTTCTTCTGGGAACCATGGCCCGCGACTACCCTCTCCTTATTCTCGAAATCGGGAGAGCCCTGGTGGACGAGGCCGGCTTCCTTATCACCACCGTAAGATCCGCCAAACGACTCGCCGATGGCCGTCGGGCCTATGTCTTGGACGCCGGCGTCAACCTGCTTTTCACGGCCTTCTGGTACCACTTTCGCATAGAAATAGAGCGCGAACTGCCCGGGCCACCGGAGCCCTGTATCCTCTACGGCCCTCTATGCATGAACATCGACGTGGTGGAGGAAAACGCCTGGCTCCCTCCCCTGCCCAGAGGCACCCATCTTATCCTTTCCCCGGTGGGGGCCTACAACCTTACCCAGTGGATGCAATTCATCACCTATCGCCCCCGGGTGGTCCTGATCGGGGAATCCGGACAGGTGGAGGTAATCCGGGAGGCTGAAACCCTGGAAGACGTGGTGCATCGGGAGCGGATCCCTGAACATCTTCGATGAAGGGCCTTAAACCGGTCATAACCTCCATCCTGAACAGTTACTCCGGCATCCTCTTCCTGCCCCATCCCCTGGCCGGACTGGGTATTCTTATCCTCCTCACCCTCTTAAGTCCCAATCTGGGTCTATCCGGGCTGATTTGCGTACTCTCGGCCTACCTTGCAGCCCGTTTTCTGGGACTTAGGGAAGACTTCCTGCGCCTGGATTTCTATATCTATAATCCTCTACTGGTCGGACTCTCCATCGGTTACTTCTTTCGTATTGGCCCTTTGAGCCTTATTTTTCTGGCCCTTATGGGCATATTCACCTTCCTTCTTACCTATAGCCTATCCTCGGCCCTGTCTTACTATTTTCGACTCCCGGTGCTCAGTCTTCCTTTCGTGATGGGAAGCATTACCGCAGCCCTGGCCTCTTACCGCTATTCCAATCTCTTCGTGGCCCTTCATCCCCCGGAAATTTTCTGGAATCTCCACCTGCCCCTCTGGATAGAGGGATTTCTGCGTTCTCTGGGAGCCATCTTCTTCATGCCTTACCCGGTGCCTGGCCTGATCCTCTTCGGCATACTGCTGGTCTTCTCCCGCATCCTGGCCCTCCTCTCCCTGGCGGGCTACCTGGCCGGAACCCTCACCAGCTATCTCCTCACCGGTTCCGCACACCAGGCCTTTTCCGATCCCAATCACTTCAATTTCGTCCTCATCGCCCTGGCCACAGGAGGCGTTTTTCTGATCCCTTCGCCGGAAAGCTATCTTCTGGCCCTGATAGCCTCGGTGATCGCCGTGCCCCTCACCGAGGCCTCCCGTATCTTCTGGGAAAAATTCGGGCTTCCGGCCTTTGCCTTGCCCTTCAATCTGGTCACTTTACTGATGCTCTACAGTCTGGGGCTCTCCCGTTACCGCAAACTCACCCTTTACTATCGCGGCACCCCGGAAAGGACCCTGGATTACTACCTCCATCGGGAAACACGTTTCCCCCGTGATCCGGATCTGGAGGTTCCGGTCAGCGGCAGGTGGACGGTCTGGCAGGGACCGAACGGACGCTTCACCCATAAAGGAGCCTGGCGTTATGCCCTGGATCTGGTCATCACCGACGAGGAAGGACGCACCCACACCGGAGAGGGTCTGAATCTGAACGATTATTATGCCTACCGTAAACCGGTCTTCTCTCCGGTTACCGGAAGGGTGGTGGAACTGGTGGACGGTCTTCCGGACGAAGCTCCGGGATCGGCCAACCACGATTATCCCTGGGGCAACCATATCATCCTTTACGATCCGCGGGGTTTCTATGTGGTGCTGGCCCATATCAGCCCGGGAACCTTTCGGGTAAAGAAGGGCGACTGGATCGTCAAAGGAACCCTCATCGGGCTGTGCGGAAGCTCCGGTTATGCTCCGGAACCCCATCTCCATATTCATATTCAAAGCGGTCCTGAAATAGGGAGCCCCACCCTTCCCTTTGTATTCAGTTCCTATCTAAGGAACGGAGAATTCCGCGATTTTTCCCTACCCGCAGAGGAAGAAACCCTAGAACCGGCCCCTCCGGAAAAACGTCTTCAGCATGCCCTGAATTTTCTCCTGGGGGATCGGTATATTTACGAAATCCGGGATCAAAAAGGATCCCAACAAACCTTCTCCCTTCGGGTGGAGATGGCTCCGGACGGGACTTTCTATCTTACCGATGGCAAGGCCCGTCTTTATTTCGTCCAGAGGGGCTCCGCCTTTTATTTTCTCGCCTACGACGGATCCACCCGCTCCCCTCTGAGATGGTTTTTCCTGGCTGCCCCCAAGATTCCTCTTGCTCTTCGTCCCCATCTTCGCTGGACGGATCATCTCCCCTTGGAGGTGGTGCTCTCTCCCCTGAAAAAGGAACTTTATCTCCTGCTTCTCTCCCTCTATCCTTCTCTACCTAAGCCCCGAGGCCGCTACCGGGCCTTAGGAAAACTTGACTTGGAAGGGGAAATCTCCTATGGTAAGCAAAGATTTAGGGTTTATACTCGTCTGGCACCGCAGAAAGGATTTGAAGAAATAAAAGTCCAGAGTTTCGGTGGATCCTTCACCATCAGGAGGAAAGAGGATGAAAGGGAGGATTAATTTTCTCCTGGCTCTGACCCTGTTTGCTTTAGCCCTTTCTAACGGCCTAGGTTGGAGCGGAAATCTTAAAAAATATCTGGCTCTTTACGGCACCTATCTCAACTATGGAAACTCCAAGCTCAAAAAAGACGGTTATGCGGTTACCCTTTACGGCAGCCTGGGCGACGGATTACATCAGGGGGTGGAGGCCGCAGTCTCTCAGCTTCATCTGAACTATAAATCCGGCTATGAAGACCTGGATCAAACCGACTACACCCTAGCTTATATTCGAACCGGAACCCCTTTCTCCCGTTTATCCCTGCGCCTAGGGGGCCATTATATCTCCAGCGATGATGATCTCACCGACGAAGGCCGCATCCTCTTCGGAGACCTGCTTTATTTTGTTCCCTATCGCTGGAACCTCGGGTTGGAAGTAGCCTACTC
>WGAR01000170.1 GCA_015494725.1 Thermodesulfobacteriaceae bacterium | reverse complement strand
GGAGGCCATACGCCGCATACATGCGGACGATTCGGTAAGCTCCCTTTTCGTCTAATTCCGAAGGAGGTTGAGGCATGATACAGGTACCGTTTACCGTGGAGGTCAGAAAAAAGACCGGAAAGGAAATAGCCAAAAAGCTGCGCCGGCAGGGCCTCATTCCGGCCATCCTTTACGGTCCGCAGACCGATCCCCTTCCCCTTACCGCGCGGCTTAATGAACTCAAGAAGATCCTCCTCCGCCATCGCGGAGAGCAGATCCTCTTCAACCTTACCGTCCAGGAGGACGGAAAGAGCGAGCAGCGCATAGCCATCATCAAGGAGCTCCAGTATCATCCGGTAACCGACGAGATCATTCACGCCGACTTTTACGAGGTGCGCATGGATCGCCCGGTGGAGGTGGACGTGCCGGTGGCGGTGGTGGGCAAGGCCAAAGGGGTGGAAAAGGGCGGCATCCTGGAGATCCTCATGCACGAGCTCACCGTAACCTGTCTTCCGGACCGCATTCCGGACCGCATTGAGATCGATGTCTCGGAGCTTGACGTGGGGGATACCCTTCATGTGCGGGACCTCACCCCGCCCGAGGGGGTGAAGTTCGCCGAGGATCCGGGGGCCCCGGTGGTGACCATCGTGGAGGCCGAGGAGGAGGCCGCCGAGGAGACGGAGGGCGAGACCGCGGAGTAAAGATGTGGCTTTTCGCGGGGCTGGGGAACCCCGGCCCCGAATACTTCTTTACCCGGCACAACCTCGGCTGGCGAGCGGTGGCGCTCCTTGCCGAGGAGCTGAAGCTTACCTTTAGGGAGAATCCCTCCTTAGAGGCCCTTATCGCCGAAGGGAAGGAGGCCGTTTTGCTCCTTCCCCTCACCTACATGAATCTTTCCGGAAAGGCCGTAGCCGGGGCGACAGAACATTACCGGATCCCTCCGGAAAGGGTGCTTCTCGTCCACGACGACCTCGATCTTCCCCTGGGGCGGATGAAGATCCTTCCCCGGGGAGGAAGCGGAGGACACCGCGGGGTGGCCTCGGTGCTCGCCATGCTCGGGACCGAAGAGATCCCCCGGCTTAAGCTGGGGATCGGGCGGCCGCCTTCCGGGATTTCCGTTCCGGACTATGTGCTCTCCCCTTTCCGTCCGGAGGAGGAACCGGTGGTGGAGAAGGTGCTTGAGCTTTCGGTTGCGGCCATGCGGACCATCCTCCGCGAGGGGCTTCCCAAGGCCATGTCCCTTTACAACCGAAGGGACCTCCTTCAAAATGAAAGGGAAGGTGCAAGATGAGCCCCAGAAAAAAACCTCCCCGCCGTTCCGGGCTTGACATCTGGTTCCAGGAGAATTTTTTGCGCATGGAGCGCATCCTCTACATCCTGGTGGCCATCGGGATCATCCTGGCCACCCTGGAGGTGATCTACGACGGATTCCACGCCCTCCTTCGGGCCTTTGCCTACAAGGACTTTGCCCTGGGGGTCTTGAAGGTCATCGATCGCTTCCTCATCGCCCTCATGTTCCTGGAGATCCTTTACACCGTGCAGATCGTCTTCGGGGAGGAATATCATCTTCAGTGCGTGGAACCCTTCATCATGGTGGCCATCATCGCCCTGGTGCGAAGGCTTCTCATCCTGGCCTTCGAGATCTCCCACGGGGAGGTGACCCCGGAGCGGGTGAAGCTTTACATGCTGGAGATGGCCCTGGTGGGGGCCCTGATCCTGGCCCTGGTGGGGGCCACCATCATGCTGCGGAAGATGCGCAGGGAGGAAAGAAAACATGCGTCCTGAAGAGGCCATCTTAGTCCTGGATTTCGGTTCCCAGACCACGCAGCTTATCGCCCGCAGGGTAAGGGAACTCAAGGTCTATAGCGAGATCCGGCCCTGTACGGTTTCCTTGGAGGAGATCCGGGCCTTTCGCCCCAAAGGGATCATCCTTTCCGGCGGGCCGGCCAGCGTCTATGACCCCGGAGCCCCCATGGTCCCGGTGGAGCTTTTTGATCTGGGGGTTCCGGTGCTCGGGATCTGCTACGGGATGCAGCTCATGGCCCATCTCCTCGGCGGACGGGTGGAGAGGTCGGTAAAACGCGAATACGGGCCGGCGGAACTCCGGGTGCTTTCGGTAGAAGACCTTTTCGCCGGCCTTGATCCTTCGCGGAGCTTTCGGGTCTGGATGAGCCACGGCGACCGCATTGAGGTCTTACCCCCGGGCTTTGTGCCCCTTGCCGAAAGCGAAAACTCCCCCTATGCGGCCATGCGGCATAAAGAAAAGCCCCTCTTCGGGGTCCAGTTTCACCCGGAGGTGGCCCACACCGAGATCGGCCGCGAGGTGCTTGCGAACTTCGTCTTTCGCATCTGCGGCTGCCGTCCCACCTGGACCATGGAGTCCTTTATCGAGGCCACGGTGCGCGAGATCCGCAAGGCCGTGGCCCCGGAGGAAAAGGTAGTCTGCGCCCTTTCCGGAGGGATCGACTCCACGGTGACCGCCCTTCTCGTGCACCGGGCCATAGGGGATCGGCTGGTCCCCATCTTCGTGAATAACGGCCTTCTGCGCAAGGGGGAGCCCGAGGAGGTGCTCTCCCTCATGGAATCCCTGGGGCTTTCGGTGCGCTATGTGGATGCCTCGCAGAAGTTCCTGGAAAGACTTCGCGGGGTGACGGACCCGGAGGAGAAACGGCGTATCATCGGGCACACCTTCATCGAGGTCTTTGAGGAGGAGGCCCGAAAGATCGGCGGGGTCAAGTGGCTGGCCCAGGGGACCCTTTATCCCGATGTGATCGAGAGCGTTTCCTTCCGCGGCCCTTCGGCCACCATCAAGACCCATCACAACGTGGGCGGGCTTCCGGAAAGGATGCAGCTTAAGCTCATCGAGCCCCTGCGGGAGCTTTTCAAGGACGAGGTGCGGGAGATCGCCCGGGGACTCGGGCTTCCTAAAAAGGTGGTCTGGCGGCAGCCTTTTCCGGGGCCGGGGCTGGCCATCCGTATCCTGGGGGAGGTCACCGAGGAGAGGCTCCGGATCCTGCGCGAGGCCGATGCCATCGTCACCGAGGAGATGCTTGCAAGCGGCTGGTACTACCGGGTGTGGCAGAGTTTTGCCGTGCTGGTCCCGGTTAAGACCGTGGGGGTCATGGGAGATTACCGGACCTATGAACACGTGGTGGCCATTCGCTGCGTGGAAAGCCAGGACGCCATGACCGCGGACTGGGTGCGCCTTCCCTATGAGCTTCTCGCCCGGCTCTCAAACCGCATCATTAACGAGGTTAAGGGGGTAAACCGGGTGGTCTATGACATATCCTCCAAGCCCCCGGCGACCATTGAATGGGAGTGAGGCCATGGGTGAAGCCGCAAGGGTCCCGATAAGCTACACCGTCTCCGACTGGGAGACCTGGGAGGGCGACTGGGAGCTTATCTACGGGCAGCCGGTGGCCATGGTGGCCCCGGCCCTGCGCCACCAGTGGTTCGTCTATCGCTTAACCCGGGAGCTTATGGATCAGTTTGAGGCCTGCGAGAAGACCCGGTGTCTTGCCCTTCCGGGGGTAGCCTGGGAGGTGGCGGAGGACACGGTGCTGGTTCCGGATCTCGTGGTGGTCTGCGAGGAGGACCTGGACCAGAAACGCCTCCTTCGCACCCCGGAGATGGTGCTGGAGGTGGTCTCCCCGCACACGAGAAAGCTTGATGAGACGGTAAAGTTTGAGATCTGCGCCCGGGAGGGGGTGCGCTACTACGTTCTGGTTTATCCGGAAAAGAGGCTGGCCAAGGTGTGGCGTCTTTCCGAGGGACGCTACGTGAAGGAAGGGGACTTCTTCCGGGGAAGCATGCGTTTTGAGGATCTTACCTGTCCGGCGGAGATCGACTTCACCCGGATCTTCTCCGAGGGCCCTTGAGGGAACTTCCGCGCAAGCTCTTTCACCTCTCCGGCCTCCTTTTCCACCCCCTGGCCTTAATCCTTGGCGACTACCGGCGGCTTTTCTTCCTTTCGCTTCTTCTGGCAATCACCCTCTTTGAGACCCTGAGGCTTACGGGATGTCTCAGGCTTCCGGGAAGGCTTTCCTCCCTTTTAAGGGAAAGCGAGTTTCGGCGTCCCACCGGGACCTTCTACTATCTCTGGGGGGTGGGGCTTTCCTTTCTTCTTTTCCCCTTGAAAGCGGCCCTCTGCGGGCTCTGGGTGCTTGCCCTCGGCGATGGAATTTCCGGGCTTTTCGGCCGGGGCCCTCTCCATCACCTGGTCTTTTTCGCTCTTTCCCTCTGCGTGTTCCTCTTCTTCGGTCTTCCCTTTGGGGGAAAGATCCTTCTTCTTTCCGGAATCCTCACCCTGATCGAGGCCCTGCCTTTCCCCGACGATAACCTCACCCTTCCCCTGGCCACCGCCCTGGGGGTGAGGATTTTGAGTAGCCTTCCGGGGTAGAGCTTTGAAAGCAATTCCCGCGGATAAAGCCTCTCCTCTCTTATACTTTCAAGATTTAGCATCCTTACCAAGGGGTAATCCTATTCCCAAAAAGTTCAACTTTTTGGGAGGGAGGTTCCCGTTTAGTAGGGTTAAGAGCCCGAAAGGGCGGTCTGACCTCCGCCGGGCCATCCGAGAAGAAGCCAGTCGGGAAGGGCAAAGACGCTTTCGGTGAGCGGGAAGATCTCCTCTCCCCGGTAAATTACCAGGCCCAGGCGGAGACGATTCCCGAAAAGGCGACGACCGCGTTCAATGGGGGTGGCGTCCTTCCGATAGACCTTTTCCCGGGCCTTCATCTCTACCGCCACGAATCCGGCCGGAGTCTCAAGAAGGAGATCCACTTCCAGGCCGCCGGCCGTGCGCAGATAGAAGGCCGAAAAACGCAGGCCTAAGGAGCGCAGGGTGGTAAGGATCTGGGCGGTGATGGCGTTTTCGTACTGTTCGCCGGTTAGTCCCTGAAGTTGTCCGGAAAGCACCCTCTGGAGCCCGGCATCAAACCAGATGAGTTTGGGACTTTTAATCAGCCTTACCGCGGGATTTCCGGCCCAGGCCGGAAGGAATAGGATCTGATAGGAGAGTTCCAGGTAACGCAGGTAGCGTCTCACGGTGGCCACGGAGATACCGGCGTCCCGGGCAAGTTCCGAGTAGGAAAGGATACGGGCCGCCCGAAGGGCGGCTAACCGGTGGCAGAGGAGAAAGGGTTCAAGGTCCCGCAGACGAGCAAGGTCGGCAAGATCTCTCTCGAGATAGGTGCTCTGGTAGGCTTCAAGCCAGGCGAACCGTTCCTCCGGAGGATACTCAAGAAGGGTGGGAAGCCCTCCGAAGGTGAGGAGATGTTCTAGGGCGCTCTTAAGGCGTCCCACCTCTTCGCCCACCGGAGCCGGTAAAGCGCTAAGGATCTCCGGGGCCTGGTTTAGATTTTCGAGAAGGACGGCAAGCAGGGGCTTTTCCGGAAACGGGGCGCCATAAAAGGGAGCCAGTTCCCCTAGGGTAAGAGGCCAGAGCTCGTAAAGGAAGACCCTTCCGGCAAGTGTCTCTTTAATTTTAGATAGAAGCAGGATGCGGGAGGACCCGAGAAGGACGGAAAAATCTACCTCGCGGGCGTCGTAGGCCCATTTGATCTTTTCGAGGAGGGCGGGGGCCTTCTGGATCTCGTCAAAAACCGCCTCCCCCACCGTCCGGCCCCAGGCCTCGGCCGGGACACGCTCAAGCCTCAACCTTTCACCGGCCGAATCCAGGTTGAAGTAGCGGTAGCGACCCGTGTAAAGTCTTTTGGCCAGCGTGGTCTTTCCCACCTGACGGGCTCCGGTGAGTACCACCAGGCGGCGCGGGGGAGAACCCCCGGGTAAACGGGCGCTTAAATACCTGGGCAACCAAATCACATGGAAATTTTATCATGGCATGAAAAATTTGCAAGGAAATTTTAAAAGAACTACGAAAGGGCCGAAGCCGCGGGAGCCGGAGGAGGGAAGGAAAAGGAGGTTTTCCGGGGCCAGATGATAGGCCCGGGCGGTAAGGGCACAGACCGAGGCGTCAAGGAGCCCGTGGGTGATACGGCGGGGATTTTCCTCCGGGAAAAGGGCCCTCCAGAGTTCCCTTAAGGCCGCCTCAGCCTCCGGCCGCAGGCCCTTATAAGTCTTAACTAAGGATTTCTTCTCCTGCGGAAGGGC
>WGAR01000169.1 GCA_015494725.1 Thermodesulfobacteriaceae bacterium | reverse complement strand
GGCCACAATGGAGGAAAGCCCTCTTTCCGAGGGCGGGCCCTGGCTCTTAAGGAGCTTCAGGTAGTGAAGGGCCAGGCGATAGGTCTTCCCGGCTCCGGCGGAGGCCGAAACCTGAACAATCCCCCGCGGCTCGGGATAGAAGGGAAGCTCCAGGGCCTGCGGCACGGATCTATTTTAACACAGGACCCTCTCCTTCCCACCGGGTTTGGCCTTCGGCCCCTTTCCCGTTACATTCATAGAACATGGCCGAGGAAAAGTTTCACGTACCGCACCGGTTTCCGACCTGGGTATCCTGGCTGGCTTTTACCCTGGGGATAACGGGTTCCCTTTCCCTGCGGCTCATTCTGGTGGCCAAGGCCTACCGCCCCCAGCTCATCGATCTCCTCTGGTACATAGGGGTCTGCGGCAACATGATCTTTTTCCTCTTTCGCTCTTATATCACCGCCCGGCGCCGGCGGACCATCCGCGAACTCCATCTCCTGGAAAAGCTGGAAAAACAGGCCGATCTCTCCCCCACCGATCTGGAGGCCCTGCGTTATCTGGTGGCCAGTCTGGCGGTGTCCAAGGAACGCTGGAACTATGCCATTATTTCCCTCTTTTCCCTGGCGGCCATCCTCTGGGACCTCTGGTTCCGCTTCAGCCGATAGCCCTTAACCGGCAGCGGGTTCCCGGCGGGCTTCCCGGAGCAAGCGACAGAACTCGGCCCTTTCCGAATCGCGGCAGGCCCTCAAGGCCGCCCATTTTAGAACGATAGGGGCCATAAAGGTGGTGAGAAAGGCCATGATTACCAGGGCCGAAAACTGGCTCGGGGTGAGCAGGGGTGCGGAGATCACCCCGCGGGAAAGAAGCTCCTGGCTCAGATTCATGGCCACCGCGGCCACGATGAGTTCCACCGCCCCCCTACCGTTCATTCCGGCCCCCACCACCAGACATTCCCAGAACCCGAAGCCGAAGATCCTCAACCCCAGTCCGGCCCCAGCGAATTTTCCTATCACCGCCACCACAGTGATGAGTCCGACCAGAAGCCAGAAACGAGGCTCCATACTCCAGTGTAGCTGAAAGGCCAGGGTGACGAAGAAGACCGGCAGCAGGAAACCGTAACTCAAGCCGTAAAAATAGCGGGATATATTCTCATAGACCTCGGGACGCATGATCTCCCGCCGTACGAACTGACCGGCCAGAAAGGCTCCGATGACCTGATGGAGCCCGGCCTTTTCGGCCAGATAGGCCATAATCAGGGCCACCAGCAGGGCAAAGGTAAGGGCCTTGGCCCCCTCATCGGTAATCCTTCCGGCCACCCCGGGGACCAGAAACTCGCCTATAAGAACGGTAAGCCCGAAGAAAAGGAGGACCTTGAGGGCGAGAATGGCCAGACCGGGGAGATCCGGCTGCCCCCGACGCACCAGTCCGATCAGAAAGGAGAGGGTGATCAGGGCCAGAACATCATCCACCAGGGCGGCTCCTATGATGATGTGGCCGAGCCGGGTGCGATGGATACGCAGGCTCTGAAGGATTACCGCCTGGACAGCGATAGCGGTGATGGAGGTGCCCATGCCCACAAACAGACTCTGATAAACGGTCCCCCCTAGGAGATAGATCACCCCGGCCCCCAGCACAAAGGGCAGGAAGAAACCCCCCAGAGCCACCGCCACCGAGGGCCTAAGGTGTTCCACAAGCTCCCGGGGGTCCATCTCCAGGCCGGCGTAAAACATAGCAAAGAAGATCCCCAGTTCAGCCAGAAGATGGAGGGCCTCGGAGGGATGAATCCAGCCCAGAACCGTGGGCCCCAGAAGAAAACCGGCCAGCAATTCCCCCAGCATTACCGGAAGCCCCAGCCATTGAGCCAGATACCCCAAAGCCCAGGCCCCGCTCAGGACCAGAAGAAGATCCAGCAAAAAGTGAGAACCCATGTTTTAGAGTTTATTACCGAAAGTATCTCCGGGTAACCCTTTTTCACCACCCGGGACTTCCATCCGGGGCTTGACCGGAACCAGGAAAAAGCTATGCTTTCAGGCGTGGAGGCCCTGCTCTATCCTCAAACCTATCTTCGAAGGGACCTGGCCGAAGCCGTTCTTCAGGCCGTGGAAAAACTGGTCCTCTTACGTCCGGCTGAATATCCCCCGGAGGGAATAGCCCGGGAACTGAACCGGGAGGGACGGGTCCGTTTTCTCACTCCTCCCCCTCTGGGTGATCGACTCAAGACCTTCCTGGATCTCATCCGGGGCTACGAAGAATGGGGGCTCCTTATGCGTTACCCGGAAAACGTAGCCCTCTTTAAAGGGACTCCGGAGCCGCTGGAGGAGAGCGTTTCGGAAATCAAACGCGCCCTCCGGGGAGAAGACCAGCAGGAAGACGACCCGGTGCTTTCCGCCCGGATAATCCTGGCCCTGGCGGAAAGACTGGACCACAAACTGGAAGGTCTGGACGAGGAACTTCAGCGCCTGGAGGAACGAAGCCGTTTCCTTTCCCGCATGATCGTGGGGGACACCATCGAGGTGCGCTTTCCCCGCTGGGTCACCGAGATCCGGGAGCCCCACTGGGAACTACCGGCCCTTACGGAAAGATTGAGGGCCTGGAAGAAACTCCTGCCGGTGCTCCCGGAGCTGCCGGAAACCCTGATCGTGGATCAACCGGCCCTGCTGGAGGAATGGGCCGATCTGGCCCCCCAGAAGATGGGTTCCCGCCCCCTTGGCCCCGGGCTGGAGGTTACGGAATGGCTCTATCCTCTTTCCACCCGCGAGCTTCTTGAGCTTCCCCCCTCCCTTCCGCAGAATCCCTCCGGAAAGACCCGGGTGTATTTTCTGCAGCGCCTCTAGCCCGGCCAGAGATCCTCCAGGCGGCGGAAAAAGGCCGCCCATTCCGGTCGGGCCAGGACCCGGTCCAGAAGTCCTTCCACCCTTTTCTGATAGGAGAGAGGAGGGACGGCGGGCAGACCCAGGGCCTCACGCAGATAGGCCAGGAAGGAATGCCGGAAACGATCCTGGAAAAAGATCCCGTGAAGGTAGGTGCCGAACACCCGTTCCGAGGCCAGACTCACGATCTCCCTCTGGGCGAGAAAACTCCTTCCGTAGCGGATCTCAAACCCGGACAGGGGTTCGGACCAGAAGGGAAACCCCGGGCGGTCTTCCAGCCTTCCGGCCCGTTTGGGCCGGCGGAACAGGGTCCGATGGGGAAGGATCCCCAGCCCCTCCAGCCGACCCCCGAATTCCAGGCCTTCGGGGTCCTCCAGAGTCTCTCCCAGGATCTGAAAACCTCCGCAGAGACCGAACAGGAAACCCCGGCGGGCCTTTTCCCGCAGGAGATCCTCAAGCCCCTGTTCCCTTATCCATCTCAGGCTTTCGCCCACATTGCGGGACCCCGGGAGGATCACCAGATGGGCCTCGGCGAGGGTCCGGGGGTCCCGGGTAAACACCACCTCCACCCCCTCTTCCTGGCGCAGGG
Organism: Thermodesulfobacteriaceae bacterium; assembly: GCA_015494725.1. Classification (GTDB taxonomy): domain Bacteria; phylum Desulfobacterota; class Thermodesulfobacteria; order Thermodesulfobacteriales; family Thermodesulfobacteriaceae; genus Thermosulfurimonas_A. Next base: position 13,727 of record WGAR01000169.1, on the reverse strand, counting down.
GATCGAAATCCAGGAAGTTGGAAAGATAGGGATAGGCCAGAACCGCTATGCGGAGGGCTTCCCTTTTCCTGAACCCGGCGGAAAGGGGCAGGGAAGCGCTGTCCTCCTCCAGGAAATGGTCCGGAAGATAGGGAAGGAGACCCAGAGCCGGTTTGCCGGTGCGCCGGGCGAGAAGCTCCATTCCCTCCTCAAAAAGCCCGGGATCTCCCCGGAACTTGTTCACCACAAAACCCAGCGATTGTTCACGGAGCTCGGGAAGGAGGGCGTAGGTCCCCCAGATCTGAGGGAAGATGCCTCCCCGATCGATGTCCCCGATCAGGACATAAGGAACCCGGAAGGTGCGCAGAAGCTCGTAGTTGGCAAGGTCTCCATCCAGGAGATTCAATTCCGCCAGCCCGCCCGCTCCCTCCACGATGACCAGATCGTTGGCGGCAAGCACCTCCTCGAACACCGCGAAAACGCGCTCCCGGTAGTGCCGGCGAAACGCCCGGAATTCTCCGGCGGGAAGGACCCCTTCCGGGCGCCCCAGGAAGATGATTTCCGCCCGACGTTCGGCCAGGGGCTTGAGCAGCAGGGGATTCATGCGCACCGAGGGCCGGCGACCGGCGGCCAGGGCCTGATAGGCCTGGGCCCAGGCCATCTCCCCTTCCTCGGTGGCCAGGGCGTTAAGACTCATGTTCTGGGCCTTAAAGGGCCAGACCCGGAACCCCTGGCGGGAAAAATACCGACAGGCCAGAGCCGCAAGCAGGCTCTTGCCCACCGAGGACATAGTTCCCACAAAGGCCAGGGCCTTTCCCATTACCCGACCATTTTACCCTCTTTTCCTCGGTCTGCTTCCGGCTATCCTCCCCGGGGTGGTAAAGATACCCCCCGAGCCGGAGCATAAGCTCCGGCCCCTTTTTATCCGGACCGAAAGGCGCTATAGTTCTCTAAGAAATGGCCTATCTGGTCCTGGCACGGAAATATCGGCCCCAGCGTTTCGCCGAGGTGGTGGGGCAGCCTCACGTGGTGCGCACCCTTCAGAACGCCCTGCGCCAGGGGCGTCTGGCCCATGCCCTTCTCTTCTGCGGAATAAGAGGAATCGGAAAGACCACCGTGGCCCGGATCGTGGCCAAGGCCCTGAATTGTGAAGGAAACGATCCGGCCGAACCGTGCAATCGGTGTCTGTCCTGTGAGGAAATCACCGCGGGTCGGTCTCTGGACGTGATCGAAATCGATGCCGCCTCCAACCGGGGTATCGATGAGGTAAGGGAATTACGCGAGAACCTCAAGTTCGCTCCGGCCCGGGGGAGGGCCAAAATCTATATCATCGACGAGGCCCACATGCTCACCCGCGAGGCGGCCAACGCCCTGCTCAAGTCCCTGGAGGAACCCCCTCCGCATGTCTATTTCATCCTGGCCACCACCGAACCCCACCGGCTACCGGTGACCATCCTCTCCCGGTGCCAGCGCTACGACTTTCGACGTATTCCCCCGGCGGTGCTGGTGGAACATCTCCAGGACATAGCCCGGCGGGAAGGGGCTCAGATAGAGGAAGATGCTCTGCTGATCATAGCCCGGGAGGCCGAAGGCAGCCTGCGGGATGCCCTTTCTCTGCTCGACCAGGCCCTGGCTTACGGAGTTCGTACCCGGGAGGAGCTCCTTGAGGCCTTCGGTCTGGCGGAAAGGGAACTGGTGGAAAAACTGGCCCGGGCCATCATCAATCGGGACCTGGCCGAGGTGCTGGCCCTTTCCGAGGAGGCCTATCGTCAGGGAGTGGATCTGGTCTATCTTTCCGAGAGCCTTACTGAATTCTTCCGGCATCTCCTGGCCTTCAAGGTGAGCCGAAAGGGACCGGCGGAGGAACTCTCTCCGGCTGAGATCGCCACCCTGCGAGCACTATCCATGGAGGTGGAACCCGAGGAGGCCCTCCTCCTTTTCCAGCATCTCCTCCGGGGCACCGAGGCCCTGAAACGCAGTGCCTATCCCCACTTAAGCTTCGAACTCCATCTGGCCCGGCTCTGCGAAATCGGAAAACTGGCCTCCCTGAGGGAGATCCTGCGTAAACTGGAGGAACTCTATCAGAAGGCGCCGGAGAGCCCCCCGGCTGCGGAGACCGTGACCAGGGAACCCTCGAGGCCGGAAACGGATACCTCCTGGGAGGAATTTCTGGCCCAGGCCCGTAAGGAAAAACCCCGTTTTGCGGCCCTGCTGGCCTCCCTCTCTCCTCCGGAAAAGGAGGGGGAACATCTGGTGCTGAAGGTCCCCCGGGGGACCCTGCTCGAGGACCGGGATCTCCAGGAGGAGCTCAGCGGGTACTTTTTTACCCGTACCGGGAAGATCCTGGAAATCCGGGTGGAGGAGAGCCCGGATCAGAATCTCAAGGAAAGGCTTCTCGAAAGACCCGAGGTAAAAGAAACCCTGGCCATTTTCGGAGGTAAGGTGGCCTGGGTAAAACCCCGAACAGAGGAGTGAACCCATGCTTCCACCGCAGATGCAACAGCTCATGAAACAGGTCCAGAAGATTCAGAAGAAGATGGCCGAACTACAGGAAACACTGGCGGAGCGCACCGTTTCGGCCAGTGCCGGGGGCGGAATGGTCACCGCGGTGGTCAACGGACGCCAGGAGGTGGTCTCGGTAAAGATCGACCCGGAGATCTTTGAGGCCGGAGATCGGGAGATGCTGGAGGATCTGATCGTGGCGGCGGTCAATGAAGCTCTGCGGCGTTCGCAGGAAATGGTCCAGGAGGAAATGGCCAAGATCACGGGTGGGCTCAAAATCCCGGGGCTTTTCGGCATGTAAGGGATGGAAGCCGGATTTCCCGAAGCCCTAAAACGGGCTATCCGGGCTCTCGCCCTTCTGCCCGGGCTGGGAGAAAAAAGTGCCACCCGGCTGGCCCTTTACCTGATCTCACATCCCGAACGGGCCGAGGAACTATCCCGGGCCCTGGGGGAACTTCCCCGCATCAAGTTGTGTCGGGAATGCGGGAACTTCACCGAAGAGGACCTGTGTTCCCTGTGCCAGGACCCGCAGCGAGACCCTACGGTACTGTGCGTGGTGGAAGACCCGGCAGCACTTGCGGTGATCGAATCCGCCGGGGTCTTCCGCGGGCGTTATCACGTTCTCCACGGGCTACTTTCTCCCCGCGACGGGCTGGGGCCGGAGGAACTGCGCCTTCCGGAACTCCTGAGCCGGATAAAACAGAACGGAATCCGCGAGGTTCTGCTGGGCCTCTCCCCCACCGCAGCCGGGGAGGCCACCTCGGCTTATATCCTGGAGTTACTCAAGGACTATCCGGTGCGGGTTACCCGTCTGGCCTGTGGTCTGGCCCTGGGTATGGAGGTACGTTATGCCGACCCTCTAACCCTGAAACGGGCCCTTACCTATCGAGAGGTGCTCAGATAGTTATTTCTCGATCCCCTTCCGGGCCGGCACCCCCCGGTCATAATAGTGTTTCACCTTACGCATCTCCGTAACCAGATCCGCGGCCTCGATCAGGGCCTGAGGGGCGTAACGCCCGGTAAGCACCACCTCCACCCCTTCCGGACGGGAGGAAAGGACCTCGAGCACCTCGGAGACAGGGATCAACCCCAAGTGCAGGACCAGATTGATCTCGTCCAGGATCACCACCTCGAAATCCCCGGAGAGGATGATCTTTCGGGCCTTGTCCCATCCCTGGGCCACCGCCTCTTTTACGGCTTCATCCGGTTCCCCGCGCACGAAGCCCCCGGAATGAAACTGCCAGACCTCCACCCAGGGACCGAAATTGGTCAGGGCCCGGATCTCGCTGTACTCCCCTTTCTTGAGGAACTGGATCAGGGCCACCCGAAGACCGGCCCCCAGGGCCCGCAGGGCCAGCCCCAGGGCCGCGGTGGTCTTTCCCTTCCCTTCCCCGGTATAGACCTGGATATAGCCCTTCATCCCTCGCTCGGCGTCTCTTTCTTCGGTTCCCCGGGTCGGTAAAGCCTTTCCGGATTTTCCAAGGGGAAACCGTGGGCGATGGGATAGCGCCATCCGTAACCGAAAGCCTGGGGACTTACCCGCAGGGTGGGAGGTAACTGCCAGCGTTTGAACTCCGCCCGGCGCAACCTGCCGAGAACCTCCCTGACCACCCTCTCCGGGATCCCCAGCCTTATAATCTCCTCCGGAGAAAGACCCCGTTCCACATAGGCCCGCACCACGTTGTTCACCAGGTAATAAGGGGGAAGATCGTCCTCGTCTTTCTGATCCGGTCGCAACTCCGCCGAAGGGGGCTTGCGCAGGACCCGGTCCGGGATCACCGGTCGTTCGCGATTGATCTCCAGCGCCAGTTCATAGACCAGATCCTTGGTCACGTCCCCCAGAACCGAAAGGGCTCCGCAGGTATCCCCGTAGAGGGTGCAGTAACCCACGGCGATTTCGCTCTTGTTTCCGGTATTGAGCACCAGGTATCCAGGAAAATGGTTGGAAAGGGCCATAAGGAGGACTCCACGGATCCGGGCCTGAAGGTTCTCCTCTACCAGGCCGGAGATATTGCCTCCGAGTCCCTCGGAAAGGACCCCCCGAAAGGCGGCCAGGGGGGCGGAAATGGGGAGCCTGAGGGTCCGAATGCCCAGGTTGCGGGCCAGGAGCAGGGCGTCCTCCTCGCTTTCCGGAGGGTTATAGGAGGAAGGCATCAGCACCCCGATGACCCGCTCCGGAGAAAGGGCCTTTACAGCGATGGCTGCGGTAACCGAGGAATCTATCCCTCCGGAAAGCCCGATCAGGGCCCCGCGGGCCCCTACCTTCCGGAAAAAATCCCTCACCCCCAGGACCAGGGCCTTGAGCAGGGCCTCGGAGCGGCGGCTGGAGACGGGATGCAGGGTGCCCTCTCCGGTAGTCAGATCGTACCAGATGAGGTCCTCCTCGAAATCCCGGGCCTGCGCCAGGATACGCCCCTCCGGGGAAAGGACCATGCTGGCTCCGTCAAAGATGAGGTGATCCTGGGCCCCTACCTGATTGACATAAAAAAAAGGCGTGCCCAGGAGCCTGATCTTACGGGCCAGGAGATCCAGCCGGGTGGAAAACTTCCCCAGATGAAAGGGACTGGCGGAAAGATTGATGGTCACCTGGGGACGCCGGGCGGAAAGTTCCCTTACCGGGTCCCGCGCATAGGGTTTGGGGACAAAACCGGGTTCGTTCCATATGTCCTCGCAGATGGTGAATCCCAGACGCAGACCACAAAACTCCAAGAGCCCGGGCTCGCTGCCCCCTTCAAAATACCTGGGTTCCTCGTAGATGTCGTAATAAGGGATCAAACCTTTACGATAGCGGTATAGGATCCGGTGTTCGCGGATAAAGACCAGAGAATTCCAGAGGAGGTGTCCGGGACCCTGGTTCCTTTCCGGGAGCCCCAGCACCAGGGCCGGCCGATCCACCCGGGAGACCAGTTTCCGCAGGGTTTCCTCCAGCGCGGCAAGGAACTCCCGCCGATAGAGGAGATCCCGGGGGGGATAACCACACAGGGCCAGTTCGGGAAAACAGACCAGATCCGCCGAGACCTCCCGGGCCCTTTCCCAGTAAGCGAGGATCTTTTCCAGATTACCTTCCAGATCACCCACCGTGGGGTTGATCTGGGCCAGGGCGATCCTCATGCCCGAAAGACTACTGCGCCCGGATATGGTGGTCAACCTCACGGCCCCCGGGTGAACTGTCTTCCGTAGCCCCCCAAACCGTAGAGGTTCACCCAGAAGGAAAAACGGGTCTCCTCTGGCGTCACCCCCAGGGTGAAATCCAGGCTGAAACACGAGCCCTCATAGGTCAAACCCAGAGAGGCCGAGGAGGTCTCCTGCCGGATGAGATTGCGCGAAAGGGCCCCGTGGAGGATGAAATGATGCCCGAAACGTCTGCGTCCGGAAAGATTGAGCTGTTTTATCCTCCGGAGTTTGTCTCTCTGGTACCCCACATTGACCTGATCCAGGAGGAAACGTGACCAGGAGAGGTTCAATTCCTGTCGGGTAAGCCCCAGGCCGTAGAAATTATAGACCAGATCGTAGCGCAAACTGAGCCGGGAGGGAAAGCGGATTTCCAGTTCGGAAAAGAGATTGGAAAAGGGGTGTCGTTCTTCTCCGGCTGAGGCCTCCCGTCGAAAATCGTAACGTTGATAGAGGTTAAAACGCATGAGATCCCAGTAACGCGGTCCCCCTCCGGAGCGGCTTTTAGCGGTGAGGAACTGGAGAAGTCCGTATTCCAGGTAATGGGCCGGGGGAAGACGGTCGGCACTCTCCCAGAGGGGCAGATCCTCCTGGTTTTTAGGCGGACGATAAAAATAACGCAGGTAGGGGCGCAGACTGTGTCTCAGCCCCACCAGATCTCCGTGGTGCAGGGGATAAACCCGATAAAACTCCAGGGTGCTTTCGGCCTTGATCTGGTAGAGGGTTCGGGTCAGATCCTGGGTGGTGCCGTTGTCCCAGTCCACGGCGTAACGGGTGTGAAGGAGCTGATAACTCAGACGATTTTCCAGAGGCCCCAGGGGCAGATTAAGGGCCAGCTCCGGGGCCAGGTGAAATCGCCATCCCCTGGATCCTTCCTCCCGATACCAGTAAGTTCCCTCGGCCCCCAGGTTGAAGGTAAAGGGCCCCCGGAGCGGACGGGTCAGGGAAAAGAGATATATATCGGCCAGGGGGGAGAGCACCGTGGCCTGCCCCCCGGGGAGCACCCAGTCGCGATAGGCTCCTCCCGTTTCCAGATAGGTATTGAACCGGCGATGGACCAGCCAGAGCCTGGAGGTGCGGTAGCGCTGATTCCTTTCCTCCAGGCTCCGGCCGAACCACTTCAGATAGACCCGATTGGTCTCGGAAAATCCGAAGGGCCCCCCTTCGAACTCCTCCAGAAAATCCCGATCCGAAAGGAGATCCAGATCCAGATGAAGATCGGTGCGGGGAGAAAGCCTCTGATCCACACGGGCGGTTATCCAGTAACGGCTGGTGTTGCCGCGCACAATACCGTCATGGTTATAATCGTGGTCCTCCAGGCGATCGTGGAGATAGCGGTAGCGAATTATCCCCTGCGCGTCGCGGGACAGCCTCCAGCGTCCCTCCACGGAAAATAGCACCCCTCGCCGACTCATCCAGAGGGGAGAGAGGGTGGCATCGAAGCTATCGTGCAGGGCCAGGAAAAACGGGACCTCCACCCCCACCCCGGTGCGAGAGCCGGTAACCAGCCGCGGGAACAGGAAACCGCTTTTACGCTTTCGCTTGATGGCCATGGTCACCAGGGGACTCAGGGCCAGGGGGAAGCGTTTAACCCAGAAGGAGACCCAGTGGGCCCGGGCCCTTCCCTCCCGGATCTCCACCTTCCGGGCGTGAAAACTCCAGGGAGGGGCCTCCTCGCACCGCAGATCGCAGGTGGAAATAACCGCCTGGTAGGCCTCGTATCGATCCTCCCCCAGGCGGATCATCCTCCTGGCCCGGATCTGGACCCGGTCCTTCTTGATGAAGAGATAAGCCCCTTCTATCTTTCCCTCGCCGGAACGCAGATCCATAAAGGCCCATTTTCCCTTGAGCCAGTCCCCGTGCGGGGTGAGTATCTTTACCGGCCCCCAGAGCCACAGGCGCTTGGTTTCCATTTCATAACGGGCCCGGGGGGCAAAAATGGTAAGCCCCCGGCCGGAGATAACCACCTGCCCCTCGGCAATGGCTATATGGCGCCGGTGGTAAAGGGTCAGCTTTCGGGCCTCGATCCGCCAGGCCGCATGCGCCAGACCTCCCCACAGGATCAAAATAAGAGACACCAGGGCCGGGATCTTCACACTTTACCTTTCGCCCAGACCTTCTAAAATGTCAACCAATGAGGGCCATTCTCTATCTGAAGGAAGGACTTTCCCTGCCACCTCCTCTGATGGAGCTTCTGGAAAAAATGGGTATTGAAACCGTATCTCCCCGCCAGGCGGAAGGGGCGGATTTTGTTCTGGTGGTGGGGGGAGACGGCACCCTGTTGCGGGCCGCCCCGGTGGCCCATCAACTGGATCTTCCCATCCTGGGGATAAATTACGGCAAACTGGGCTTTCTCACCGAAATCCAGCTGGAAGAAGCCGAACTGGCTCTTTCCCGTCTTCTCCGTGGAGACCTGCCCCAGGAGGAACGCATGCTGCTGCGGGTGAACCTAAAGGAGGAGGAATTCCTGGCCCTTAATGAGGCCGCCATCCTCAAGGGGCCTCTGGGGCACATGATTCACCTGCGCGTACGGGCCGGCGAGGAATATCTTACCACCTATTACGGCGACGGGCTCATCGCCGCCACCCCCACGGGGTCCACGGCTTATAACCTTTCCGCCGGGGGCCCCATTCTCCATCCCCGCACTCAGGCCCTGGTCCTGACCCCTATCTGCCCCTTCATGCTCAGCGCCCGGCCCCTGGTCCTCCCGGCGGAAACCCAGGTGGAAATCCAGCTCATCAGCCCTTCCCCCGAGGTGCATCTGGTAGTGGATGGAAGGATCAACCGGGAACTTCCGGCCGGGGGAAAGGTAACCATCCAGCGCCATCCGCGCCCGCTTAAACTTCTCACCTCCCCCACCCGGAGCTATTTTACCATCCTGAGGGACAAACTCGGGTGGGGGGAGAGCAAGATCTAGGCCGCCCCCGCGGCTTCCTCCCTTTTCAGCTTCTGGGCCAGCTTTTCCTTCTCCCGACGCATGGCCTCCTTACCGGCCTCGATGGCCTCCTCCAGCACCCGTTTGGCCTCCTCCAGCGTCTCTATTCCGCGGCCCTTGATCTCTTCGGCTCCGGAGAGGATTCGACTCTTGAGTTCCTCGGCCCGCTCCCGCAATTCCTCCGCCCTCATCCGGAGCTCCCCGGTCTTCTCCCTCAGTCTCTCCCTGGTTTCCTCTCCCTTGGAACGCAGCCGTTCCCTTACCTCCTCGCCACTAGCCGGGGCAAAAAGCAGGGCCAGACCAGCTCCTACCAGCCCTCCCAGGACAAAAGCCGCCGCTACCTTACCCAGAGAGATTCCCTGTTCCGCCATTTTTGATCACCTCCTTTTAAGGATTACGTTTTCGGAAAGGTATTAATTTAGAAACCACCTTCATCCCCTCCCTCACTCCGGCCACGGCAGCCGAAAGCTCTACCACCAGGTCCTGCAACTCACGATTTAGCGTATCCACAGCCACGGTGGCCGTACGGCTCACCTCATGGAAAGAGCGGGAAAGGGTTCGCACCGCCTCGGTCAGTTCATCCAGGGCCGAAAGCTTCTCCCGCAGACCGGCTATCAACCCCTCCACCTCGGAGAGGGTGCGTTCGGTCTGCACCAGTACCCGGGGGATTTCTCCGGAGACCCTTCCTTCCAGGGCCTCCAGCAGGGTATCCAGCCGCTCCAGCCGGGCCTTAACCTCTTCGGAGAGATCCCGGGCTATTTCCCGGAAGGAATCCAGGAGCTCCCGTATAGCCCCGGGTAGCACCGCCACCTCTTCGGCCAGATGGTTAACCCTTTCCAGGGTCTGGGTCGTGGCCGCCAGGGTCTGCTCCGAGCGTGCCACCGTAACCTGCACCCTCTCCAGCACCTCCTTTAGCTTCCAGAGCACCACCCCCAGCACCAAAAGGACCAGAATGGCTACACCTACCAGAATGGCCAGTAAAACCTGCATTCCTCCCCTCCCTTAAGGATGTCACCGGGTCTATTTCAACATATAAACACTAAACCCCTCGAGGCAAGTTGACGAAAAAGGGGTTTCATATTAGGTGAAAGGCCATGCCCGAGGTAAGACCCTTTTACGGCTGGCGGTATCATCCCGAGCGGGTGGACCTCTCCCGGGTGGTGGCTCCACCCTATGATGTGGTTACTCCGGAAGAGGCCCAGGAGTATCTGCGCCGCGATCCGTACAATATCTTTCACCTTGAGCTGGGGGGAGGACCGGAGCGCTATCGCCAGGCCGCCCGCTCATTACAACGGTGGATAAAAGAAGGGATCCTCATCCGGGAAGACTTTCCCAGCATCTATCTCTATCGTCTGCATTTCTCGGTGGCCGGAAAAGAATACACCCGCACGGGGTTCATCGCCCTGGTCCGGTTGAGTCCCTTTACCGAAGGGAAAATCCTCCCCCACGAGAAGACCTTCCCGCGGGTAACGGAGGACCGGCTGGAACTCCTGCGGGCCACCTCCGCTCAGTTCAGCCAGATCTTTGTTCTCTATCGCGATCCAGAACTTTTCACCCTTCAGGCGCGCCCGGAGGAAAAAATCCTGGAAATTCAGACCCAAGGAGAACAGCGCCACGAACTCTATCGCCTCCGGGACCCCGAGGTGCACCGGGCCCTCTGCTCCTTCTGGCAGGAAAGGCCCTTCTATATCGCCGATGGTCACCACCGCTACACCACCGCTCTGCGCTACGCCCAGGAGATGGAATCGCGTCTGCGTCCGGAAGGCCCCCGATGTTTCCATTACATGATGATGTACCTGTGCCCCTTCGAGGACCCGGGACTTCTGGTACTGCCCACCCATCGCATTCTGAGACGGGTCCCTGAGGAGTCCCGGCTACGGAAGATCCTCACGGAATTGGGCGAGGTGAAGGAAGCCTCCCTCACCGAATCCCTTCCCTCCGAGGAAGGGGCCTTTCTCCTTTTCTTTCAGCGCCGCGCCTATAAGGTGCGCCTGCACCGGGAGGTCCTGGAACGCTGGCAAAGGGAAAGCGGGCTTCCGGAAAGCCGGCTCCCGGCCTCCTGGTGTGCCCGGATCGTGCTCCGGCTCTTCGGAGAAACGGAAAAGGACCTCAAGGAGAAAGGTCTCCTCACCTATACCCCCTGGCCGGAGGAGGTGCGTCACGAAGCCGATAAAGGGGCTCTGGCCTTCCTGCTCCCTCCCACCCCGGCAAAGGTCCTGGAAGAGGTGGCCCGCAGCGGAAAGGTCATGCCCCACAAGTCCACCTACTTTTACCCCAAGCTCCTTACCGGATTGGTTATCTTTCGCATAAATCCCGAGGCCTCACCGCCCTGCCCGTGACCTCCGAAACCCTCTTCCTCCGCACCCTGGAAGAAGCCCTTGCCCTCTGGCCGAAACTAAGTCCCCGGCTTTGCGAGGACCCTCGTTTGACTCGCCTCCTTGCGGAGCTCCGGAAGGCCCTTGCGGAAACCGAAAGGCTCTATCGTGAAACCGGGGCCTACCGGCTCTGTGCGGAATGTGCGGCCCGGGGGGAGCCCACCTGTTGCGGCCGGGACATGGAACTTCACGTCAGCCGGGAACTCCTTCTGATAAACCTCTTTCTCGAGGCCCGGCTTCCGCAAAGGAGGGCCTTTCCTGCCGGCTGCTTCTTTCTTACCGAAAAGGGCTGCTCCCTTCCCGCCCGTCCCCTCCTCTGCCGGAACTTCTTCTGTCCCTGGTTTAGGGAAAGGTTCCCTGCGGAGAAATTCGCCCTCCTCACCGCGGCCCAGGAACCCGAGGCCCGAACCCTCTTTCTGCTCGAGGATCATCTCCGGAGCCTCCTCCGAAAAAAATCTCCCCCTGATCCCTGAGGGCGAACCCTCCCCGGAAATCGAGATTGATCTTTAAAAATTTTTTATATAAAATCTGAATCATCCTTCAGGGGAGGTGGGGTATGTATCCTATCTGGGTGGTGCCCTATCTTTCTTCGGCCCTGGTAATCGGGCTTATCGCCTCCTTTCACATTCTCCCCTCGCACCTTGCGGTGGGGGCCTTCTGGTTCAATGTCTATATCGAGAGAAAGGCCTATCGGGAGGGCCGGCCGGAGCTCCTTTCCTTCATCCGGCGCTACACCCTCCTTATCCTGATCTTTTGCTTCGTGTTCGGTTCCCTTTCCGGGGTGGGGATCTGGTATTCGGCCACCGTGTCCAGCCCCCGGGGGATCTCGGCCCTGATCCATAATTATGTCTGGGGCTGGGCCACGGAGTGGGTCTTCTTCCTCATCGAGGTGGCCACCATCTATACCTACTATTACACCCTGGGCAAGGTGGACGAGCGCACCCATCTTCGGATCGGCTATCTCTACGCCCTTTCCGCCTGGATCAGCATGATCATCATCACTGGAATCCTGGCCTTCATGCTCACCCCGGGAAAGTGGCTTGAGACCGGTCGCTTCTTCGATGGCTTCTTCAATCCCACCTACTGGCCCCAGCTCGGAGCCCGCACCTTCTTCATGTTCGGTATCGCCGGGCTCTACGCGCTGCTTATCGCCGCCACTCTTAAAGAACGCGAGGTGGCCCGGGAGGTGACGCGTCTTGCCGGGGCCTGGGGCCTTTTCGGGCTTATCCTCGGGGCCCTCTTCGGTTACTGGTGGCTTAAAAAACTTCCCCCCGAGGCCCAGGACCTCCTCTTCGGAGGGACCCTCCCCTATCTCTCCACCCTCCTTAAGGTGGCGGCGATCTCCGGAGGGATCGTGGGGCTCTATTTCCTGGTCTTTGGAATTCTCTTTCCGAGATTAAACCATGTCCCCCTGGCCCTTCTCACCTTGATAGTCCTTTTTCTGGGCATCCTCTCCGGAGAGGGGCTGCGGGAGGGGGTCCGTCGTCCCTACATCATAAATGGCTTCATGTATTCCCACCAGGTGATAGGGGCGAATCTTCCGGCCAAGGGCATAGTCTCCGAGGTGGAGGTCCTTAACGAAAAGGGGTATCTCTCCCGTCTGGGGTACCTTCCCCCGGAACTGAAGACCATCACGGAGAAGAACCGGCTTTCCGTGGGGCGGATCCTGGTGGCCCACGAATGTGCGAACTGCCACGCCCTTTCCCCGAAAGGACTCCGAAGCCTCCCCCGGCTCCTTAGGGGCCTGGGCCTAAAAACCCCGGAGGATCTCGCCGGTTTCCTGGAGGGGCTTGACGGCTATCCTTACATGCCGCCTTTCGTAGGCACCCAGGAGGAGCGGCTGGCTGCCGGGGCCTACCTCTCCACCCTGGTGAAAGAGAATCCCTAAGGAGGAGGGAAGGATGCAGCCTCTGGCCCTTTATCTTCAACAGTTACGGGATGTAAGCGGGCTTCCTTTCTATCCCTGGCTCTTTGACTTCCTCCTGGTCCTGACCTTTACCCTGCATATCCTGGCCGTAAACCTCGTTCTCGGAGGAACGCTCGTCCTCCTCTGGGGGAGACTCTTCGGAGGTCCTTACGGCCTAAGGCTTTCGCGTTCGCTTTCCCGGGCCCTGCCCATCACCCTTTCCTGGGTCATCGTCCTAGGGGTGGCCCCGCTCCTTTTCATCCAGGTCCTTTACGACCCCTTCTGGTATTTTTCCAACGTGATCTCCGCCTGGTGGGCGCTGGCCTTCCTGGCCCTGATCGCTCTCTCCTTCTCCCTCCTTTACCTCTATTACCTCCGGGGAGGCTACGAGGGGGCCGGAAACCCTCTCTGGCCGCTGGTGGCCCTCCTCTCCCTCCTTTTCGTAGCGGTGATCATCCATGCCCTTTCCCTTCAGGCCTTACATCCGGAAAAATGGCCGGAATGGGCCGTAAAAGGAGGCACGGAATACCAGTCCGGGGGCAAACTCTTTGCCCTGAGCCTTCCGCGCTTGCTTCACTTCCTGTTCGCCTCCCTGGCGGCAACCGGGGTCTTCCTCCTCTTTTATGCCCGCTATTTCCGCCCCCGTGCGGACTACGACCCGGACTATCTCTCCTGGGCGGCCCGCACCGGGGCACACCTGGCCCTTATCTTTTCCCTGCTTCAGGCTGCGGTCGGTATCTGGTGGCTCCTTTCCCTTCCCGCGGAATTCCGCTTTTACACCCACCCCCTCTTCCTCCTCGGGGCCGGATTCGGGCTCCTTTTCATCCTTTATCTGCTCTCGGTGCGGCAGGATCCCGAG
>WGAR01000168.1 GCA_015494725.1 Thermodesulfobacteriaceae bacterium | reverse complement strand
TTAAGGGAGAGCCGATAGAGGGTGGTCACCAGAAGAAGGGCCGGAAAGGCCGTAAAATCCAGGGGTTTCTGAATATACATGGACATAAGAAGGATGGTGAGCGAAACGGTAAAACTCAGGGCCAGGAGGATATCCATGAGCCCCCGGGGTACCGGAAAGACCATGATCACCAACAGGGCCACCACCCCGGCGGCCACCACCACATTGCTCGGTTCCACGTAACGTTTGAGGGTTAAGGTTCCCTCGGCCATCAGGAGACCCTCTTACCCCGCAAGCGGTAAACAAAGGCCAGGACCTCGGCCACGGCCTGATAAAGATCCTCGGGGATGTAGTCCCCTACCTCCACCCGTTGATAGAGAAGCCGGGCCAGCGGCGGATCCTCCACCACCGGGACCCCGGCCTCCCGGGCCAGCTCCTTTATCTTTTCGGCCAGATATCCCCGACCCTTGGCCACCACCTGGGGAGCCGGCATCTCCCCCAATTGATAGCGAAGGGCCACGGCCAGATGCTCCGGGTTGGTAATGACCACATCCGCCCGGGGCACCTCGGCCATCATGCGCCGGCGGGCCATTTCCCGCTGGAGCTGACGGATCCGGGAGCGTACCAGGGGATCCCCCTCGGTCTGTTTGAGTTCTTCTTTGAGTTCCTCCCGGGTCATGCGCAGTTTCCTTTCCAGATCCCAGCGCTGGAAGAAAAAGTCCAGTATAGCCAGAACCACCAGAGCTATAAGCAATTTCAGGACCAGATCCCGGGAGAGGAAGTAAAGCTCCACCGCCAGGGTGTGCAGGTCTTCTCCGGTAAGGGCCAGAAGATCCCCCAGCCGGTGCCGGATGACCAGATAGGCCACCGTCGAGATAATGACGATTTTGGCCACCGATTTGACGAGTTCCACCAGGGCCGGAATGGAAAAGAGCCGCTTGAACCCCTCCACCGGGTTTATGCGTTCCGCCTTGGGGGAAAGGACCTCCCAGGCCGCCACCCCTCCGGTCTGGACAAAATGGGCCAGAAAGGCGGCTATCGTAAGGAGCAGGAAAAAGGGAGCCACCCCCAGGGCCGAAAAATAAAAGGCCTTTCGGATGGCCAGCATCCCCTCCGGAAAATCGAAGGGCCGGAAGAGGTTTCCCAGGAAGAATTCCAGGGCGGTACGAATCTGATAGTACATGAAGGTCCCGCTCAGGGCGAAGGCCAGTACGCTGGAGCCCAGCACCGCCACCGAGGCCAGCTCCCGGCTGCGGGCTACCTGCCCCCGCTTGCGGGCCTCCTCCCGTCTTCGCGGGGTGGGTTCCTCGGTGCGTTCCTGAAGGGGTTCCTCCGGCATCTATCCTCCGAAACCGTGAAAGATGACCCGAAACAATTCCGTGGCCCGCACAAAGGCCGGAAGAAGGACCTTGGGCACAAAGAGCAGGGTCAAACCAAAAAAGAAAAGCCCCAGGCCGGTGGTAAGGGGAAAGCTCACGATCATGATATTGATCTGGGGCACGAAACGGGAGATGACCCCCAGGGCCAGCTGAACCAGAAGCATGAAAGCCAGAAGCGGGGCCAGGATCTTCAGGGAAACCACAAAGAGGGTTTGCCCTTCCCGGGCCAGAAAGAGAAAGAGCGGAGCCGAAAAGCTCAACCTCCCGGGAGGCAGATACCGTAGCCCTTCCCCCAGAGCCAGAAGAAAGGGATGATGGAAATCGAAAACCAGAAAAAAGAGAAAGGCCAGAAGATAGGTGAGCTGGGCCAGGATGGGGGCCTGAACCCCGGTAACCGGATCTATAACCTGGGCCACTCCGAAACCGATCTGCATCCCCACCATTTCTCCTCCCAGCTGGATCCCGGCGAAGATCACCCGCAGGAGAAAGGCCAGAGAAAGGCCCAGCAGGGCTTCCTGGGCCAGGGCCAGTCCCACCTGAAAGAGATGTTGCGGAGGGAGCACCGGGCCGGGAAGGACGAAGATCAGGGCCAGGGAAAGGACCAGGGAAAAGGCCGCCCGCACTACCGGAGGAGCCACACTTCCCAGAAGGGGCATAAAAAAGAGCAGAAAGGAGGTCCGGACCAGGACCAGAGCCAGAGTGTAGGCCCAGGGCACCAGCTGAAGCAGGGGATCCGTCCTCATCGGATAAATCCCGGAATATTGACCAGCAGGGTATGGGTGAAATCCAGAAGCTTGCGCATCATCCAGGGAAAGGTCAGAAGCAGGGCCACGAATACGGCCACGATCTTGGGCACAAAGGTAAGGGTCATCTCCTGGATCTGGGTCACGGCCTGAAAAATGCTTATAAGCACCCCGATCACCAACCCGGCCAGAAGCATGGGCGCGGAAATGAGCAGAGTTAATTCCACCGTCTGTCGAGCCAGATAAAGTACGGTCTGTTCGGTCATGGGGTCATCCTCCTAGAAAGAAACTCTTGGCCAGGGACCCCACCAGGAGGTTCCACCCATCCACCAGCACGAAAAGGAGGAGCTTGAGGGGCAAAGAAATCATCATGGGCGGAAGCATGAGCATCCCCATGGAAAGGAGGACGCTGGAGACCACCATGTCGATGATGAGGAAGGGAAGATAGAGCAAAAAGCCGATCTCAAAAGCGGTGCGTAACTCGCTGATCATAAAGGCCGGGATCAGGGAAAGCAGCGAGACATCCTCCGGCGTGCGGGGACGTTTCTCCCCGCGGATTTTTACGAAAAGGGCCAGATCCTTTTCCCGGGTGTTCCGGAGCATGAACTGCCGGAAGGGCTGGAGGGTCTTGCGCAACATCTCCTCCTCGGTGAGCTGATGGTCCATATAGGGCTGGAGGCCCTGACGATAGGCCTGCCGGAAGACCGGGGCCATGATGAAAAAGGTCAGAAAAAGGGCCAGGGAGATGAGGACCTGATTGGGCGGGGTCTGCTGGGTCCCCAGGGCGTGACGCAAAAGACTGAACACCACCACTAGCCGGGTAAAGGAGGTGAGCATGAGGAGAAGGGCCGGAGCCACGGAGAGCACGGTAAGGAGGAGAAGGATCTGGAGCACCGGGGCCACCTGTTCCGGCCCCTTGGCCGGCTCAAGAGCCAGACGCACCGCCGGGAGGGTGACCGCCAGGGCCCGGGAGGAAAGCCCCAGAGTAAGGATCAATCCCAGTCTAAGCGCTCTCATCCGGCCATTCCTTAAGGGAAGTTATGCCCTTTTCCGAAACCCCCAGAAGGAGCAGGGAATCCTTCACCTGCACCAGAACCAGCCGGTGCTTGAAGTCCAGCGGACGCACCTCCCGCACCCGGATCTCTCCCTCCCGGGAAGGCCAGGTCCGCCGCAACCTGCGAAAGAGGTACAATCCCAGTAAGAAGATCCCCAGCAGGAGAAAGGTAACCCCGAAGACCTGAAAATAGAGGGTCCACATCAACTCTCTCCCAGTTTCTGGATTCTCTCCTGAGGGGTAAGGATTTCGGTAAGCCGCACCCCGAACCTCTCGTTTACCACCACCACCTCGCCCCGACCCATGAGTTTGCCGTTTACATAAATCTCCACCGGTTCTCCGGCCAGTTTGTTCAACTCGATGATGGAACCCTGGGTGAGCTTGAGGAGTTCATTGATGGTCATCCGGGTACGCCCGATCTCCACCCATACCTCCAGAGGGATATCCAGGATGAATTCCAGATCCGGATGGGGGCCCTGGGCCGGTGTTTCCTTGAACTCGGGAAGCTCCGGGGTCTGTACCTCCACCTTCTCCTGGGGGGCGGCCTCCTTGTCCTCCACCTTTTCGGCCTGTACCTCCCCCTGAGCGGCCTCCTTCAGGGCCTCCTCCCACATGGCCATGAGATCCTCTTCCGAGGTGGGAGAGGCCCCGCCTTCCTTCTCCGGAGCGGTTTTCTCCTCCGCCGTCCCTTCGACGGCCTTCTCCTCCACCGCTTGGCCGCCTCCCTCCTCGGGCCGGATCTCCTGTTCCTCCGGAGCCTCGGGAGCGGTCTCCTCCCGGATTTCCTCGTTCATTTTGCACCCCCTACTCTTTTATCCGGATGAACTCCAAAACCTTTATCGCCTTATACCTTCGATAACTTCCCAGCTCCCCCTTTATCTTGGGAATACCCTCCACGGACACCGTAACCGGCTCCTCGGCCTTCTCCTCCAGCACCAGCACATCCCCGGGTTCCAGGGAAAGGAGATCCCGGATCTTGAGTCGGGCATGACCCAGAAAGGCCTTGAGATTCACCTCCGCGGAAAAGACGATCTCCTCCAGCTGTTTCTGCCAGTAAGGATCGGTGGTCTCCTCCACCTGATAGGGGGTATAGAGCTTGCTCTTGATGGGCTGAAGCATGCCGAAGGAATAACAGAAGGCGATCTTACCGGTGATTCCCTCGATATCCACCTCAAAATTACAGACCACCACGATCTCCTCCGGTTGAAGCACCCGGGCGAACTGGGGATTGACCTCTCCCCGAACGTATTTGGCCTTAACCGGTTGAATCCCCTTCCAGGCCCGTTCCAGTTCCTGAAAGATATGATTCACCACCCGGCGGATAAGACGCTGTTCTATAGGGGTGAATTCCCGCCCCTCCACCTTGATCAACTTTCTTTCCCCCCCGCCCAGAAACCTTTCCACAAAGGTGAAGACCAGCGGGGCATCGATAACCAGCAGGGCCTGCCCCCGCAGGGGCTCCAGACGGAAGATATGGATGGAGGTGGGGACCGGAATACGGTTCAGAAAATCCCGGAAACGTTCCATCTGAATGGGTTCACTGTTGACCTCCACGATCTCTCGCAGGAGGGTGGAAAATCCCATACGCAATCCCCGGGCCAGATGTTCGTTGATCACCTCAAAACCGGGGATCTTGATCCTGGTGGAGACCGAATAATGGCGAAAATCAAAGGGACGCACCCCCTCCTCGGTGGAGGGTTCGGGGGTGGTGTCCACCTCCCCGCCTTCCAGACCCGCCAGAAGGGCATCAATCTCTTCCTGCGAGAGAACCTTGTCCATCACTGCACCACAAACTGAGTGAAATAGACCCCTCTCACCTTGCCGGGCCCCAGGAGTTGGTTGAGTTTGTTCATGATCTCAAAACGCAGCTCGGATTTTCCCTCCGGGGCCAGCACCTCCTCCACCGTCTTGGAGGAGAGCACCATGATGATGGCGTCGTTGATCTGCGGGATCCGATTGTTGGCCTCGGAAAGGGCCTGATCATCCTTGAGTTCCAGGGCGATCTTCACCCGCAGATAACGTCTGCCCGTGGGGTCCGAGAGATTGACCACAAAGGGGTCCAGTTGCAGAAAGGGTCCTATCTGGGATTTAGGAGCCTGGGCCTCCTTTTGGGTCTCTTCCGGGGGAGGAGCCGAGCGGGAAAAAAGCAGAAAATAGGCCGCCACCCCGGCCCCCACCAGCAGGACCAGACCCAGGAGTAAAAAGATCAGAAGTTTCTTGCCTCCTCCCTTCTTTTCTGCACCCTCGGCCATGACTTCCTCCTGCCTTTGGTTTTTGCAAACATCATACCATATAGACCATAGCCCCTGGCCCTGTATCTTTCCCTTTTTGCGGGACTACGGTCCGACCTCCCGGCTGACTCTTCGTCAAAAAAATGACGAAAAAGGACTCAAAGTGCCCCTTCCAGACGCAGAAGAAATTCCTTCCATTCCCTTCCGGCGGAAAAACCTCCCAGCCCCCTTTGCCCCACCACCCGATGACAGGGAAAAAGGAGGGGAAGGGGATTGGCGGAAAGGATCCTTCCCACGGCCCGCGCGGCCCGGGGATAGCCCATCCTCCGGGCCACCCAGCCGTAGGTCCTTACCTCCCCCCGGGGGATCTCCCGCAGAAGATAAAGACATCTCCGGGCCGAAGGGGATACCTCCAGTCTAAACGGGAGGTCGGGAAAAGGCCGCTCCCCCTCAAAATAGGCCCGGAACTCTTCCTCCACGGGCCTGAGGTGTGCAGGAGAAAGCTCGGGAAAGGACAGCCCGGTAGCCTCTCCCAGGATCACCCGGATTATCCGGTTGTCCTCGAGCAGGACCACCACCGAACGGCCGCAAAAGGAAAGACGGCCCATGCGGACCATTTCAGGGTATAATATAGTCAAAACTCCGACGGAGGGGGAGATGGGTGCGCGGGTAAGGCTGGAGGATAAAATCCTGGAGCTTATCCAGGGGGACATCACCGAACAGGACACCGAGGCTATTGTTAATGCGGCCAACGAACGTCTCATTCCCGGGGGAGGGGTGGATGGAGCCATTCACCGCAAGGGCGGTCCTTCCATCGCCGAAGAGGCCCGCAAGATCGGACATTGCCCCACCGGGCAGGCGGTGGTCACCGGGGCCGGGCGTCTGAAGGCCCGTTATGTCATCCACGCCGTGGGGCCCATCTACCGCGACGGAAAGAGCGGTGAAGCCGATCTCCTGGCCAGCGCCTACCGCGAGTCCCTGAAACGGGCCGCGGAATTAAAGCTTTCCTCCGTGGCCTTTCCCTCCCTTTCCACCGGAGCCTACGGATATCCTCTGGAGGAGGCGGCCCCTATCGCTCTCAGGACCATCCTCTCTTTTCTCCGCGAAAACCCCCTGCCCCGGCTGGTGCGTATGGTCCTCTGGGGAGACCAGGCCTATCAGGCCTATCTTCAGGCCCTGCAGGAGCTGGCGGCCAGGGAAGGTCTTCAGGTAGAGGAATTTTAGCCCCGGCGTCGATAACCCAGGGCCTCCATGAGTTCTTCGAAAATACGGCGCAGAAGGATAAAGGCTTCCTTGTCTCCTCCGCGATCCGGATGGAGGGACTTGGCCCGGGCCCGGAAGAGGGCCAGAATCTCCCGGCGAGACATCCTCTCCAGGGCCTCCGGGGAAAGACCGAAATAACGGGCCGCCCGAACGATAGCCTCTCTCCGAGCCCAGATCCCCCGGCGCCGCTCCTCAAAGATCCTTCGCTGGGTCTCGGTGGCATCAAAATAGAGAATTACATACCGGGATAGATACTCCCGCAGCACCTCCTCCTCGCTCAACCCCATCCGGTATTCCTCGTCCCGAGCCAGATCGCACAGAGCCTCCAGAAAGGCCTGATCCAGTTCCTCCTGAAGCCGGGCCTCAGGAAGATGACGGGTAAGAAGGGAGGGAAACTTCTCCGCCAGGGCAAAGGCATAGTAAATATAGGGCACTATCTCCCGGGGACGCAGCCGGTCTTCCTGGGTCCACAGAAGCTGTTCTATCTCGTCCCGACTCCTGTCCCGCATACGATAGAGAAAAGGTAGCGGGCGCTTGAGCAAAGCCTCGGACCTGGGCCCTCCGAACTTCAGAAAAATGGTCCGGCGTCGGTCAAAGGGATGAATCCGGGCCTGAACCCGCAGGGCCTCCTCCCGCTCCAGCCGTTCGCCGGAAGGACGGGAACGATAGATGTAGGGACGCAGATACTCCCGGATCTCCGGACGCACAAACCGGAAAAAGATCTCCTCCAGCTCCCACTGATCCGTCTCGATCCCCTGGGCCCTTAAGGCCTCCTCCAGGGACTCATCCACGTAGAAGGCCTTCCCTCCGGGATAACGAAGATAAAGGGAAGGGTCCTCCCCCAGACACAGGAGATCCCGGGAACGCCATATCTTTCCTTCCTTGACCGAGATCCGGAGATAATACTCGAAACCGCCTACGATGCGTTTACGGGCCAGATACAAGGGGTAAAGAAAGGGGGGCCTTCGCCCCCCTGCTCTGGATTCTAGACTTCCTGAACGGTAATGGAACCGGTGGGGCAGACCTCCACACAGGTCTCACACCCCAGGCAATCCTCGGGACGGGCCACAACCGGCTTCCCGTCCTCGCCCTCGTCATAAACCTGGGCCGGACAAGCGTTGATGCACTCCTGATCCGCGTCGCAGGTGTCGTAATTGATGGTGATCTCAAACATAACCAACCTCCTTATTTAGTTTTTGGCATGGGATCTGCCCACCCTTCCGGAGAAGGCGAGGGCTTCCATCCTTTAAAACCGAACCCCTCTCCGTGAATGGCCCGAAGCATCCCTTCCACCCATAGAAAGGTACTGGCAGCATGGAGATGAGTATAAGTGCCGAAAACCCGTTTGTAAACCGCTCCGTCCCGCTTCCCGTCAAAGCCGAAACCTCGCTCCACCTCCAGGACCAGACGAAGCTCACGCCCCTCCCGCAGCCGGGGCAGGGAATAATGGAATTCGTGCCCCTGAAGCACCGTCCCCGCGGGATAGAAGGGGTTCTCCTCCTTCACCCGGACCACCGTATAGCCATGCCCCACGGGATGGGGTTTGATCTCGAAATCCAGAGGCAGAAGACCGCACAGGGGATAGGTGCGCCCCTTCCAGGATACCGTCTCCCCCAGATAGATCAGCCCCCCGCATTCGGCATAAATGGGAAGACCACCCTCTCCGGCCTCGCGCACATCCTGAAGAAAGGAACGATTCTCGCCCAGGGCTTCGGCCTGGGTTTCCGGAAACCCTCCGCCGATATAAAGGGCCTCAAGCAGAGGTAGCCTGGAATCACGCAGGGCGTCCAGGAAGATCAACCTGGCCCCCAGGGCCTCCAGAACCTCCAGATTCTCGGGATAATAGAACTGAAAGGCCCGATCCCTGATAACCCCTATGCGAACCCCGCTCAAAATCGGGGGAAGGGCTTTCTCCTCCTCCGGAAGTTCGATCTCCGGAGCCTGTCTGGCCATCTCTATCAGGGGATCCGGATCCAGATGTTCGAAGAAGATCCCCTCCAGAACCTCCAGAAATTCCTCGGTAGCCTGATATTCCTGCCAGGGCACGAGACCGAGATGCCTTTCCGGAAAAGGAAAACGTATGCGGGGAAGGGCCCCCAGAACCCGAACCCCGGTATAATGCTCGATGGAGCGGGTGATGATGTTCTCGTGTCGAGGACGGGCCACCCGGTTCAGGATCACCCCCCGGATCTCCACCCCTTCTTCGAAATTCTGAAAACCCCGCACCAGGGCGGCCAGACTTCGGGTGACCTTGGTGCAATCCAGCAACAGAACCACCGGAGCCTTAAGGAGGCGGGCCAGACGAGCCGTGCTGCAGGACCCTTCCAGATCCACCCCGTCGAAGAGCCCTCGATTCCCCTCCACCACCGCCACATCCGCCCCCGCAATCCCCCGACGAAAGACCCTGAGGATCTGCTCCGAACTCATAAGAAAAGGGTCCAGATTACGACAGGGGAAACCCGCCACCCGGGAAAGCCATCCGGCGTCGATATAATCCGGCCCCTTCTTAAAGGGGGCCACCCGGAGCCCCCGCCGGGTAAGAATTCGGATCAACCCCAGGGTAAAAAGGGTCTTCCCGGCGCCCCCTTTCTGCGCCGCGATTACCAGACGTGGTACGTGCAGAGATTCCGCCATCTCTCTAACTTTAGCCTCAAATCAAGCCCAAAGCAAAAAGAAAAACGCCCGGAAGATTCTCTCTTCCGGGCGTTTTCAGGAATCCGGAGCATTTATTTTAATCTTTAAGCGGCCCGGGCCTCTTTTACGCTTACGGCTATTTTGAAAAGAACGGTCATGATAAAGAACCCTGCCGCCCAGATCCCCAGGGAAATCAGAAGCTCCGGAACCGTGGGACGATAGGGAGTAATGGTCTCAAACGGGGTGGGGGTGAATCCACCCATCAGGAGACCGATACCCTTGTCGATCCAGGCCCCGATAAAGAGCATTACACAGGCCAGCACCAGGGTGTTGATGTTCTTACGCAGAGGAGGAATCACCAGCATCAGGGCCGCCCCCAGCATCAGCAACCAGGCCGTCCACATGAAGATCACCCACTCCTGATGCCCCTCAAGCCCCTTAAAAAGGTAGATGAGGGAGGCCTTGTGTCCGGGGATATTGCTGTAAAAAGCGGTAAAAAGCTCGCAGCCGAAGAAGAAGATGTTGGTGAGAAGGGCATAGGTGATGATCTTGCTCAGCGTGTCGATGGCCTTGGGCTCCACCCGGAACCGGGAAACCTTCTGAGCAATCAGCAGGGCAATGAGAAGCAGGGCCGGTCCGGAACAGAAAGCCGAGGCCAGAAACCGGGGAGCCATAATGGCCGTGAGCCAGAAATGACGCCCGGGCAAGCCGGCGTAGAGAAAGGCCGTTACGGTGTGAATACTGAAGGCCCAGGGGATGGAAAGATAGATGAAAGGAACCACCCACTTGGGATACTTGGTTCCCTTGTATTCTCCGTGCAGCGCCGCCCAGCCGCAGATCACATTCAGGGCCAGATACCCGTTGAGCACGATCATATCGTAAAAGAGCATGGAATGCGGCGTGGGATGTAGAAGCACGTTAAAGAGCCGGTGCGTTTGTCCGATGTCCACGATAATGAAAAGCAAACACATAATCACCGCCGCAATGGCCAGAAACTCTCCGAAAACGGTCACCGGCCCGAAGACCTTGTGATTATGAAGATAATAGGGCAGGACCACCATCACTCCCGAGGCCGCCACTCCCACCAGGAAGGTGAACTGAGCCACATAAAAACCCCAGGACACATCCCGGTTCATTCCGGTGATCCCCAAGCCATACTGAAGCTGAGCCAGGAAGGCCAGAAACCCGATGAAAATCAGAAGCGCCAAAAAAGCCAACCATAACCAGTACTTCCGACTCCCGACCAGTGCCTTTTCAAACATAGCTCACCCCTCACCTAGTTAATTTTTAAAGTAGATAAAAGACCGAAGGACCGGTCCCGAGTTCGGATTTCCGCCGGATGGAAAACCGGGACTTGAGCACCTGCACTATCTCCGAATGTTCGTCCTCCAGATCCCCGAAGATAAGGGCCTTCTTCTTGCACGCCTCCACGCAGGCCGGCATCTTCCCCTTCTCCAGACGTTCGTAACAGAAGAGACACTTCTCCACCACACCCTTCATCCGGGTGGGGAACTTGGGATTGGGATCCTTGATATAAGGACGGGGATCCACCCAGTTGAAGCTCCGGGCCCCGAAGGGACAGGCGGCCATACAGAACCGGCAACCGATACAACGGTGGTAATCCATCATTACAATCCCATCTTCCCGCTTGAAGGTAGCCTGGGTGGGACAGACCCTTACACAGGGAGGATGCTCACAGTGGTTGCAGAGCAAAAGAAACGGCTTGTGGGTAAAGATTATATTGTTGAACTCGTTGGGTTTGTCCGGAAAGACATGCTCGAATTCGTCCTTCCAGATCCACTTGACCTCCCTCTTTTTATCCGGAATATCCGGCACATTGTGGAGATGATGACAGGCCTTTATACACTCGTTACAGTTCGGCTCCTCCCAGCACTTTTTTACATCTATGGCCATACCCCATCGGCGCGCGGTAAGCGCCCCCGGAGGAGGAGTATAGGCCCTGGCCTTCACCTCCCGGTTTAAAAACCCCGGCACCCCACCGGCGAGGGTTACCGAAAGCCCCGCCAACTTCAAGAACTTTCTTCTGTCCATCTCTCCTTCCTCCCTGAAGATTCTTTAATGTTCCGCGTGACCGTAACTTTCGGCCTGAGAAGAGCCATGTAACACCGGCGGAACCCCGAAAAGCTTGAGGAGCCTGGAGGCCTTGGGGGCTTTAAACTTCTTGGTCTCCGGAGGGATGTGACAGTTCCAGCAGTAGGGCTCCACCGCCGCAAACTGATGACAGCGATCACAGAACTTGCTCTTATTGTTATGGCATTTCATACATTCGTTCTGCAGACTGATCCAGAACCGGGCTCCGTCCGATGAGGTATAGATCCGCATCCCCTGCCGGATGGCCTCGTTCCGCCATACGTTCAAAAGCTGCATGTGATGGGAGCGCATATATTCCTTGGATTCCACACACCGACCCTTTTTCGGAAGTTCCGGCTCCGGAGCAGCCACACTCTTGCCGTGGTTCCACCAAATGGGGAAGGTAACGAAAAGCACAAAGATGATAATTCCGGGTATAACCTTGTCGCTATTGTACATCTTAGGCCTCCTCCTCGACACCTTTTAGGGGCTCAAAACGGAGATCCGTGGTACGTTTCTTCTCCCCGGGTATAACCAGGGCGTTACCCACCAGTTCGTGTACCCCACTAATGGAAACCTCAGGCACCCAGTATTTCATGAGGGTGGGAAGCACCGCCCGATCGATGGCACAGATACAGGCCATGCGGTTCACCCCGTATTTCTCGTGTACATACTCCACCGCATTGGCCCGCGGAAACCCTCCCCGCATCCGCATCTCCATATATTCGTCGGTGTTGAGCCCGGAACCGCTCCCGCAGCAGAAGGTCTTCTCCCGGATGGTATTTTCCGGCATCTCATAGAAATTGTTGCATACATGCCGCAGAATAAACCGCGGCTCCTCAAAGATACCCATTCCCCGGGAAGTGTTACAGGAATCGTGGAAGGTTACTATCAGGTGATCGTTCCGGC
This sequence comes from Thermodesulfobacteriaceae bacterium, assembly GCA_015494725.1. Lineage (GTDB taxonomy): Bacteria > Desulfobacterota > Thermodesulfobacteria > Thermodesulfobacteriales > Thermodesulfobacteriaceae > Thermosulfurimonas_A. Next base: position 19,535 of record WGAR01000168.1, on the reverse strand, counting down.
TGGGATCCAGGTTAAGCTTCCCATGGGCGATGAGGTCCGCGGTAAACTCACAGATATGTACGATCTTGGTGCTCTTGGCGTGCTCAAAAACCGTGCCCGTGATGGGCGACTTGGGGACCTCGAGATTCTTGGGCGCCGGCCCCAGCGCCGTATCCTCATACTGATGGACCACCCGCCACATGTGCCCGCATTCACCACCCAGGATCCACTTCACCTTGAGTCGCTCGGCCTCGTGATAGATCTTGGCATGAAGCTTGCGCATCATTTCGTGCGAGGTGAAAAGACCGAAGTTTCCACCCTCGGAGGCATAGGTGCTGAGCGTCCAGTCCAGTCCCAAATAGTGGAAGAGCAATACATAGCCCATAAAGGTGTAGATACCCGGATCGGCAAAGAAGTCCGCCGAGGGAGTCACGAAGAGGATCTCCGCCCCCTTCTTGTTGATGGGCACCTCCGGACGGATACCCGTGATCTCCTCGATATCGTCCAGCAGGAACTCAATATTCTCCTGAATGGTGTGAGGCTGAAGACCGATGTGGTTCCCCACAAAGGCCGAGAACCTCACCGGCTTAAGGATCCAGTCGATGTTCACCCCGATCTCGTGCAGGATCTCCCGGGCCAGGATGGTGATCTCGGCCGTATCTATCCCGTAGGGACAGAAGACCGAACAACGGCGGCACTCCGTGCACTGATAGTAGTAGTAAAACCACTCCTTGATTACATCGTAGGTGAGGGGACGGGCCCCGGCCAGCCGCCCGAAGATCTTTCCGCTGCGGGTGAACTCCCCCTTCACCACCGAACGCATGAGCTCCGCCCGCAGCACAGGCATGTTCTTGGGATCCCCGGTCCCCAGGAAGAAATGACACTTGTCCGCACAGGCCCCGCAGCGCACACAGATGTCCATGAAGAGCTTGAAGGACCGAAAACGCTCCATGCGATCCTTAATGGCATTGAGCACGATCTCCTTCCAGTTGGGCGGAAGCTTCCAGTCCTCATCATGGGGCTGCCACTTTCGGGGATTGGGTAGCCCCAGGTCCTCCACCACCGAAGGTTCGGCGGCGTAACAGTAAGTCCCCGGACGAAACTCCGGCTTGGTATCCATCCAGTGTTTGGATGGCATCCGATCGTAATTGACATCCTTGAGTAACTCGTCCCTCTTCGGTAGCGCCATGGCTCAACCCCTCTTTAGGATTTCTTTTCTTTATAACAGTCTTCGTCTATAGGCTGACCGGCCTGCTCCAGCTGCTCCTTAAACTTCTCCTGCCACTCACAATAGGTGAGGAACTTCGGAGGCACACCCTCCCACCAGGGGTTAATGTGCCGCACGCGACGGTTGTCGTTGGGGAGATTCCGCGTGGGGCTAAAGAAGACCCCCACCATGTGCACCAGCTTGCTGAAGGGAAAATAAGCCACCAGGGCACTGATGAAGAAAAGGTGCACGAAAAAGATCACTCCTATACCCTTGGGGGCCTTGGGATGGAAGGTGGCCAGCCCCATGACAAACTCCTTCACCGAGACCAGATCCACCCGCAGGAAATAACGCATAAGCATCCCGGAACTTATCAGCCCCAGGATGAGAAAGAGCGGAAAATAATCCGAGGCATGGGAGATGTAGTTGACCTTGGCGTCCACCAGCCGGCGCAGGATAAGGAAGGTAAGCCCGGCCAGAATGGCCACGTCCGTCATGTAAAGGTGCGGCAACCCTATATGGAAGAAACTATCCACCGCATCCAGGACCTTGATGGGCCCGGGCACCGGATAGGTAAAAAGCCGCAGATGCCGCACCAGAATGATAAAAAAGGACCAGTGAAAGAGGATGGCCCCCAGCCAGAGCCACTTACTGGACCCGTAGTAAAGCTTGCGCCCCCGCAGATCGGCCCGCAGATTGCGGAAGAGCGACCTGAAGGCCAGGACCTCCAGCGCCATCCGCAACACCACCTCGAAATTGTTAGCCGGACTCTCCAGTCGGCTGTGTTTGATCCAGGGAAGACTCTTCTGCTGCCCACAGGTGGTGGTGATCTTGAAGGGCACCGGGGACTTGGCCCAATTCACCATCCGGTAAATCAGGCCGATCAGAAAGGTGAGGAGCGCCGCATAAGGCACCAGGACCCCGAAAAGGGTATAAAGCTTCAAGACCCCTACCCCAAACCAAACCACGATTACCATACCTATTACGGCCACTAGTGCGGCTACCACATTCATAGATCCCAACCCCTAATGAGTTTTTTCGGTATTCCCAGCCTCCGGAGGGAGGCTTCCTTCCCGAACATCATATAGATAGCCCGCACGCTTGAGCAGGAGATAGAGCCGGCTCTTCCATTCCTCGATACGCAGCTCGTGAAGCTTCTCCCGCGCGGCCATATAGTGATTGAAGGCCCTCAACAGCATGGCGTCTATCCGATCCTCCACCTCCAGCAGGGCCTCGGGCCCGAGATCCTCCAGGATCTCCTCCCCCACCACCTCCCGCACCGCGGACTTCAAATAGTAAAGGAAGGCCAGGGCCTCGGAGGGCTGCCGGCTCTGGACCGCCTCGATACGAATGATACGATCCAGAAAATAATCCACCTTCTCCCAGGAAAAGTCCCCGGCCAATTCCGTAATCAGGCCCTTCAGCCCCTCCTCCAGCCGATATCCCAGCGGATTTTCGAACCTGTCCACCTCTTTTTTCAAAAAGCGAACCGTTTCCTTGGGAAAAGTGGCGTAAACTTTATCCCTAACTTTTTCGAAAATAGGAGAAATATTCGCTTTCAGTATCTTTTGAGCCTTTAAAGACATAGCTTTTCTTTTAAAAGCAAAAAGCTCGGGAGATGTCAAGGGACTTGAAGGCACATAAGAGGTGTTGGAGAGGACTTTAGAATTTAAATGGCCGCTATATCTTTTGCTTTCGAAGAATTTTGGTAATTTTTACCCGATCAGTAGGGTAAGGCGCCGGAGGGCCTTAAGGCGATCCTTCTGTCCCAGGCGGGCCCGGTTCAGGGCCTCCTCCAGAAAACGCACCGTATCCTCGTAGGCCCGGCGATCCACGGGAAAGGGATGGCCGTCCTTTCCACCGTGAGCAAAGGCATAGCGGGCCGGATCGGTACGTGAGGCTCGTACGTCATAAAGGAGTTCCGCGGTGAGGGTAAGGGCCCTGAGACTCCTGGGGCCCAGGCCCTTTATTCCCAGCACCTCGCGAAAATCCTCCGGGGGACGCTCGTAAGCCGAAAGGAGTACCTTGCGCAGCCCCCGGGGCTCGAGATCGCGCTCGCTAAGACCGTGCCGCCGGGGAAGCTCAAGACGCCGCACCCTCTCTATCTCGCGCAGGATCTGATCCGGAGGCGCTTGAAGCAGATGGCACAGGACCCGACGCACGGCCTGGCTTTCCCTGGCCGTAAGATCCAGCACCTCCGGTTCTCGACGCACCGTGGCGATACCGGTGTGGGGCTCCTCGGTGAGATCCCGCACCCTCTCCGAAAGCCAGTGATAACGCCGGGCCAGAGCGGTGAACTGGTTCATCCCCTGCTGAATGACCGCCCAGGTCCCCTCCACGGTGAAGATGAAGGTGTGATGATAGAGCTGATAGCCGTCCTGAAGGGCGGTATTATCCACCTTGGCCGAAAGACGGGAGATGTCCGGAAGATGCCGGAATTCCTGCGGAAGACCGGCTTTTTCGGCCCAGAAAAGGATCTCTTCCGGGGTCTTGAGACTGGTCCGGCCCTTTCCGCCGCATACAAAGATCCCCGTCTCCAGGGAAAGAGGGGCTAGGGCCTCCTTCAGGGCCCCGCACACGGTGGTGGTGAGACCGGAGGAATGCCAGTCGAAGCCCAGCAAACAGCCGAAGGCCTGAAACCAGAAAGGATCGGAAAGCCTTCGTAATAGTTCGGCTCGACCGAATTCCTCCAGAATGGCCAGGCACAGGGCCCGGGCCAGACGCACCATCCGGGAAAAGAGCCAGCGCGGGGCCCTTCCGCCGTGAAGGGGAAGATCGGCTATTCCGGTACGTTGCATCCTCGATATCGTTCCTCGAAGGCCTGAGCCATCTCCTCGAGGATCCGTTCGGCCACGGCGCGAGGGTCCCGGGCCTCCCGGATGGGACGGCCCACCACCAGATAATCCGCTCCGGCCCGGATGGCCTCCCCCGGAGAGGCAATACGTTTCTGATCGTCGGCCAGTTCCTCCTCCAGCCACTCCGGACGCACCCCCGGGACCACGGTAAGGAGATGGGGGAAGGCCTCCCGGATGCGGGGAAGTTCCTTGGCCGAACACACCACTCCGTGTACCCCGCAGCGGTAGGCCAGGGAGGCCAGACGCAGAGCGGCCTCGGAAAGATCCCGGGAGAGTTCCGGAGAATACCCCACCTCCATGAGGTCGGCCCGGGAAAGCGAGGTGAGGATGGTCACGGCCAGGATACGCAGCCCCCCCTCGGCGGCACGCGCCGCCTCCCTCACCGCCCAGCGACCGGCCAGCATGTGCACGGTCAGGAAATCCACCCCCAGACGCGAGGCCGCCCGCACGGCTCCGGCCACCGTAGCCGGGATGTCGTTGAGCTTAAGATCCAGAAAAACCTCAGCCTGGCTTTCCTCGCGGACCATCTCCACCGCCGCAGGCCCGGCGGAGGTGAAAAGTTCCAGCCCTACCTTAAAAACCCCCACCAGGCCGGAAAGACGCCTCACCCAGCGTCGGGCCTCGGAAAGATCCCCGGTGTCCAGCGGAAAGATGAGCCTACTTACCACCCTTTCGTCCACTCTTTCGCCCCCGGAGAAGCTGAGATACCTGTTCCACAAATTCGTTTACATCCTGAAACTCCCTATATACCGAGGCAAACCGCACATAGGCCACCTCGTCCCATTCCTTCAACTTTTCCATAACCCTCTCCCCGATATAGCTGGAGGGTATCTCCTTCTCCCCGCTCTCAAAGAGTTCCCTTTCCAGAGCGCTTACAAAGTTTTCGATGGCTTCCTCGCTTACCGGGCGTTTATGGCAGGCCTTACGGATTCCGGCCAGGATCTTCTCCCGCGAAAAGGGTTCCCGGCGGCCGTCCTTTTTGATCACCCGGGGGAGAGACAATTCCAGGCGTTCATAAGTGGTAAAACGAAAACCACAGTGGACACACTCCCTGCGCCGACGAATGACAAACCCCTCTCCCGTGGATCGGGAATCCACCACTTTGGTATCTTCCTTATGACAGGAAGGACAGCGCAAGAGCTCTCCCTCAATGTAGCATGGCCCGTAGTTCCTCGAACTTCCGCCGCGCCTCCGGGCTCAGGTGCCGCGGAACGGTTATCTGCACCTCCACGTAAAGATCGCCCCTGCTCCCATCCGGACGATAGAGGCCCTGGCCCCGCAGCCGGAACTTCTGGCCGCTCTGGGTGCCGGGAGGGATGCGCAGCTTCACCTTGCCGGTAAGGGTGGGGACCACCACCTCGCCTCCCAGGACCGCGGTAAAGAGGTCCAGGGGATGTTTCAGGTAGAGGTCGTAGCCCCGACGTTCGAAACGCTCGTCCGGACGCACCCGCAGCTCCAGATAAAGGTCCCCCGGAGGACCCCCTCGTTTCCCCGGACGCCCCTTTCCGGGGATCCGGATCCTGGTCCCATCCCCGGCCCCGGGAGGAATGGTGACCGAGATCCTTTCCCTGCGGGTAACCGTACCCCGCCCTCCGCAATGACGACAGGTACCGGTATAGCGTCTTCCGAACCCTCCGCACACCGGACATACCTCGATGATCCGCACCGGGCCGCGCCGGGTTTCCTTGCGCCCCCGCCCCCCGCAGGCGGGACAGGACTCGGAAGAGGAGAGATCGTATCCCCCTCCGTGGCACACCGGACAGGGTTCCTCAAAGGGGACCTCCAGGCTCAGGGGTTTGCCGGAGACCAGATCCGCAAGATCCACCTCCACCCGATAAAGGACATCCGCACCGCGTTCGGGACGTTCCTCGCGCTCGTAGCCGAAAAGATCGGCAAAAAGATCGGCAAAACCCCCGAAAGGATCGAAGTTCTCCATGAAGAGGCCGAAATCATAGGCCGACTCTCCCCCGGGGGTGGTGAACCGATAGGCCCGGGCGGCCTGACGTAAACGATCGTATTCGGCCCGCTTCTGAGGATCGGAAAGGATCTCGTAGGCCTCGTTAATCTCCTTAAAACGTTCCGCGGCTTCCTTATCCCCGGGGTTAAGATCGGGATGATACTTCCGGGCCAGCTTACGATAGGCCCTCTTGATCTCCTCCGTACTGGCATCCGGACTTACCCCGAGAATCTCGTACAGGTCTTTCTTTACCATCGTCCCTAATCGTTTAAACTAGAGATAACCACCGATTTCCAATAAGGGAAAATAATGCCTGTGTTCGAATTTTCCACCCCCCGGGTGCGAAGGCCGGAACGGCTGGTCTTTACGGTAAGCGAGCTTACCGGACGCATCAAAGACCTCCTAGAGACTCATCTTCTTACGGTCTGGGTGGAGGGGGAGATCTATCAGCTCAAGAACCACGATTCCGGCCATGTCTTTTTCTCCCTTAAGGATGATCGGGCCCTTCTGCGGGTAATCCTTTTTCGGGATCGGGCCCGGGAGGTCCCCTTTCCTCTTCGGGAGGGCATGAAGGTCCTCTGTTTCGGTCGGATCTCGGTCTATGAACCCCGGGGAGAATACCGGCTCCTTGCCCAGAGGATCGAACCCCGGGGGGCGGGGGCCCTGCAGGCCGCCTTTGAGGCCCTGAAAGAGGAATTGAGACGTAAGGGCTATTTCGACCCCTCCCGCAAAAAACCCCTTCCTCCCTTTCCGCAGCGGGTGGGGGTGATCACCTCCCTTTCCGGAGCCGCCCTCCACGATTTTCTGCGGGTGGCCCTTTCCCGCTGGCCGGCGCATATCCTCATCTATCCGGTGCGGGTGCAGGGCGAGGGAGCCGCAGAGGAAATCGCCCGGGCGGTGGAGGAACTGAACCGAATGGGGGATCTCGATCTCATTCTGATCACCCGCGGAGGCGGATCGCTGGAGGACCTTCAGGCCTTCAACCAGCGTGTGGTAGCGGAGGCCGTATTCCGCTCCCGTCTGCCGGTGGTCTCGGCCGTGGGGCACGAAATCGACTACACCATCTGCGATTTTGTGGCTGATCAGAGGGCCCCCACCCCTACGGCCGCGGCCTCGCTCATCTTTCCCGAGGAAAAAGCCCTTCTCGCGGATCTCCGCCTCCGGCTCCAGAAACTGCGCGAGGAGATGGAACGGCGTCTGGTCTTCTGGGAGCGCGAACTCCATCATCTCCGCCGAAGGCTTAAGTCCCCGGAAACCCTCCTGGCGGAAAAAGAGGCCCGGCTTCACCACCTGGTGGAGCAGATTACCCGGAATCTGAAGCATCTTCTGCACCGCCGGGAGGAAAGGTTTCTCTCCCTGGCAAGACACCTGGAGGCCGTATCCCCCCTAGCGGTACTCTCCCGGGGCTACAGTGTGGTAAAAAAACTCCCTCAAGGGAATATCGTCCGCAGGGCCGAGGAAACCCAGCCCGGGGATCTCCTGGAGATTCTCCCGGCCCGGGGACGCATCCTGGCCCGGGTGGAGGAGGTAAAGCCGGATGCGCCTTAGGGCTCTGCTGGTCCTCCTTCTCTGGCTCGTTTCCGTAACCGCTTCCGCGGCCACGGTCTTTCGGGGCTATCCCGGGGAGGTGGTCCTGATACCGGTAAAGGATCCCCGGCTTGAGGCCCGTTTCCGGGGGCATCTTTTCCGTCCCCTGCGCCTGCGGGAAGGGCTTTATCTCCCTCTGGCCCTTCCCCTGGACACTCCTCCCGGAATCTATACGCTTCGTGCCGGGGGCCTTTCCCTTACCGTACGGGTGCTCCCCAAAAGTTACCCCGAGGAACACCTCAGGCTTCCGCCAAGGATGGTCACCTTTCCCCCGGAGATCCTGGCCCGGGTGCGCCGAGAAATAAAGCTCCTGCGGGGTACCCTGGGAAGGGTGGAGGGAAGGGCCTGCAGGCTGGAGGATTTCGTTTTGCCGGTCTCCGGAAAGATAAGCAGCCCCTTCGGCCTGAGACGTATCCTGAACGGAGAGCCGCGCAGCCCCCATCGAGGGGTGGACCTGGCCGTGCCGGAGGGAACGCCGGTGAGGGCGGCCTCCGCCGGGCGGGTGATCCTCACCGGGGATTTCTATCTCCCGGGCCGGGTGGTGCTCCTGGGGCACGGCTGCGGGGTTTATACTTATTATGCTCATCTCTCGCGCATCCTGGTGCGGAAGGGAGAGCGGGTACGCAAGGGCCAGATCATTGCCCTCTCCGGAGCCACCGGACGAACCACCGGACCGCATCTCCACTTCGGGGTCTATCTTTCCGGGGTAGCGGTAAATCCGGTAATCTTCATTCAGGAAGTGAGGCACCTTTATGGAAGAAAATCTGGAGGCCCGGCTTCGGCGTCTTGAGGAGATCGTAAAAAGGCTGGAAGGGGAGGATCTACCTCTGGAGGAGGCCCTCCGGCTTTACGAGGAGGGGGTGCGTCTGGCCCGCTCCTGTGAAAGGACCCTGCGGGAGATGCGCCGTCGGGTGGAGGTCCTGATCCGCACCGAGGAAGGATACCGCACGATCCCCCTGGAGGAGGCCCTGGAGCGCAATCGATCATGAAAACGGAAGAGCTGAAGGAAAGGCTATCCTTCTGGCGCAAGCGGGTGGAAATGACCCTGGAAAGCGTCCTTCCTCCGCGGGAAGAACCGGGCGCACGGGTGATCGAGGCCATGCGCTACAGTCTCTTTTCCGGCGGAAAACGCCTGCGGCCCCTTCTCTGTCTTCTGGGGGCCGAAGCCTGCGGCGGAAAGGCCGAGGACTATCTCCTTTTTGCCTGCGGGCTGGAGTGTCTTCACACCTATTCCCTGATCCATGACGACCTTCCGGCCATGGACGACGATGATCTTCGCCGGGGGCAACCCACCTGCCATCGGGCCTTTGATGAGGCCACCGCCATCCTGGCCGGAGACGGACTTCAGGCCCTGGCCTTTGAACTCTTCACCCATCCGGAACTGGAAAGACGCACCTCTCCCCAGAGACTCCTTCGGGCCGTGCATCTGGTGGCCCGGGCCGCGGGGATCCACGGCATGGTGGTGGGTCAGATGGCCGATCTTCTGGCCGAGGGCAGGAGGGTGGGAAAGGAGGAGCTGGATTACATCCATCGTCACAAGACCGCGGCCCTGATCCAGGCCTCGGTGGTCTCCGGGGGAATCCTGGCCGGAGGCGGGGAGGAGGAAATTCAGGCCCTTTCCTGTTACGGCGAGGCCCTGGGGCTGGCCTTTCAGATCGTGGACGACATCCTGGACCTCACCGGAGACGAAAGGGAACTGGGGAAACCGGTGGGCTCAGACGAACGCAGGGGCAAGGCCACCTATCCGGGGCTGGTGGGGCTGGAGGAAGCCCGTCGTGCCGCGGAAAGAGAGGTCGAAAAAGCCCTTTCGGCCCTGAAGCGGTTCGGCCCCGAGGCCGATCCCCTGCGCGCCCTTGCCCGTTTTGTGCTTACGCGTAAAAATTGAAGCTCCATGAGCCGTATCCTGGATCGCATCCATAGCCCGGAGGACCTCAAGACCCTCAAGGTGACCGAGTTGCGTAAACTGGCCGGGGAACTGCGGGAAATCATCATCCAGACCGTGGCCCGCAACGGAGGGCATCTGGCCCCCAATCTCGGGGTTATTGAACTCACCCTGGCCCTGCACTACGTCTTTGAATCCCCGCACGATCGGATCGTCTGGGACGTGGGGCACCAGTGTTACGCCCACAAATTGATCACCGGACGCAAGGACCGTTTTCACACCCTCCGACAGTACGGCGGAATAGCCGGGTTCCCCAAACGTTCCGAGAGCCCTCACGATATCGTGGAAACCGGACACTCCAGCACCTCTATCTCTTACGGACTGGGGATGGCCACCGCCCTGCGCCTGAAGAAGGATCCCCGGGGGCGGGTGCTGGTGGTCATCGGAGACGGATCCATGACCGCCGGTCTGGCCTTCGAGGGGCTCAACAACGCCGGGCACCAGAGGGAAGACCTCATCGTCATCCTTAACGACAACGAGATGTCCATCTCCCCCAATGTGGGGGCCCTTTCCTCCTTTCTTTCCCGGAAGATGACCGGACGTCTGGCCCGCCGGCTCAAGAAAGACATTGAACGGCTGGCGGAAAGATTGCCCCGGGGAGACCAGTTCCTGCATCTCCTGCGCAAGAGTGAAGGTCTCCTCAAAAGTGCCCTTACCCCGGGCATGCTCTTTGAGGCCCTGGGTTTCGACTATGTAGGGCCGGTGGATGGGCACGATCTGGAGGGTTTGATCCATCTTTTCCAGAACATCCGCGAAATGAAGGGCCCCCTTCTGGTCCATATCCTGACCAAAAAGGGCAAGGGTTATCTTCCGGCGGAGACCGATCCCGAGACCTTCCACGGGGTGGGACCTTTTGACCCTCAAACCGGAAAGATCCTTAAGGAACCCGGACCTCCCACCTACACCGAGGTCTTTAGCCGCACCATGCTCCGTCTGGCCCGGATGGAGCCCCGCCTGGTGGCCATCACCGCGGCCATGCCCCTGGGGACCGGTCTCAAACCCTTTGCCCGGGAATTTCCGGATCGTTTCTTCGATGTAGGGATCTGTGAACAGCATGCGGTAACCTTCGCCGCGGGACTGGCCCTGGAAGGCCTCCTTCCGGTCTGTGCCATCTATTCCACCTTCCTGCAGAGGGCCCTGGATCAGATCATTCACGACGTGGCCCTGCCCAACGTTCACGTGATCTTTGCCATCGATCGCGGAGGGATAGTGGGAGAGGACGGCCCCACCCATCAGGGGCAGTTCGATCTTTCCTATCTGCGCCTGGTCCCCAACATGACCATCATGGCCCCCAAGGACGAAAACGAACTCCAGCATATGCTTTACAGTGCCCTTTCCTTTCCCGGTCCGGTGGCCATTCGGTATCCACGCGGAAGAGGGGTGGGGGTTCCCCTGGAGGACGAATTTCGAGAGATTCCGAGGGGACAGGCGGAAATACTGCGGGAGGGTCGGGATCTGATAATCCTGGCCCTGGGGCACCTGGTCCCCGCCGCCCTCAAGGCGGCGGATATCCTGGAAAAAGAAGGGATCTCCTGCGGGGTGGTAAACGCCCGCTTTGTAAAACCCCTGGATGAGGAACTCATCTGTGATCTGGCCGCCCGGACCGGAAGGGTCCTTACCGTGGAAGAGAATACCCTCCTCGGGGGTTTCGGCTCGGCGGTGGCGGAACTCCTTCTGGATCGGGGCCTTCGGGTCCAACTCAAACGGGTGGGGCTTCCAGATCGTTTTATTGAACACGGATCTCCCTCCATCCTTCGGGAAAGACTGGGGCTGGTACCAGAAGCCCTGGCACGTGCAGCCCGGGAACTATTCGAAATTTCCTCCTAATTTCCCTTGACAGATACCCTTCCGGGATTCTAACCTTCCCTTAGGGAATACTTTTTAGAGGGGGGACGAATGAAAGAAGTCCGCACCTTCACCCTGCTGGGACAGAGCTTTTCCGGTAAGACCGCCCTGGCCCGGGCCATGTTCTCTCTGACCGGAGAAAAGGTCCCGCTACGGGAGGGGGAACCCACCCTGGCGGCCACTCCCTACCGTCTCTCCTGGCAAGGAAAGGAATATTATTTTCTGGACACTCCCGGTGACGACAATTTTCTCGGCGAGACCAAGCTGGCCTGCTGGGCAGCGGATTTCGCGGTGCTGGTGGTGGATGCCACCTCCCCGGTGAAGGTCCAGCTGGAGAAGGCCTATGCCGCGGCGCAAGAGGCCGGGCTCCCCACCCTGGTCTTTGTGAACAAGCTGGATCAGGAAAAGTCCCAGCTGGAGGATATCCTCTGCGAGCTTCAGGAAAAACTGGGGCTCTGTGCGGTACCGGTGGCCTATCCCCTGGGAGAGGAAGCCCAGCTCCGGGGCATCATCGATCTCCTCAAGTTACGGGTATATATCCCTGAAGGCACCCGGGTACGGGTGGAGGGACTACCGGAAGACCTGCGCGCCCTGGCCGAGGGGTTGCGCAAGAACATGATCGAGTTCGCGGCGGAGGAGGAAGACGAACTGTTGGAAAAATATCTGGAGGAGGAACACCTGGAACCCGAGGAGATCATGCGGGGTCTGCGCAAGGGGGTCCTTTCCGGCAAGCTGGCTCCGGTGTGTGTGGGTTCGGTGGCCCGGATGGTGGGGGTAGCCCGGCTGCTGGATGCCATAGCCGAACTGGGGCCCTCCCCCGCGGATCGCGGCCCCCGCATCGCGGAGGGGCCGGAGGGGGCCGCGGAGGTATGGCCCGACCCTCAGGCCCCGCCGGTGGTCCTCATCTATAAGACCCTTATCGATCCCTATGCCGGAAGGCTTTCCTTCGGACGGGTGGTCTCCGGAACCCTGTCCCGGGAAGGGGTCCTCTTTAATCCCCACCGGGATCTTTCCGAAAAATACGCCCATCTCTCCGTAGCCCAGGGCGAAAAACTCACCGAGATCTCCCAGGCCGGCCCCGGGGCCCTGGTGGTTTTCCCCAAGCTTTCCGAAACCCGAACCGGCGAGACCCTTACCGGAAACGGACTCCGGAACAAACTGTTGCCTCCGGAACTTCCCGAACCCGTCCTTACCTATGCCCTGCACCCCGAAACCCGTACCGACGAAGACAAGATCGGCCCGGCCCTGACCAAACTCCTGGAGGAAGACCCCACCCTTAAGATCCGTCGCGATGAGGAAACCCGGGAAATCCTTATCTCCGGTCTGGGGCAGATCCATCTGGAAAGGTCGGTGGAGAAACTGCGCGAGCGTTACGGAGTCAAGGCCCGGATGGATCTTCCCCACATCCCCTACCGGGAGACCATCCGCAAACCCGCCCAGGGGGTCATCTATCGCCACAAAAAACAGACCGGCGGACGGGGGCAGTTTGCCGAGGTGCACTTCCATGTCTTTCCCCTCCCCCGGGGCCAGGGGTTTGAATTCCTGGAGACCCTCACCGGAATGAACGTTCCCCGCAACTTCGTCCCGGCGGTGGAAAAGGGGGTGCGGGAGGCCATGGAAAAGGGACCTCTGGCCGGATACCCGGTGGTGGATGTCAAAGTGCAGTTCTATGACGGCAAGTCTCACGAGGTGGATTCCTCGGACATGGCCTTCAAGATCGCGGCCTTTCATTGCTTTAAAAAGGCCCTGGAACAGTGCGAGCCCGTGCTGCTTGAGCCCATCATGGAGCTGGAGATAGAGGTCCCGGAGGAAAACATGGGGGACGTGATCGGGGACATCAATGCCCGGCGGGGGAGGGTCCTGGGTATGGAGGCCCGGGACCGGATGCAGCTCATCCGGGCCCAGGCCCCGCTCTCCGAACTCTTGCGTTATGCCCTGGATCTTAATAGTATTACCGGAGGTCGGGGAACCTTCCGGATGCGGTTCTCTCATTACGAGGAGGTTCCTCCTCCTATAGCGCAGAGGGTCATTGAAACCGCCAGGGCCGATCAGGGTTGATGAAGGCCGGAGTACTGAGCATAAGCGACCGCGGGGCTCGCGGGGAAAGGGAGGATCTCTCCGGAAAGATCCTGCAGGAAAGACTCCGGTCCGCGGGCTTTGAGGTCTCCTGCTACCGGGTAATCCCCGATTCCTACGAGGAGATTCTGGCCTTACTGGTGGACTGGTCCGATCGAGAAGGGCTGGATCTCATTCTCACCACCGGAGGGACCGGGCTATCCCCCCGCGATGTAACCCCGGAGGCCACCCGGGCGGCGGTGGAGAAGGAGATCCCCGGGCTGGCCGAGGTCCTGCGGTTTCACGGGAGCAAATACACCCCTATGGCCGTGCTCTCGCGGGGAATAGCCGGGATCCGCGGACGGACCCTCATTATCAACCTTCCCGGCAGTCCCAGGGCGGTGGAGGAGGCCTGGGAGGTCCTCTCCCCGGTTCTTAAACACGCCATAGAAAAGATCCAGGGTTCGGAGGAGGAATGTGGCCGAGGTTAAGCTTACCCGCATGGTAAAGGCCGCCGGCTGAGCGGCCAAACTTCCGCCGGCGGAGCTGGCGGAAATCCTGAGCCGGCTGAACCTTCCCCGCACCCCGGAACTCCTTCTGGGGGTGGAGCACGGCTCGGATGCGGCCATCTATCGTCTGAGCGAAGACCTGGCCCTGGCCTTCAGTGTGGACTTCTTCACCCCGGTGGTGGACGACCCCTATCTTTTCGGTCAGATCGCCGCAGCCAACTCCCTTTCGGATCTCTATGCCATGGGGGCTCGCCCCCTTCTGGCCCTGAACATCGTGGGTTTTCCCAAAAAGGGCCTGGATCTTTCCCTCCTTCAGCAGGTCCTCCAGGGCGGAGCCGACAAGGTGGCCGAAGCCGGGGCCGCCCTCGGCGGAGGACATAGTATAGACGACCCGGAGATCAAGTACGGTCTGTGTGTGGCGGGTCTGGTGCATCCGGAAAGGTTCGTCTCCAATCGGGGTGCCCGTCCCGGAGACCGGCTCTTTCTCACCAAACCCCTGGGGACGGGTATCCTTACCACCGCTCTCAAAGGAGGGATGCTCTCTCCGGAGGACCCGGCCTACGAGCATCTGATAAGGACCATGGCCTCGCTCAATCGAGGGGCCTCGGAGGCCATGATGGAAACAGGGGTACATGCCGCCACGGATATCACCGGGTTCGGCCTCCTGGGACACGCCCTGGAGATGGCCGAGGCCAGCGGGGTGACCCTGGTCTTCCGGGCCTCGAGCATCCCGGTACTCCCCCGGGCCGAGGAGTTTCTCAAACTGGGATTCTCCCCGGAGGGAGATTTTGCCAACCAGAGCTTCTGCATGAAAAAGGTGCGCGTGCATTCCGGGGTGGATCCGGTGAGGCTGGCCCTTCTATATGACGCCCAGACCTCAGGCGGACTCCTCATCGCCGTGGCCCCGGAAAAGGCCCGGGAGTTACAGCATCGCCTGCTGGAAAAGGGGGTGTTCGAGGCCGCCGAGGTGGGAGAGGTCCGGGCCGGGGAAGCGGCTATCGAGATCTATCCCTGAGCCCTTACTTTCCCAGATACTCCCGGACCTTTTTCTCCAGATACTTTTCCCCGGCATACCCCACCAGGCGTTTTACCACCTGTCCCTTGCGATCGATGATAAAGGTGGTGGGAGTGATGTAGATGTTGCCGAAGGCGCGCATGATCTCCTCGCTGGCCAGACCCACGGGATAGGTGATCCCCTTGGCCTCCACAATTTGAGGCAGAAGCGGGGCGGCTTCGGTATCGGTCATCAGGCTCACTATCACCAGACCATCGTTCTTGTATTTGCGATAAAGCTTGGCCAGCTCCTTGAGCTCCACCATGCAGGGGGGGCAGTGACTGGCAAAGAAATTGACGATCACCACCCGCCCGCGGAAATCCGAAAGACGATATTCCTTGCCGTCAAGCCCGGCGAACTTTATCTCCGGGGCCTTTTTGGGATAGGAAAACCCCATGGACCAGAGGAAGACCAGACTCAACAGCAGGAACGGAAGCGTTTTCCGCATGCTCAAACCTCCTCCAGATTCTTCACCAGACATTTTAATCCCCGGGCCAGAGAGAGAGCAAGGTCCCGTCCCTTTTCCGGACTGGCCTTGGCCGGGTCTCCCCATACCCCTCCGGGCCAGTAAGGGCGTTTCCTCGCCACCAGTATATGTTTGGGAAAACGGGGATACTCGGCCGGAGCGGTACCCTTCACCAGATGGGGATAAAAGTGCTGGATAAGGGAGGTCTCCCATTCTCCGGCGTGGGCATCGTTCGGGGTCTCTACCAGATCCGCGGCGGCCTCGCGCAGGAGATCCAGGATGGAGGCCACGGCTATGCGTACCTCCGGGTGGCGGCTCAGAAATTCCTCGGCGGCATCCAGGATAAAGGCCATGTGGGTGCCGCCGGCGTGTCCGGAGACCAGGAGAAAACGCCGAAACCCCTGCCGATAAAAGGAGGTCAGGAGATCCAGGACCAGGGCCCGCAGGGTCTCGCCGCGCAGGGATAGGGTCCCGGGATGATCCGAGGTGCTGCGACAGAGACCGTAATAGACCGGCGGGGCCACCAGCAGGGGGATCTCCCGGGCCGCAAGCTCCGCAACCCCATAGATGGTGTAAACATCCGTGGCCAGGGGAAGGTGGGGGCCGTGTTCCTCCACCGAACCGAAGGGGATGAGCACCGGGGTCTCCCGGGGGAGGGTTTCCAGCTCGGCAGAGGTAAGATGTTCCATCAGCATGGTCCGCACCTTCCGTGGGAATTTAGAGCGCAGCTTAATCCCCGGGCGAGATTCTGACAACGGTAAGACGGGCCTGCAAGGTCCGGGTTTAGGGATTAAAATATGCTGGGTTATGAAGAAGGTTTATCTGCGTACCTTCGGCTGCCAGATGAACGAATACGATTCGGAGCGCCTTCTGGCGCTTCTTGCGGGGGAATATGTACCCTGTCAGGCCCCGGAGGAGGCGGATCTCATCCTGATCAATACCTGCTCGGTGCGTCGCAAGGCCGAGGAAAAGGTCTATAGTATGGCCGGGCGTTTCAAGCACCTCAAGGCCCGTCGCCCGGAGATCATCATCGGGATCTGCGGCTGTGTGGCTCAGCAAGAAGGGGAACGTCTCCTCAAACGCTTCCCCCATCTGGACCTGGTGCTCGGGCCCCAGAACATCTACCGGATCCGCGAGATCCTGGAAGAAATCGAGCGCACCCGAAGGCCTCAGGTCCGGGTGGAAATGGAGTCCAGGTTCCGGCCCCCGGTGGTGGTCCCCTCTCTGGATGGAAAACGTCCCATAAAGGCCCAGGTCACCATCATGCAGGGCTGCGACAACTTCTGTTCCTACTGCGTGGTTCCCTATGTTCGGGGCCGGGAGATCAGCCGTCCTCCGGAGGACATCCTGCGCGAAATCGAATGTCTGGTCCGGCAGGGGGTGCGGGAGGTTACCCTTCTGGGACAGAACGTAAATTCCTACGGCAAAAAGGAAAAGGGGTTCCCCTCTTTCGCCGAACTCCTCCGGATGGTGGCGGAAATTCCCGATCTCTGGCGCATTCGTTTCACCACCAGTCATCCCCGGGATCTATCCGAGGACCTCATGCGGGCCTTTGCGGAGGTGGAAAAACTCTGCGAGCACCTGCATCTTCCGGTACAGTCCGGTTCGGATCGGATCCTCAAGCGCATGAATCGAGGCTACACCCGGGAGGAATACCTGGGAAAGATCCGCAGGTTGCGGGAAATCTGTCCGGAGATTGCCCTTACCACGGACATCATCGTGGGTTTCCCCGGAGAAACCGAGGAGGACTTTGCGGAAACCCTCTCCCTTCTGGAAGAGGTCCGCTATGACGAGATCTTTTCCTTCAAGTATTCGGATCGCCCTTACGCCCGGGCCCGGGAATTCCCGGAGAAGATCCCTGAGGAGGTCAAGGCCGAGCGCCTAAGCCGGGTGCATGCCCTCCAGGCACGCATTACCAAGGAGATCAACCGTAGTTATATCGGTCGGGAGGTGGAGGTTCTGGTGGAGGGCCCCAGCGAGACCCGTCCGGAGCTCTGGACCGGGCGCACCCGCACCAATCACGTGGTGAATTTCTCCGCCCCGGCGGGTCTGGATTTGAAAGGGGCCCTGGTTTATGTTTTTATTAAAGATACCGGCAAACACTCCCTGCGGGGGGAATATCGCCGCACAATCCAAGGCCCATGAGGAGGCCAAAATGAAAGTAAAGATGAGGATCCAGGCTGTGGCCATGGATCCGGTTACCAACAGTCCGGTGATGATCCTCCAGGAAGAGGAGGGAGAAAGGGGGCTTCCCATCTGGATCGGGATCCTTGAGGCCACAGCCATTGCCAGCAAACTGGAAAACATCGAGTTTCCCCGTCCCATGACCCATGACCTGATGAAGAACATCCTGGATCGCCTACAGGTGCGGGTACCCCGGGTGGAGATCTGTGACCTGCGCGATAATACCTACTACGCCCTGATCACCCTGGATCTCGGGGGGAAGGAGATCCAGATCGACGCCCGTCCCAGCGATGCGGTGGCCCTGGCCCTGCGCACCGGGGCGGAGATCTACGTGTACGAAGAGGTGCTGGCCAAAAGCCAGGCCCTGGCTGAGGAGGCCCAGAGAAAGGCCGAGGAGGCTACCGCTGCCACCTCGGAAACCAACCGGGAAAAGCTCAAGGACCTTCTGGAGCGTCTGGATCCCCAGGCCTTCAAGTACAAGATGTAATGTTCGACCTCCACTGTCATTCCCTTTTCAGCGACGGGGAACTCCTTCCGGCCGAACTTCTGCGGCGGGTAGGGGTAATGGGGTATGAGGCCGTGGCCATCACCGACCATGCCGACAGTTCCAATCTGGACTTCATTCTTCCTCGCCTCATCCGGGTGGCCGGGGACCTCAATGTTCATTCCTCCTGCCGCCTGATCCCGGGGATCGAGATCACCCACGTGCCCCCTCCCCTGATTCCGGAGCTGGTGAAACGGGCCCGGGAGCTGGGGGCCCAGATCGTGGTGGTACACGGGGAGACCCCGGTGGAACCGGTGGCCCCGGGCACCAACCGGATGGCCATCGAGGCCGGGGCGGATATCCTGGCCCATCCCGGCCTCATCAGCGAGGAGGAGGTCAGGCTGGCTGCGGAAAAGGGGATCTTCCTCGAACTTTCCGGACGCAAAGGCCATTCATTGACCAACGGTCATGTGGCCCGTCTGGCCCGCAGATTCGGAGCCCCCCTGATCATCAACTCCGATGCCCACGCCCCCGGAGATTTCATGAGCGCCGAACAGGCCTTCCTGGTAGGGAGAGGTGCCGGGCTTTCCGAGGAGGAGGTCCGGGAAATCTACCGCCGGGCCCGGGAGCGTTTCCTCCATGCAACTTAGGGAGATCTTCCTGCGGGCGGGTTATCCCCCCACCACCCTCAAAGACCCGCCGGCGGTGGTGCTGAACCTGGGTTTGGCCCCGGAAAGGGTGCAGGCCGATCTCCTGGTCACCGACGGGAAAAGGCCCCTTCTGGTCGCGGACTATGCGCCCGGAGCGGTCCGATCCCGTACCCGGGGGCTGGTGGCCTATGCCCGTCTGGCCTTTCCCGAGGGGCCCCCGCCTCTGGTCCTTCAAACCAACGGCCGGGATTTCGTGCTGGTGGAAACGGAAAAGGGTCGGGAAATCGCCTACGGCGGTCCGGAAGTAATCCCTTCCTATGAGGCCCTTCTTTCCCGATCCTCTCCGGCCCCGGTGGATTCGCGACGCCGGAAAATCGAGGAAAAGATCCTCTTCATCCACTCCACCGGGGGCTGACCGCCTAGGAGGCAGGCTGGAGCCTGCCCAGAAGCTCCCGCAGGTAACGGAGACTGGGGGCCACCGCCTCCTCGGCGTGAGCCTCCAGGGTAAGCACCGGGGCCAGCCCCCGGTCATACACAAAACCTAGGATCTCCGGGAAGGGAATAGTCCCCTCCCCCAGGGCCAGGTGCTCGTCCCAGTCCCCGCGATTGTCATGAAGATGGATCTCGGAAAGATAGGGATAGAGCCGGGGTAACCACTCCTTCCAGTGGGTGCGGGCAAAGGCCTGGGCGTGTCCGGGGTCGAAACACCAGGTAAGTCCGGGATGGGCCTCAAACAGGGGAAGCAGCACCTCGGCCGAGGG